>JBAZOD010000001.1:0-41756 GCA_041648955.1 Patescibacteria group bacterium
CTCGACAGAGACGAACATATCAATGTTATAAAGTATGTTTCAGAATTAACCGCCGGCCGAGTCCGCGTTTTGGCCGGCACTGGTTCAAACTGCACGACGGAAGCTATTTATCTCACGAGACGAGCCAAGACGGTCGGAGCACACGGAGTTTTGGCAGTTGTTCCTTATTACAACAAGCCGACTCCGGCCGGCCAGAAAGACTATTTTCGCAGAATAGCTGAAATTGGCTTGCCAATTGTAGCCTATGACATTCCCAGTCGCACCGGCATACAAATGTCGGTTGAAACGATTTTGGAACTGGCAGAGGAAGGAACTATTCATGGCCTAAAATGGGCGAGCGGCGACCTCAACCAGCTCATGGATGTTGTCAGACTCCGCCCCGACGGATTCACTGTTCTTTCTGGAGATGACAATCTCACTTTCCCGCTCATGGCCCTTGGTGGAGACGGAGTTATCTCCGTTCTTTCCAATGTCTTTCCGAGCGAGATGAAACAGTTTATTCTTAGCGCGCAGGAAGACGAAATGGAAATTGCCTCCGACTGGCATTACCGGCTGCTGGGAGTAATGAGAGCGATGTTTATTGAAAACAATCCGATCTCGGTCAAAACCGCCCTGAGCATTCTCTTTCCGGATATTTTCGGAGAAAAACCGGTTTTCCGATCGCCCATGTGCGAAATGAGCGAAGAGAATCGTCAAAAGCTCGAAATGATTCTGAGAAACTTCACGGAGACAAAACAAATTTAATAAAAAACACAAAACGCCCGGATTGCCCGAGCGTTTTTTTATTTTACAACAGAAAAATCCAGTCTTGACTACACACCTTACTTATGCTTAAATTTAATATTAAATCAAAAACGAACGCACTTTTTATAAAAAGGAGATGTGTCCATGAAATGGTTTGTTGTGTTTATTTCCATTCTCGCGCCTTTCACAGCTGTCTATGGCTCCCAAGCCGAGGAGTTGAAATTTTCGAAATTCGAGTATTATAACGGCAAAAATCCATTTTTCTCAAGCTTTGATACCAAAATTAGTTTCAAATCCAAAAACAAAGTATTTACGACATCAATGAATAATGTTCGTGTAAATACAAAATTCGGGTATTCTTTCCCGCACACGAACATTCTCGCCACCTGCGGTCTGCAACAGAACGCGCCCTGGTTCGCCCCTGAAGTTGATTTTACTTTCTGGCGCGTTTCTACCATCCACTGGGGCGGGTGGATGTTCGGAGAAACCGGAAAACCGAAAATGGAAAGGCCGAGATTTTTTTTCGCTCTCAACGCGATTTACTTTTCGGTGAAACCGATTGTATTGAGCTACACACTTCTCCATTTCTTTGAAAATGAACCGGATCATATTCCGGGAATCAGCTTTTCCCAGCCAATTAATAAAAATTTCACATGGCTGGTTGGAACGGATTACAGCACGAAGGATGCGAACCCGATGTTTAATATCGGAATGAAATTCACGCCTTGAAAGATACAAAAAATAAAACGCCCGGATTACCCGAGCGTTTTTTTGTTTTTAGAAATATTTATAATTTCATTCTTTTAGTAAATTCTCCCCGATGCGAAAAACATCACCGGCGCCCATTAAAATAACAACATCTCCTCTTGCTGCCCTTTCCCGCAAATATTTTTCACATTCATTTAGAGTAGAAATATGACGGGCAGACGCGTTGCTATTCTCTTTGATTTTTTCCACCAAATCTTGGCTGCTTACTCCCCCTTGTTTTTCCCGAGCTGACCCATAAATATCAAGGACTATCACCTCGTTCGCCTTGCCAAAACTCTTAGAAAATTCATCAAGCAAGGCCTTGGTGCGAGTAAAAGTATGGGGGTGAAAAACTACGATTATTTTATTATTTTTATATTTCTGTCTGGCTCCTTCCAGGGTGGCTTCTATTTCCGTCGGGTGATGAGCATAATCATCAATAATAGTCGCGCCATTAAATTGCCCTAAAATTTGCATACGGCGGGCAGTACCGGAAAATTCCTCCAAATAAGTTCTGATTAAATTCAAAGGAATTTCCAATTCTATGCTGGCGGCAATTATCGCCAAAGCATTGGAAATATTATGGCGGCCGGAAAGCTGAATAGAAAAATCTCCCAGAATATCCTCGCGCGCACCTTCTATCTCCTCATTATCCGCGCCAAACTTTACTCTGAAATATTGCCTGTCTCCCTGCTGTTTTATATCATAAGCAATATAATCAGCGACCTCGTTTATCCCATAGCTTATGACTCTTCCCCGGCAATGCAGACCGGCAATTTTACGGACACTGGCATCGTCAAAATTAGCGATTAAAAATCCTTTCGTCGGAATTTTTTTTATAAATTCAGAAAAAACATTTTCATAATCCTGTTTGGTCGGAAAAAAATCCGGATGGTCATAATCTATGTTATTGAGAATTACGCCTTTGGGCTGAAAATACTGAAGTTTGTTTTGATATTCGTCCACTTCGGCTACAAAATAATCAGACTTGCCTGCCAAACTCGCGCCGTCAAATTGAGGGACTCTTGACCCAACCAAAACATTCGGATCCAGACCGGCTTCTTTCAAAATAAACCCAAGCCAAGCGGTGGTCGTGGTTTTTCCATGCGAACCGATAACAGCGATGCCAAAATGAGAATTAAAAAATTCCCCTAAAGCTTCCGCGTAAGTAAGGACTTTTGTTTTGCCGGCCAAAGCCGAATCTACTTCCAAATTATTTTCAGCATTGTAGGCAGTGGAATAAATAATCAAATCAACATCTTTCGGAATATTATCTTTGGAAAAACCTTCTATGACTTTAATCCCAGCCTTGGCCAAAACTTCATCAGTCATAAATTTTTCTCCAATATCCGAACCGGAAACAGAAAAATCCTTAGCAGCCAAAAACTGGGCAAGCATTGTCATCCCCACGCCTTTGATGCCGATCATATAAATTTTTTTTATTTTGGATAAATCCATAGTCATTATTGGTCAAATAACAAAAGGTTAACAACTCTTATTATTTCTTCATTCGCCCCCCTTTTCATAACCTTTCCCGCGTTATTCCCTAATTCGTACCGCAATTTTTCATTATTCAATAAGTCCTTTATCTTACTGCTAAAAATCTCCGGCGTCAATTCTATTTGATCTAAAATTATAGCTCCCTTCTTCTCGCTGAAAACCCGGGCATTGTCTTCCTGATGCGAGTCCGGCATCGGAATCAAAATCGCCGGTTTGGCTAAGAAATAAATCTCCGTTAAAAACCCTAGACCGGCTCGAGAAACCACTAAATCCGCCATTTTCATAATCAACATAAGTTTATCATGCTCAACAAAATCAAATAATAAATAATTTTTTATTTTTTCTTTTTTATCTTTTATTTTATTTTTTCCCGTGATATGAACAATTTGGGAAATTTTAGTCAACTCATCTAAACTCCCCCAAACCAATTTATTAATCCCCTCCGCTCCTGTCCCTCCGCCAACTATCAATACAACCGGCAAATCTTTCTTTAATCCGAATTTTTTAAAAATTTTGTCATTCGTCAACCGAAAATTGTCAATCGGAAATCCGCATGGGTTTCCCGTACAAACCGCCTTCTTTCCAAAATATTTTAAAGACTCTTCAAAAGCCACCGTAATCACATTTGCAAACGGCGCCATTAATTTATTCGCTAGTCCCGGTCTGACATCTTGCTGATGAACTAAAATTTTAACGCCTAAAAGCCAGCCTGCCCAAATTATCGGTACGCTCGAAAAACTGCCGGCTGTCATTATTAAATCGGGCCTGAATCTTGAAATTATAAGTAAAGACTTAAAAAATCCGGCAATAATTTTAAACGGGTCTAAAAAATTATGAATAGAAAAATATCGCCTCAGCTTTCCTGATGATATGGCTATAAACTTAATTCCGGCCTTCTCAACCATTTCTCTTTCTGGGCCAAATCTTGTGCCCACCCATAAATATTCAAACTCCTTTTTACTTTCAACTTTATGAACTTTATAACTTTCTAACTCGTCAAAGACGGCTAAAAGCGGAGAAACCGATCCGCCAGTTCCTCCTCCGGTAAACAATATTTTTATTTTTTGTTTTTTGTTTTCTCTCATTTTTAAATCTTTAAATTTTATCGGCTGGCAGAAATTTCTCTGGTCTGCTTGCTAATATTTATTAATATCCCAACAGCAATTAATGAAGACATTATTGCTGAACCGCCATAACTTACAAATGGCAAGGGAACGCCGGTCATTGGAAGCAAATTAACCATACCTCCTATATTTAAACAAGCCTGAATAGTAATCCAGCTAACAATACCTAGGCTTAAAATTTTTCCAAAAGTATCAGGCGCTTGTCTGGATATCAGATAGCCTCGATAAAAAATATACATATATAATATTACTAATAAACCGCTAAAAATAAACCCAGTTTCTTCAGCAATAATTGGAAAAATAGAATCGCCATTTACCTCCGGCAAATAAAGAAATTTTTGCCGGCTCTCCCCCAGTCCCCGCCCCCAAAAACCGCCCGAACCAACTGCTATCAATGATTGATTTACCTGATAGCAAATATCATTACTACTAAAACTGGAATCTACTAAACACTTAAAACGATTTAATTGATAAGGACGCAAATAAACTATTACCGATAAAGCCATGACGGCGATTAAACTCATCACAAAAAGATGTTTTATTCTTCCTCCGCCCACAAAATAAACAATCAAAGAAACCAATCCGATGATAGACAGGGTTCCCATGTCCGGCTGCAAGATCATCAACAAAGCGATTATTCCCAATACCGCCACAAAAGGACCTGTGCCTTGATAAAAATCATCTAAACTTTTTTGACGAGATTCAAGCCAAGCTGCTAAATAAAGCAAGAAAAAAAGCTTTACTAATTCCGAGGGCTGAAGAGAGTAGCCGAAAACATTAATCCAACTGCGAGCTGTGCCATAATCAGCCGCTATCCCCGGAATAAAAACTAAAAGCAGTAAAAAGATGGAAAAAATCAAACAAACAAAAGCATATTTACGCCAATAATGATAATCTAAGCGAGAAAAAAAATAAAAGCCGATTAGTCCAAGAAACAATCCCTGCAACTGATGAATAAAATAATAATAACTATTGTTGAACTGCGTATAAGCCTTAACAGAAGAAGCACTGGAGAGCATTATCAGACCAAAAACAATAATAACGCCGACGGCGATAATTAATTTTTTGTCACCCTCGTGCTCAGAAGCCAAGGGTTTAAATAAATTATTAATCTTTTGTTTCAAAGTAGCCATACAAGAAATCTATAATTCTTAAATCTACAATTTTGATGCCAACAAACAAATAAAATTTAATTACATCATTCTATCCAATAAAAAAAGTAATAAGCCAATTACGGCCGTAACTCCGGCTATTACCCAAAAACGCATAACGATTTTAGCTTCCTGCCAGCCTGAAGCTTCTAAATGATGATGAATCGGAGAAGAAAGAAAAATTTTTTTCCCGAAAAATTTTTTTGAACAAACTTGAATAATGAGAGATAGGGCTTCAACTACAAACAAAAATCCTATAACCGGCAAAAGCATAACATAATTAGTAAGCATTGCGATTATCCCCAAAGTAACGCCAAGGCTCATCGCGCCTGTATCACCCATATAAAATCTTGCGGGTATAATATTAAACCACAAAAATGCCAAAAGAGAACCGACAATTACTCCGCAGAAAGTGGCTAAATCGTATCTGCCCATGACAAAAGCTATAACTCCGAAAGCAGAAAAAGAAGCAAGCAACGTCCCCCCGGCTAAACCATCCAGGCCGTCTATCTCATTGACAGAAAAAGATGTCGCTACAATCACAAAAATGAAAAAAGGTATGTACCACCAGCCGATTTCAAAATTATTTAAAAAAGGAATATGCAAAACCGTCCAATTTAATTTGAAATAAAACCAACAAGCGCCAATAACAGCGATAATTGTATATATAAAAAGACGATGTTTTATATTCAAGCCGCCGCCGCCCAAAATTCCCTTGCCTCGCACATCCAGCCAATCATCAAATAAACCAACCAGAGCAGTCGCTATTAAAGCCCCGAGAGGTAATAAAGTCTCGCTGCGGGATAAAAAATTTAAATTATCTAAAACATCAAATGAAAAAATTTTTGGCAGATAAAAAAATAGTAAGCTAAAAAAAAGAACGGTCGCCCAAATCAAAATTCCGCCCATAGTCGGCGTACCGGCTTTATGGGCGTGCATTTTAGTGAAAACTGGCGTAGCGCCATTGTCGCGGATTTTTTTCCCTAAATTATATTTATAGAGAAAATGGGTAAGGGCCGGCGTCCAAGCAAAAGTAAAAACAAAAGCTAAGGTGGATAAAAAAAGAATCTTTATAATATAAAATTCCTGCATATTTTTTAAATTTTAACTAAAATTTATTAAATAAATTGCTCCCAAAGCAATTAACAAAAAAAGATTCACCAATAAAGATGCCCCCAAAAAAAGATGGGCTAAAAATTTAAAATCTTTACGGCGATAAAAAGCGAATAATAAAATTTCATTTGCTAAAATTATTATAAGACTTAAAACCGGAATTATAAACAATCTCTTTACCTCTCCTATTAAATCAACGCCGAAGTCAACATTATAATGAAGAACTACTAGATCTTGGCTAACACTGCCGTTAATAAGATAAACGAGAAGCCACACGAATAAATTAAAGCCTAAAAGTATAATAAAGTAGAGCCTTATAAAAAGAAACCCTGATAAAAAAGAAAAAACTACGGAAAATTTTTGTCGCAAATAATAAAAATATTCAGAAAACTTTGATAAATCCAACATATTATAATATAAAATTATAAAGTAAAATCTACTGATACCTTACCATATTTTTGCTAAAACTTGAATATGTTGACGAAAAGACAATTTTAATTTATAATAAGAAAATTCCTTGATTTTATCTTTATTTTGGGGTATTATTATAAATAATAATATTTTTCCTGTGGCTTATCCACAGGCAAGTTCATTTCAATTAAAATCTATCTACGGAGGTGCCTATGAAATAAAAAATCGTATTTGGTGGTAAATGAGTAGACATTACTCTGGAATCTCAAAACTCCTTTCCGAAAAAAGAAGTGGAGGCCCCAGTTGAAAAAAGTCCTTATTCTGGCGGGTATACTGTGTATGCTCGCAATGGTATCGTTTGTCTCGGCAAGTACGGTCGCCGACATGCCCTCGTCGGCAGTGGCGATCTCGAGCGTAACCATGGAAACCAGCGCTTTCGCTACCGCAAAGACGAGCGGTCTGACAGCGAACGGCGAAAATCAGGTTATCTACGTGCAGAAGAATGACGTCCAGGCTTGGTCAACGAGCACACTGACGTCCAGGACGATCGGAAACACCCTGGCGAACACGGCGAACACGGCGGCGAATTTGACGAACGGTAATTCAAGCGCTACCGCGGACCAAGGCAACAATCTGACGATCAATACGGGAAACAACTACAGTGGAGAAAAAGCGCAATCGGCGACAACGGTTTTAAAGTATCTGATCCCGGTCAACGGTATCGACAAAGGCGGAATTACCTCGGCAACGGCGTATGTGCTCAAAATCGTGATCTCGTCCGGCCTGAACACCGGATATAACTTCCCGGGCGAATATGGCGAAACCGCTTCCAAGATCGACAACCTGGTGACGACATTCAAAATCCCATCGGATACCGTTACCGGTAACACCCCTGCCGCGATGATAACTACCGCTCCGACGGCTCAGACGGCCATGGCGATGACCAGCGCAACCACCGGCAACCACCAGATCAATCCCGCGGACATGACGATCGACTTGTCGACGAATACGGAGGGCAGAGCTGACGCGAACGAGTTTGTCGGCAACTTCTCCTCGACGGTAAATATGGGTTTTGACGGCATCGATCCTTCCGGTTCCGGTTTTGCAATCGCTATATGAAAGCGAAAAGCAGAACCGCAAAGGCCCAAGTATAAACTTGGGTCTTTTAATTTGTTTTCGTTCGATAAAATATGTTATAATAGCTATATATATTAACTTAGCTAAAATTAAATATGTTATCCAGAAAACAGATAAAAAACATACTGGCTAAAGCGGAAATTTTGTCAGAAGCAGATTTTGATAAATTCGCCGAGGAAGCAGAAAATAGCGGGAAAAAAATAGAAAATTACTTAATAGAAAAAAAAGTCGTCACCCCCCTTTCTTTATACGAAACTGCTGCCCAATATTTTAAAGTTCCTTTTGTTAATTTGAAAGGGCAGACTATCCGCAAGGATATTCTTTTGAATATTCCTGAACCGATTGCTACCACTCATAATTTAATTGCTTTTGATGGCGATGATAAAGAAATTAAAATAGCCACTCTGAATCCGGATGACATGGAAATTTTTGAGTTCATAAAAAAGAAAACCAACCTTAACCCCAAAATATACCTAACTACTCCGGACAGCATCAAAGACAATCTTAAACAATATCACAAAAGCCTGAAGGCCGAATTTGATTATTTAACCAAAGGCGGACAAAAAGGAGAGGCTAACAAAGAAGGAGAAAAAGATTTAAAAAAATTAGCTGAAGACCTGCCGGTAGTGAGAATTGTTGATACCCTGCTTGAATACGCTATTTTTCAAGAAGCCAGCGATATCCATATTGAACCAGAGGAAAAAGATATAATCGTCCGCTATCGAATTGACGGCATTCTTCATAATGTCATGATTCTCCCCAAAAATACCCAAACAGGAATCATCGCCAGGATAAAAATTTTATCCAATCTGAAAGTTGATGAGCACCGCCTTCCTCAAGACGGACGCTTCAAAATTTCCGGAGAAGAATATAAGGTTTCTTTCCGTGTTTCTATTATTCCGACTTTTGACGGAGAAAAAATCGTCATGCGCCTTTTGAATGAAAAGGCTCAAATTTTAAATTTAGAGCAACTGGGCTTTCAGCCTCGAAGTTTTGAAATAGTAAAGAAAAATATAAAAAAACCGCACGGTATGATCTTGGTCACCGGACCGACTGGTTCGGGAAAAACTACCACCCTCTACACAATTCTTAATATTCTAAATACTCCAGAAGTAAACATCTCTACCGTGGAAGACCCGATTGAATACCGGATGCCTAGGGTGAATCAATCGCAAATAAACCCGAAAATCGGCTTCACTTTCGCTTCCGGGCTGCGCGCTTTATTGCGACAAGATCCTGACATTATAATGGTAGGAGAAATTCGCGATGAGGAAACGGCGGAAATCGCCGTTCATTCTGCCATGACCGGGCATTTAGTCCTTTCTACTCTCCATACTAATGACGCCGTTACCACTCTACCCCGCTTGAGCGATATGAGCATTCCTTCTTTTTTAATTGCAACCACCACTAACTTGATTATCGCTCAGCGCTTAGTAAGAAAAATTTGCCCCAACTGCATTCAAAGTTATAATTTAGATAAACAGGCCGTTGAAGAATTAAACAAACATCTAAAAGTTGAAAATATATTAGAAACCTTAGCGGAAGAAAAAGTGATTGTTAATTCAAAACAAGGCCTTGAATCTATTCTTTTTTATCGGGGCAAGGGCTGTAAAAAATGCAACAACAGCGGCTACAAGGGGCGAATCGGTATTTATGAAACTTTAGAGATAACAGAAGAAGTAGCGGACATCATCTTGAAAAAAGGCACAGCTAATGATATAAAAAAAGAAGCGGAAAAACAAAAAATGCTCACAATCATAGAAGATGGGTTTATTAAAGCTAAAAACGGCATAACTACGATTGAGGAAATAATGAGAGTAACGAAAGAATAATTTCCAAAAAATTACTTATGAAAATATTTTGTATAATTCCCGCCTACAACGAGGAAAAAACTATTGCCGAAGTCATAGAGAAAGTTAAAAAAAATGTTAACGAAGTTATAGTTGTAAACGACGGCTCAAAGGATGAAACCAAAAAATTAGCAAAAGAAAAAGGCGCTGTAGTTTTATCCCACATCATAAATCGCGGACAGGGGGCAGCGCTGGAAACCGGCAACCAATACGCCCTCAACAAAGGAGCGGAAATAATTGTTCATTTTGACGCGGACGGGCAATTCCTCGCCGAAGAAATAAAAGATATAGTTTCACCAATTGTAAGAGGAGAAGCAGACATTGTTTTCGGCTCCAGGTTTCTGGGAAAAAAATCAAATCTCCCCCAATTCAAAAAACATATTATCATTCCCCTAGCTCATTTGGTAAATAAGATATTCATCGGCGCTACTTTAACTGATCCTCAAAATGGCTTTCGGGCAATGTCTTCTGAAACAGCAAAAAAAATAACAATAGAACAGGACGGCATGGCTCACAATACAGAAATAATTTCTAAATCTTTTGAAAATAATCTGAAGATAAAAGAAATACCAGTGACCGTAATTTATCACAATTTCGGCCAGCGCTTTAGCGGCGGTTTAAAAATCATAAAAGACCTAATCCTATCCAGATTAATAAATTAAAACTAAAAAAATGCTTCAGCAAATACTTGCTTTAATAATAATCGCTTTTTTTCTCTCCCGGCTTTTTTGGCAAAAACAGAAAAAACAAATTGGGGCGAATGAATTTGTCTTTTGGCTTATTTTTTGGATTTTGGCCGCCGGAGCGATTATTGCTCTGAAGTGGGTAGACAGACTTGTTGCTGGCCTCGGTTTTTCTGGCTCTGGCATTGATATTTTAATTTATATTGCGGTTGTAGTTTTGTTTTATTTCATATTCAGATTGAGATTGAAGTTAGAAAAAATAGAAAAAGACATAACAAAAATAGTTAGAGAAATATCTCTGAATGATGAAAATAAATAATCATTTTTTCTGCAGAAAAGAGGATAAGGCGTGGTTATTGTAAATCACGCTTTTATTGTCTATACTAAAGACATGAAAATAGCCCAAATTATCTGTGTTTTTCCTCCCTACAAAAGCGGTCTAGGAAATGTTGCCCGCGATTTTTCTGAAATATTGGCAAAATCTGAAAATGAAGTGACTGTCTTCACTCCCAACCGCGGAAAAATTTTTTCGGGAAAACATAATTTCAAAATCATTCTTCTAAAACCTTGGCTAAAAATGGGCTTCGGCGCTTTTTTGCCGCAATTATTTTTTAGGCTTTTTAGTTTTGATATCGTTTATCTTCATTATCCTTTTTTTGGTACAGCCGAAATAGTTTGGCTGGCGAAAACAATATTTAACAAAAAATTTAAACTAATCATCCATTACCATATGGATGTAAAAAATTCCTCCCCTATTTTTAAAATTCTCAGCTGGCCGAACGAAATAATAAAAAATTCTCTTTTTAAAAAAGCGGAAATAATAACCTGCGCCAGTCTGGATTACGTGAAAAATAGCGACATCGCTATCATCTACAAAAAATATCCGGAGAAGTTCATAGAAATTCCTTTTGGCGTAGACACGGAAAAATTTAAGCCGAATAATCTGCAAAAAATCACGCAAAAAATTATAAAAATTTTATTCGTCGGCGGACTGGACAGGGCTCATTATTTTAAAGGCATAAATGTTTTATTAGCAGCAATATCAAAATTAAAAATTCAAAATTATCAGCTGCAAATTATCGGCGATGGAGATTTGAAACCGGAATACGAAAAACAAGCGAAAGAACTTGGAGCTGCGGATAAAATTATTTTTTCAGGCAAAGTATCGGATGAAGAACTTCCGGCAATTTATCAACAGGCTGATTTATTTATTTTGCCTTCCATAAATAAAAATGAGGCTTTTGGCTTAGTCTTACTGGAAGCTATGGCTTGCGGCGTTCCGGTTATTGCTTCTAATTTACCGGGCGTGAGAACGGTTTTTGAGAACGGTAAACAAGGACTGCTATGTAAACCGAATGATGTCGATGATTTAAAAAATAAAATAGAAGAAATTTTATCAAATGAAGAAAAAAGAAAAAAAATGGGAAAAGAAGCCAGAGTTTTAATATTAGAGAAATACAGCCAAGAGGAGGTTGGTAAAAAATTAAACGAAATTATAAAATAATGAAAATCTGTCTAATAAACAACTTATATAAACCCTATGCCAGAGGCGGGGCGGAACGGATAGTCGAACTACAAGCCGAAGGCCTGGCTCAAGCTGGCCACGAAGTTTTTATAATAACAACAAAACCGCTATTCAGCAATCGTAAATCGGCAATCGTAAATCGGCAATCGTACTACCTCCCCGGTCTCTATTACAACCTTAACAAAATTCCCAAAATTCTTCGCCTGGCCTGGCATTTAATTGATATGTTTGATATTGGAAATTGTTTAAAGATAAAATCAATTTTAAAAAAAGAAAAACCGGATATAGTTATTACTCATAATCTAAAAGGTATCGGTTATTTAACCCCAAAAATTATAAAATCCCAAAAAATAAAACATGTCCACATTTTACACGACATTCAGCTTTTACATCCTTCCGGCCTGATAATCTGCGGAAAAGAAAATCGGCTAAAAAATTTTTCTGCCAAAATATACATAAATCTTTGCCGTTGGCTTTTCAACTCTCCCGATACGATAATTTCTCCGTCTGAATGGCTTTTTGATATTCATCAAAAAGAAAAATTTTTTAAAAAATCAAAAAAAATTATTTTATCAAACCCGGCTGTGATATTATCAAGGGCGGAAAAAATAGCCAGAGAAAAAAACAAGCCTTTTCGCTTTCTTTACGTCGGGCAAGCAGAAAAGCACAAAGGCATATTATTTTTAATAAAATCTTTTTCCATTCTCTGTCAAAATTTCGGCCGCTGCGGTTTTGAGTTGGTTGTAATCGGAGCGGGTTCAAAGCTAGAAAAGGCCAAGAAGCTAGCTGGAACAAATAAATACATAAAGTTTCTCGGTCAAAAACAAAAAGAAGAAATTGAAGGTTTAATGGAGTCATCCGATTGTCTAATCGTTCCTTCTTTATGCTATGAAAATTCACCTACTGTAATTTACGAAGCTGCTACGATCGGATTGCCCGTGATAGCTGCCCGCTTGGGCGGAATTCCGGAACTAATTCATAAATTAGACGGAATTTTATTCAAGGCTGGAAACGAAGGCGATTTAATGCATCAAATGAAATGGGCTATGGACAATCCAAAAGTCTTAAAAAAAATCGGAAACAGAAGCCAAGAGAAAATAAAGAATTTTTCATTGGAAAATTATACAAAAAAATTGCTGCTTATTTTGAAATAATCAAGCGAATCACGAAAGAATAAAAAGGCGGGCTATTATCATAGCCCGCCTTTTGAAAAATTTTTTTAAAATTTTATTGGAGTTTCTATCGTTCTCGGCTGTATTTTTATTTCAATTTTCTTAACGATCTCATCAAATTTATTCATATCTATATCTTCTACGGCAACTTCCCGGCGCAAAACTAAAATTTCCTGAGATCTGGTTATAGTTTGATAAAAATTTTTGTAAAGGAATAACGAAGCACAAATAAAAACAATCGCACCGATTATTATTATCGAGGAATAAAAATAAAGGAGAAGTCTGCCACTTGTGGCTTTTAAAAAATTAAACATAAATTTAGTTTCCCTCGCTATCGCGCCAATAGGTATCGGCGGTAATAAACAGGCCTACATTTCCGAAAGACTTTTCTTCTCCCGGCGCCGGCGCCTTGGAACTGGAAGAAAAATCCAAGGATTTAATATTTATATAATAATTAAGAGTTTCTAGGCCGATTAAATAATTCAAAAGCTGATTGAAATTTCCCTGAGGAAAAAGTTGTAATGGCACTAGCTGAGAATAGCCGTTATCGGAAGCTACCGCCGGCAAAAGATTTATTTTTTGACTGACATTGTTTTTATTGGCAACGCCCTCCAGGGTTGTGACAAATTCCAAGCCGTCCTCTTTATTAATAAAAACCTGATCTAAGATTTGAATCTTTTCTTCGGCTTTTTTTAATTTTTCTGACAGATTTCTCAGGCTTTGCCCTTTTATATATCTTCTTTCCAAATCTACTCTTTGAGTCTCTATCTCATCTCTTATGTTTTTTATATCGCGAATGGAGGGGAAAATAATAAAATAGATTACAATAAAAATAAAAATCAGAAAGCTGATAGCGCTTAAAATTATTTTTTTTCTTAAATCTAATTTTGCAATTCCTTTTAATTCCATAGAATTTACTGACTTTCTTTTATATTATCTAAATTCAAATCAGCTTCAATTTCGAAATTAATATCTTCTTTCTCTAAAATATTTTTTACGGGGAAAATTATTCCGGAAAAAATATTAGATTTTTCCAATCCCGATTTAAGGGCCAAAAGGCTGTCGCGATTTTTCGCCATCCCTTTTAATTCTATAGTCTTTTCGTCCCGATCTATTCTTATTGAATAAAAACTTAAATCGCCGTTAACATATTTGTTTAGATCTTTAAATAAAAACGACCAGGGGATAAAATCATCCTGAACTTTTTCCACGAAAGAAATATGGTTATTTATTTCTCTGATTTGAGAGTTTCTGCCCTGGCTGTCCCTGGTGATCAAGGTTGTTTCCTCAACTATCTTATTGAAATTATTCTGCAGGATAATTTTTGCCACCAACATTATAATAGCAATAAAAATAGTAATTATAATTAAAATATAATCGGCTTGCTTTAGCATTTTATAAATATGTCTGAGTTTTGTTTCTTGTTTTAATTCCCTGGAAACAAGATTTAGATTTAGCATCTCTTTATTTGTTTATATTTTATCAATAAATATCCCCCGCAAAGCTAAGCCAATGGCGGTGGCAAAAGTCAAGCTGGAGTCTTGGCTGACGGAGATATTATTTTTACCGTCAATTTTTTTATTTTTAGAAAAATCTGAATCTAAGCTGTAAGTTTCTGAAAGAAGGTGCAAAAATTTCTCTTTCGCTTCGCCTAAATTAACAAGCGCATCCCCTCTCACCGTTTCGATTGATGTCGCTTTGCTGATAATTTTATCTATCCCCTTTATATTGGCGCCGCCGCCGCAAATTGTAATCTTGCTGATATTTCCATATTGGGAAAAATGATTATTATGAAATTCTAAAACTTCTCTGATCTTGTCATTAAGATCGTTAATAGTCCCGGCCAGGACCTTACTTATTATTCCTCCGGCTTCATCTTCTTTTAAACCACAAATTATTTTTGCCTTCTCCGCTTGTTCTTTTTTAATTTCTAAACTGCTGGCGATGTCTTCTGTTATCTTTTCCCCAGAAATCGGTATACTCACAGTGAAAAGCACAGTATTTTTAGCATAAACCACCAAACTAGTGCGAGTAGCGCCGATATCTATAATCGCGTGATTTTTGTCAAAATTCTCCTTAAAATTTGGGGATTCTTCTCGCAAAAGACTTCGGCATAAGGCTATTGGCTCAATTTCCAAAGCTTCAACGGAAAGTCTCGCTTTGTCTAAGAGTTCAGTATATTGATTCACTATTTTTTTAGGAGCGGCGCCGATCAAAACTAATTGTATATCTTCTTTTTCTTCTATCACTTGCCAATCATAATACATTTCTTCTGCCAACATCGGAACATGCTTTTCTATCTCCGTCTCAATAATATCAGCTAAATTATTGGGAGTTTTTTCTATTTCAATTAATTTAATAAAAGTTTTTGTTTCTGGCAGGCAGGCCACCACTGTATCAGAGCTTACTCGGCCATATTTTGGCTTGTTTATTAATTTTTTCACAATATCAATAACCTGCCCTTGGTCTTTTATTTCTCCCTCCACTATTAACCCTTCTGGCACGTTAATCCTTCCCAGCGCTTGGATTTTTATTTTCCCGCCGATTTTATCAAGTTGAACCAATTTCAAAGATAAATCTGAGATATCTAAACCTATGGGATAAATTGAGTTTTTAGAAAATAACATTAGTTAGAAATTAATAATTATTACCGCCATAAGAGTCTCGGCTACAATAAATATAATAAATCGGCGGGATAAATTTCTTCTATATTATACCATAATTAAGAAAATTATTCATTTTTGGTTCTTTTAATATTCTTCTTCCCAATGTTCAACAGTAATAACCGGAGAAAAATCAGTAGCGCCCAAAACCTCCACTAAATAATCATTATTATGAGTTATGTTTATTGGCTGCCAAACGCTGGTGATTGTTAATTTTCTGCTTATCAAGCCGCCAACAACATCAAAATTAAAACCAAGAGGAAAACTTAAAATATCCAATTGATCATTAGCATATACCAAACCGCTTATATCTATATTGCCAGTCCAAAGCTTGAAATAAATCTTTCTTTTTGCCAAAATTCCAGATGGTTCTCCTTCAGTGTGATTAACCGTGATAGAATTATTTCCACAGCGCCAACTCCAGCAATAACCAGATCCGACAATAAAATCGCGCCCTACAACCAATAAACCATTAACCGTTAAACTTTGCCCGCCTCGCAGTTCCACATCGCCGTCAACATAAGTAATAGGATTATTAAGAATCAGATCCTGATTATCCTCCATTAAATCCTCAAATTCAGCCGAAGTATAAATCACGTCGGCTATATTTTTATAAGAAGCGGGAGATACCGAATCAAAATCAATAGCCGGCATGGAAATAGGATCTGGCTCAGGGGGATAATTATGGGCATAAATACTACCGGCAATATGATCGGTCGAAGTCCATGATTTATTATAATTTCCAGCTGCTTTTAGATCCGAATCAACAGTAATATCACTCCCTAAATTAAGATTAAAAATATTGTTAGAATAAGCGCTGCCATTGCGAAAATTAACTATGCCAGCGGTAATATCAATATTGCCATCAGCATAAACAGTGCTATCTTCAACACCGCTTTGCCCCAGGGCTTTATAAACAACGGTTTTAATAACTCTTTGGCTGATGCTATCGCCGACGCCGATTGTTCCGACAGAAGATATTTCTCCGTGGGCTCTGCTGGTATTAGTAATAGAAACTGTATAAGAGCCGCTATCAGCGCCAAAGGGATTGTTGCGAGTGAAGCTGGTTGCCCAGCTGGAATTGCTTTCAAAATTATTTTTATAATCTTCGTTATTTTTAAGACGCCAAACCATTTCCGCAATACCAGCCTCGGCTAAATAATAGGTTTTCTCTCCCGAAGATTGGCTATGAGAAATTTTCTTTTCCGTCAAAGAAAAACTTAAAAAATACAAAGATAAAAATAAAATCAGAGACATCAACAAAATTGTCATGATGATAGCGACCCCCTTATTATTTTTTATCTCAAGAATTTTCATATTTTTTAATTTCTCACAAAAACGCTGGTGTCGACGCTAAATGTATCCTGATTTTTTTCTAACCCAAGAGAAATATAAACTAAATTGTTGCTTGACCAAAATTCTAATTTGTTAAAATATTCCCCCACTATTCTATCTTCCGTAATTAATTCTTCGGGAGGATTCCCATATTGATCAACGCTGTTATGAGTGACATAAACATCCGGCTCAGATGGAAAATAATAAACGATGAAAGATCGCCTAAGATCGGTTCCGTCCAAATAATAACGCAAATAAGAAGTTTGGCTTATATTATGTCCATCTTGAAAAAAAATTTCGTCCGCCGGCGGATTCTGAGGGTCATCTCCTGTTTCCGGCAATACCGTGACAATATTAACCGACTGGCGCAATTCTCTCCCTATTCTATCAAGAGAAACGCGAGAATTTTGAATAAGCTCTCCCTTATTCGCTCCTTTGTTATAGGATCTTTGCGAGACTGAATACATTGAGTTCACTAAAATAAGAGCAAAAGCAAAAAGAGAAATGCTCACAAGTATTTCCAATAAAGTAAATCCTCTCTGAAATTTATCTATCTTTTTTTTGTTCATCAATACTTATAGATTAATTTTAGCTGCTAATTAATGATTTTCTTAAAAATTATCTCTCGCTGATTATTGTTGTTATATTATAATTTTTTTCCGTTTTTGATATGGCGTTTACATAATAAACGGTAACTGAAATTTTTTTCATTCCTTCATCTGTCACAACTTGATTCAAGTCGCCATCAATATAATTTACCGTCGCTTCTCTCTGATAGTTGTACAAATAATTAGACTGATCATCAGATAGACGATGCTTTATTTCTGCCGTTCCGGTGCTAATTTCGCCATAACCCAGAGAGATTAATTCTTCAATTTTTTCCTGCGCAAGATAAGAGGCGACAGTTGTATTTTCAGCTTCCTTGTTTATAGCAACACCGAAAGGAAAAGCTTGAACTAAACCAATGAAAGCAACAGTTAAAATAGAAAAAGCCACCATAACCTCGATTAGAGACAACCCTCTTTTATCTAAAAATAATTTTTTTACACTCATATTATTGCTCTAATTGAATATAGCCGGACGGCTTTACATTAATTACGGCGGTCTTGTTATTTGTATTAACTAAAGTTACCTCTCCAGATTCACTAACACCGCCGTAAAAATTAAAAATTGCCTGATTGTCAGACAAACCTGCTATTTGCTGAAAATTCACATCTGAATCAAGCGAAACTTCTTTAATAATAGTATTGGGATCACCTAATTTCAAAATTTGATAGCTGTCATTATTTAAATCAAAAGCAACTGAATGAGCTACCTGTTCTGTCACGGTAAGTTGCTGAGCATAGCGCAAATCTGTTGTTAAATCGCGAGCGGCGGCGTTAAGTTTTAAATTTGGCTGATATTTTTTTAAAAAAGGGATGGAAACAGACGCCAAAAGAACAATTATGCCAGAAACTACCAAAACATCCATTAAAAAATAACCCTGATTTTTTTTAAAAATATTTTTTATCATTGCAAAATTTATTTTAAAAAATAGAGAGGACTTAAATAGCCGACCCGAGAGAATACATAGGCATAATAATCGCAACGGCCATACCGCCAACTGCGCAACCCAAAATTAAAATAAGCAAAGGTTCAATAATCGAGGGAAGATTATCCATAATTTTATTAACTTCCCCTTCATAAAATTCGGCTAATTCGCTTAAAATATTATCTAATTCGCCCGTCTGTTCTCCCACGGAAATTATTTGATTAACGACTGGAGGAAATAATTTTGGATAAGCAGAAACCACTTCATTTATTTGACTCCCTTTTTTTATTTTTTCTGCCATTTCCTCAACGGCTTTTCGATAGTGGAGATTTCCTAAAACATTAGCGGTGATTTGAAAAGATTTGATAATCATAATATCAGTTTTCAACAGAGTACTAATAGTTCTAGAAAATGTCGCTAAATTTACTTTTTTCACAATCGGAGAAATAATCGGCATATGCAAAACTATCGCTTGCCAATAATATTTTCCTTTATAAGTCCGTAAAATTTGAACAATAATTAAAATGA
Organism: Patescibacteria group bacterium; assembly: GCA_041648955.1. Lineage (GTDB taxonomy): Bacteria > Patescibacteriota > Patescibacteriia > Patescibacteriales > JAQTRU01 > JBAZOD01. Next base: position 19,215 of record JBAZOD010000001.1, read on the forward strand.
GGGCAATTGTGCCGCCGGCTACCAACAACCCATTACCAACCATAAAATCGCTCAAGGAAATAAGAACTTTTGTCGGTAAAGGAAGTTCTGCATTAAATTCTTTTAGCATACCAATCATTTGCGGCACTATTTTTACCACCATAAACGTCCCTATTCCTCCCATAGCTACAACAATTACTGCCGGATAAGTCATAGCGCCCTTAACCTTGGATATCAGTTCATGTTGTTTTTTTAATTGCGTATACAGCTGAATTAAGACATTTTCTAATTTTCCCGAAACCTCTCCCGCCTCAATCATATTGATAAATAACTCTCCAAATATTTTTTTGTGAGGTCTTAAACTTTCGGTAAAACTGACTCCCTTTTCTACGCTTTCCGATATATTTAATATAACTTTAGAAAAACGTTTATTCTCTGTCTGAACTGATAAAGTTTTTAAGCCGCCAGCCAAAGATATTCCTGATTTAAGCATTATTCCGAGATATTGGACAAAAAATAATTTCTCCCGCAGAGGTATTGGAGACAAGCTTAACAGAGAATTATTTAGTTTTTCTAAAAAAGAAATAGACGCTTCTTTATTTTTTAAATTTTCTTCTTTTTTTTCTTTTAAAAGCTTATCAGCTCCTTCGTCCTCCCTCTTGTTTGGTTCATTTATTTTTTGAGATAAGTTAACGACCATATTTTTTATTTTAATTTAAATTGCTTGTTTTACTCCTTTTAATCCTTTGCTCGCCCGCAAATCTTCCACGCTTTTAACTAAGCCATTTTCCAACGTAACTACCGGCATCCAGCCAAGTTCTTCCCTAGCTTTGGTTATGTCAGGAAGACACAAAGGAGTCATAAATAATTTTTCTTTTTCATAAACAATTTTAGAAGACGATCCTGTAATTTTTATTATTTTTTCTGCTAAATCAGCTAAATTAAAATCTATATCCGAACCGATATTTAATGGGCCGGATAAAGTTGTTTCCATCATTTTTACAACAGCGTCAATTACGTCGCTCACATAGCAAAAAGATGAGGAAAACCCCTTTTCTCCAAAAATAACCAAATCTTTATTATCAAGAGAATCCCTTATAAAATCCGGAATCATCTGATCATCGTTAAGTTTCATTCTAGGGCCGTAAGTTCTAAAAATTCTGATTATTTTAGTATCAAGACCGTAAGCACTCTGATAATTTTTTACGATCGTTTCCGCGAATCTTTTCCCTTCGTCATATGCGCTTCTCTCAGACAGCATGTCAACTACTCCTAAATCATCTTCTTTTATCATTTTCTTTTCTCCTCGTCTCGGCCCATAAACCACGGAAGAAGAAAATTGCATAAATTTTGCTTCATATTTTTTTGCTAAATCCAAGGCATTTTTTACCCCATAAGAGTTGGCTAAAAGAATGTCCACTCGGCTTTTTTCAAAATCCTTCGGAGACATAGGACAGGCCAAATGATAAATTTCTTGGATTCCCTGAAATTGAATTTTAAATTTTTGCAATTCCGGTAATTTTTCCAAATCAATCGGTTCAGTTATATCATGACGGATAAACATAAAATTTGGATCAGACAAAAGATGATCAATATTTCTCTCGTCTCCGGAAGAAAAATTATCAATGCAAATTACTTTACAGGTTTTTATTAATTCATCACAAAGATGAGAACCAATAAAACCAGCCCCGCCGGTTACTAAAACGTTTTTTTTATCAAAAATTGCTCGCTTCGGCATATATTTTTAATTTAATTTTTATTGGAAATAGTTCCTACATTTACACCGCCATTAAATTTATCCTCATAGGCGTAAAAAGACCCCATTAGTTTTCCATTAGCCTCAAAAGCTATAACATGGGGAGCGCCGCCAGGGCCAGCGCCGGTAACAATTTCTGCCAAGCCGTCACTGTCAACATCTCCAACAGCTATTTGAACTCCGCCGCGGAAATTTTTATTATAAGCAAAAAATTGACTTTCTAAATTCGCATTATTATCAAAAATTTTTATGTGGGGACCGCCGCCAGAGCCAGGAGCCGTAATAATTTCCTGTTTTTTCTGGGCAGCGCCGCCATCAATATCTCCAACAGCCACTCTTACTCCTCCTCGGAAAGAAGAATCATAGGCAAAAAATTGTCCCTCAACTTTGCCTGCTATATTAAAAATTCTCACTTGCGGACCGCCGCCAGGACCAGCGCCAGTAATTATTTCATCAATTCCGTCGCCGTTTACATCTCCGGCCGCGACATTAACGCCGCCGCGAAAATTCTGTCCATAAGCGAAAAATTGTCCCAAAAGATTTCCTTTATAATTAAACACACGAACATGAGGACCGCCGCCAGGACCAGCGCCAGTAATTATTTCATCAATTCCGTCGCCGTTTACATCGGCGCCGATTATTTCATTGCCTCCGGAAAAATTTTCTCCATAAGCAAAAAATTCACTTTCCTTATTTCCGTTATAATCAGAAACTGCATTTTTAATTTTTCCAATAGAAAATGGCGCTGTCAGAACCATGGCGCTGCGATTACCCAATTCAGCTTTAGCTTTCATAACTGCCGCCGCTACATTTAACCTACCTTGTCCAAGCTGACCGGAAAATTGCGGATTAAGACGGCTAATATCATCTGTTGTTGATAAAAGAGTTTCTATTATTTGATCTCTGTTCATTTTAAGATTAGCCTCTTCCAATAAAGCCAAAGCGCCGCTAACCATCGGTGTTGCCATAGAAGTGCCAGACCAATATCCGTCATAATATTTATTGAAAGATTGTTCTGTCGGTTTATACGCGGCGGCGCCGAAGATTCTTATTCCCGGAGCGGCAATATCAATACATTTTTTTCCATGGCTTGAAAAAACAGCTTTTTGATCAAGAGTATCGGTTGCGGCTACGCCGATAACCATGTTTTCTCCATTTTCCCCGTCATGGCAAACTGGATACATGGGCGTTTCATCTAAATTGTAGCCATCGCCCTGATCTTGTTCATTGCCTCCAGCCGCTACAACAATAACTCCCGCGTTATAAGCTCTTTTTATTGCTTCGTTTAAAGCCTTGCTGTAGCCAAAACCGACAAAACTAAAATTAATAATATCTGCTCCGTTAGCAATGGCATAATCAACCGCTCTGACCACTTCACTGGTTCTGCCTTCCCCTTTATCGTCTAAAACTCTCAAAGGCATGATAGAGGATTTCCAAGTGACACCCGCTACTCCTTCGCCATTATTACCGACAGCTGCCGCAATTCCAGCCACAATTGTGCCGTGCAAAACTCCCGATTCAGTATAATCTTTTTCGAATTTAGGTGAAGGATCTGGAATATTATTAATAAAATCCCAACCGTTAATATCATCAATAAAACCGTTTTTATCATCATCAATGCAATTATCCGGAATTTCATCTGTATTCTTCCAGATGTTAGCAGCTAAATCAGGATGGGTTATTTGAATACCAGAATCTATAATAGCGATAGTAATAGAAGGGCTTTGGCTAGTAGTTTCCCAAGCCGCTGGCGCTTTTATTTTTTGCAAATACCATTGATTCCCATAGTAAACATCATTCGGCGTAATAGAAGACTGAAAATAAAGATAGTTGGGTTCAGCATATTCAACTGCTTGATCGTTATTATATTTTTTCAAAACACTATCAAAATTTTCCCCCGGCAAAATTTTTATAATTTCTATTTTTTCGTTGCCTTTAAATTTAACTATTATTCCATCAGCCGGTTCGCCCCGGTAATCTCTATTATTATTAGATTCCGAATAACAAGCAACCAGAGGAAAAAAAATAATTAGGAAACACAAAAAATATACAAAAAAAGATGTTAATTTTTTATTCATAACATCTTTATTATAACACATAATTTTATTAAAAGGAAAAACTATAGGCTATTTATTTCATTAAGAGTTTCGCGTGCACATTTTTCCCAGCTAAAATCCTTAACTCTCTCTATTCCCCGGTTTATTAGTTTTACTCTTAACTCCTCATTTTTGACCAATTTAACTAAAGAATCTTCGATGGATTTGATGTTATCCGGGTCAAAAAAATAAACCGCCCCAGCTGCTACTTCTCGCAAAACCGGTATAGAAGAAGCAGCGATTGGCACTTCGCAAGACATTGCCTGAAGCAAGGGAATCCCAAACCCTTCATATTTTGAAGGAAAGACAAAAACAGAAGCAGCACTATAAATATAAGACAAATCGTTTTCCTCAACCCAACCAGTCATTATTATTTCAGCTTCCAAATCAAATTCCCTTATAATATACTTTACCTCGTCGTAGCCGAAGCTAGCGTCCCCCACTAAAACTAATTTATGTTTTATATCTCTGTTGTTTTCCCGCATCAAATAAAAAGCTTCGATTAGGGCTGGAGTGTTTTTCTTTTTTTCTAAACGTCCAACATATAACACAAAAGGTCCCTCTATGCCATATTTTTCTAAAATTTCATTTATCTTTTTTTGATCAGTAGCTTTTTTATACAAATACTTATTATAGCCGTTATAAATAACTTTAATTTTCTTCTCATCGGTTTTATACATTTTCAACATCTCTTTTTTGGAAAAATTTGATACTGTAATTATTTTTTTAGCGTTTCTGAGAGCAAATTTAGTTGACCATTTTAAATAATCCATGGAATTAGCTCCATATTCTCCTTTAGTAAAAATTTTTACGAAAAAAGAAAATATATTTCTTAAAAATTTTTTTTCTGGCCCCATATTATCAACCTGGTATAAAAAACTATTTTTTTCAAAAGCAACATCATGGATAGTATTTATAGTTTTTTTAGGAAAAAACAGAGGCAGACTATGGGCTGGAACAAAAAGGACGTCCGGCTTCTTAAAAATCATCTCTAAAGATAACCTACCTAAAGTCCAAAAAAATCCAAACGGCCAATCAAGAATTTTTGCTTGAAAGTTATTAAAAGGACTTTTAATAACTTGCAAACCATTTTTATCTAATTTTATTTCTTCTTTTCCTTTTTCTGAAAAATATTGTTCAGTCGTTAAATCCAGCAACCCCCCCTTAAGAGGCTTGTCTGTGTACAAAATATATTGATTTTTGTTGTCCAATTTCGCCAACCATCTTATCAAATAATAGGAATACCATTCTGTGCCGCTCTTATGATCTCTGTTGGCTCTGGAAGCATCAATGCCTATAAGCATAAATCTAATTTCTAATTTTCAATTCCTTAACAATTTTTAATTATCAAATTTTAAAATTATTTAAAAATTTAAAATTAAATCAACTTAAAATATAAATATCAAAAGTTTATTCGAAATAATAATATTATTTTGTCGCCAGAATACTACGTTTATAGCTATCTAAATTATCCAGCGCTATACCTGTCCCCTTGGCAACACATAAAAGAGGCTCATCAGCCACATAAACGGGAACGCCTGTAGTACGAGATAATAATTGGTCGATATTTCTCAGTAAAGAACTTCCCCCGGACATTACCATGCCCTTATCCATGATATCGGCCGATAATTCCGGCGGAGTTTTGTGCAAAACCTTTTTAGCTGCATTAATAATGGCTTCTAATTCATTTTGGATGGCCTCAGTTACGTCATCGCTGGTGACGTTTATGCTCCTGGGCAAACCGGTTATTATATCCCGACCGCGAATTTCCATAGTGAGCTTATCTTCCAAAAATAGCGCGGAGCCTATATTTATTTTTATTTCTTCTGCTGTTCTTTCACCAATCGCCAAATTGTATTTTCGCCTAATATACTCTAAAACAGCTGAATCAAATTTATTTCCGCCAACTCTGACAGAAGTAGAAGAAACGATACCTCCTAGAGAAATAACTGCCATTTCAGCTGTACCGCCGCCGATATCAACAATCATATGCCCAGAAGGAGAGCCAATCGGGATATCAGCACCGATAGCTGCGGCAATCGGCTCTTTTATTATATAAGCGGCTTTAGCGCCAGCGGCAATTGTCGCCTCAGATACCGCCCGTCTTTCCGTAGAAGAAATGCCGGCTGGAACCGCCACCATAACCTCGGGACGAAATAACCGAATTCCTCCTAAGGTTTTGTTAATAAAATATCTGAGCATCGCTTCTGTTGTTCTATAATCGGCGATTACTCCATCTTTTAGAGGTTTTAGAGCAATTATCGTATCTGGAGTGCGCCCAAGCATATCCTTGGCTTCATTGCCGACTGCCAAAATCTTTCTGTCATCAACAGAAACCGCCACCACGCTCGGCTCGTTAATAACTATGCCCCGCTTAGGTAGATAAACAAGAGTATAAGTTGTCCCTAGGTCAATACCTATTCGTTTTATAAACATAAATCCCTATTAAAATTTAATCTCAAACCCCTTATCCGTATTTAAATCGGTCTTCCATTTGATTTCGTTCTCCCCTATTTTCTCTGCATAAAATCCGGTTGGGCTATATAATCTTATCTTATTTTGAAGCTTTAAGTCAACCACTAATTCCTGGGTATCTCTGCCCGGTTGTTTTTGGATATATAATCCATATTTTCCCTTCTCTACTAACTCAACTAAATTCGCAGGTAGTTTATATTCAAAATAAAGACTCCCTATTTTCCCCGGCTCGACTGAGATAAAGGCGCCAAAAAAAGTTTTACCAAATTCTTTACCCGTCTCCACTTCTCCTTCCGATATTCCTTCGGCTCGAAGAAATCGGCTTCCTTCCGGGACATAAATTCTCGTATAGGTTCTATATCTCGTCGTCCGCCAATCAAATTTTCCATTGTGAGCGTAATTAATTTTTACTTTAGCAATCAGTCCGCCCACTGTCTGCTCAACTTGATAACTGATATTTTTATTCATCACTGCATCAGTTTTTAAAGCCGCGAGATTGGCATCTACTATCATTAAATAATCACTGTTCGTTTCTTTTATCTCCCCGGTCCATCCCCATTCTTTAGCTAAATTTTGCAGCCGATCATCTTGGAAAAATAATAAAATATCCTTTTTTAAAATATCTTCGGAAAAAATATTTATAACCTCCCGCCAATGCCAAAAAGACAAATCAAGTAATTTAATTTTTAATTCTTTTGCTATTTCCCCAATAACTTCTTTTCTTTGCCAGGAAGGAATCCCTAACTGAATATAGTCTGCTTCAACCTTATATTGTAATAATTCCTGAAAATTATCCTTATTATATTCTTCTCCATTGATAAAAATCGGCCCAGTTATTTCTAATAAATCAATTATGAGCTTGGGAGTGATAGCTATAAAACCGTCAAATTCTCCAGAAAAATTATTGATTTGATTTTGCGGAGGCAACAGAGAATTTTCTTTTTTATAAAACCAGGCTATCTTCTCTGCTGTCGTCGGCCAATCAGGAAACCAGTTTGCATCTCGCATAAACCATTTATCCACGCCTAAATATTTTTTTATCGGTTCTGGCGGAATAACGCTTATTTTATCTTTAACCGGCATATCTAAATGATAAATATCGTGCGTATCAAATCTGATTATATCACCATTCTTTATTTCTAATATGCCATATGTCCCTAAAAAACCGCCAGTCGGCCTTAGTTCATCATTATTTTGCAAAAGAACCAAAAAATCTTTTTTGTCAGGATATCCGGCCAGAGAAGGCAACATTTCTACAAAAGGAATTGTTTTGGAAACCAAGGCCTTCCCCTCTCCCAGCTGATCTTTTATTTTATTGATTTTATTTTTTGAAAACCAAAGCAACCCGCGAAAACGAATTTTTTCTAAATTAGAAAAAGCTAAATCCAAATTAGCCTTCAGGCCGTTCAGTTCCGGACCGTTTTCATAAATTAATTTTAATATTTTACTTTTTTGCTTTGTGCTCAGGTTGGAAAAACTCAACCCCAATTCGCCGGAAAGGAAACTTTTCAAATCTTCGCCGATAACCGCTCCCTGCGCCACCGATCGGCTTAAAATTTCTCCGGTTTTAACCAGATATCCGCAATCATCAAATTGAGATTCTAAAGCTGGCAAGAGAGAGGGGAAAAAACTGCCCTTGGCAATTTCTAAATTGCCGGCTGACAAAGAAAAATTGCTTTCGGCTTTTTTGGAAAATTCTTCAGCTTTAGAAAAATTTTTTTCTTTTACCAGCCTTATGGCTTCGGTTAAATTATCCCTGCCGGCAGAAGCGTCTTTATAAGCCCGGAAACAACTGACAAACAAATTCCCTGAAAAAATAATCAAAACAAAAATTGCAATAAATAAAAAGGCAAAAAAATACTTTAAAAAATATAAAAATTTTTGACAAAAACGATGTCTTTTTACAGCCGGAATAAAATCAAAAATATCCTCAGTTTTATTCTCAAGATTTTTTAAATTTATATCGTTTAATTTTAAGAATTTAAACATAGAAATATAGATAAATTATACCAATCTGAACCTCGTTTGACAAGGAAGCTGTGCTTTAGTAAAATGCAAGAAATAAGCCAGTTTTAAAATCCACAAATTGGAGGGAAATATGAACAGAAAGGATTTGGTAAACCACTACACGGAAGCTACACTTGCCTCCCTTGAACCCGGGAGAACCATCCATGTTCTTTCCGAAGCCCCTGGAACAACCGGCGAAAAAGACATTGTCCAGTTGACAGAGATTCTGGTGATTGCCAACCCGGCTGTTTCAGACGGGAAAGTCAGATATCGCCGCTGTCAGAACGGAACTCCGGGTAAGGAAATCTTCGAAATTGATGTAGATATTTTCATGGGGAAAATACCGAACCCAGAAGGCAAACTTTTCCGCATACCGAAATAAAAAAACAAAAGACAAATTTTCCAACGATTTGTCTTTTTTTGTGATAATTGACAAAATTAAAAAATAATGTTAATTTTTTGATAATAAAGAAAAATGCCCTTTATCACAAACCCAAACCGCGGAGAATTTATTATGAACTTTCGAAGATCAGATGGAGTGTCCACACTCGCAAATTCCGGAGAGAAAACAAAATTCACAGACATAAAACCCCTTATAACATCGCAAATCGCGCAATGTTTCCGGGCTGGTTTGTTTCAGAATCCGGGAACTCCAACGGACAAACAAACATACACCGATTCCTTGTGGAATCTCATTAATAAAAATTCTTTACCGGAATTCATCCCGAAAGTATCAGCAGATCATCTGCCCTTCGCCCTGGTTCTGCCTCGGACATTTCTCGGATGTAAACTTCAGATGGAAAGAATTGAAACGACCACAAACGGTCGGGTGCAATTTAATGAGTTCGGCCAGACAATAGTCGTAAAAATCGATGAGAGAGAAATAATTTTTTCGAAAGTCGATTTTTCCGACTGGTATCGAGCAATTGGCTCTAACCAATCTTGCTGGCCATATCTCATCTTCGGTCCAGCAAGTCTGGAAAATCTGGAAGAAAACTTCAGCCAATATTCAGCAGAAGAAATATTGGCGATTATTTTTCATTCCGTCGCCTAAAAGCGCTGGAAGCGGAGAGGGTCCCGTCGCCGCAACCTCTAGGAGGCCTAAAAACCCTTTAGTCCTGACCAAAAGCCAGGGCTTCCAGCCAAACGGGCTCGTGTTTACACATCCGAGCCCGTTTTTTTATTTTAAAAATATCTTTTATAAGTTTTATTCTTTATGAAGAGCCTCTATCGGCTGCATCTGAGCAGCTCGGCGCGCCGGGTATAAACCAAATACTATTCCAAAAAATAATGAAAACCCCAAGGAAACAACAAAGGCTTTAAGAGGAATACTAAAACTCCAAGCAAACCCGTAGGAATTTGCCCCCCAAGAAATTAAAAAAGAAACAACTCCCCCTAAAATTATTCCAACAACTCCGCCAGCAATAGTTATAAAAATTGATTCTGATAAAAATTGCCACATAATATCGGAATATTTCGCTCCAACTGCTTTGCGCAAACCAATTTCTCCTGTTCGTTCGCTTACTATTACATACATAATATTCATAATTCCCACTCCCCCGACGATTAAAGAAATAGCAACAATTGCCAAGAGCAAAAGAGTAATAGCGCCAGTAACTGTTTCCATAATATCCATTGATTCTACCATGGAGGTAACTCTAAAATCATCTTTCCCCCAACTGGCTAAATTTAAGATCTGTTCATCTGGCGAGGATATGTCATGATTTTCTCTTAAAATATAGCGAATTTCTTCAACAGTTTCATCAAGACGTTTTGTATCTTTAACCTGATGCATTAAAAAAGTGACATTTTCTACTCCCATTATCCTCTTTTGCATAGTTCGAACAGGCATATACACAAAATTATCAAAATCAAGGGTCATTACCGCTCCTCTTTCTTTCAAAACTCCAATGACACGAAATTTTTTTGCGCGCATTTGTATGAAGCGGCCGATCGAATCGGAATTTCCAAAAAGTTTTTCTTTCATTTTGGACCCCAAGACTACCACCGATGCCAAGGATTTATCTTCCTCTTCCGAAAAAAATCTGCCAGTTTCAATTTCGCTTTTATCCATATCAATAAAGCTGGCGGACGCTCCGAACAAAAAACCCTTTTTTGACTCGCTGCCGTAGCTTATCTTCTCTTGTCCCATAATACCAGCATAACTCCGCCTTATATTGGACAATTTATTTATTTCCTCCATATCCTCTAAATTCAGAGTCGTTATTTGCACACCTGTCGCTAAATTAGTGCCGGATTGAGCCTCGCCAGCCATACCTTTTTTCCCAGTCGGAACTTTTATTTCCGTTTCCACCATATCAGAACCGCCAAAAGATTCTATTTCTCCCATAATTAAACTGTTTATGCCTTCGCCGGCGGAAAAAACAATAATAACGCTGGCAATACCTATAACCATGCCCAAAATAGTCAGGCTAGTTCTGACTTTATTAGCGCACATCGCTTTCCAGGCAATTTTTATAGCTGAAAAAATTCCCATATTATTTAAATTTGTTATTTTAAATCTCAAAGCCTTAAGATAAAGGACGAAACATTGCTACTCATACTGTAAAGCTACAATCGGATCAAGATTGGAAGCTTTGCTGGCGGGATATATTCCAAAAACTAATCCAACTAAAGAGGAAACACCTGTCGCTAAAATTATGGAAATGGCAGAAACAGAGAATTCCCAATCATATCCTAATAAATTAGCGATTACAGAAATCAAAAGAGACAAAATCGTCCCACCAATAATTCCTATTATGCCGCCAATCAAGGTAAGAGTAATAGCTTCAACTAAAAATTGGCTCATAATATTAAAGCTGCTGGCACCAACTGCTTTGCGCAAACCAATTTCTCTAGTACGTTCCGTTACGCTTACCAACATAATGTTCATAATACCAATACCGCCGACAATCAGAGAGAGTGCAGCCATAGCCGCTAAAAAATAGCGTAAAGCGTTGGTGATCGTTTTTATCATATCCAGGGCTTGCGCTGCGCTACGCACAGTAAAATCATCATCAGCCCCGCTCTGATCAGAAATATCATGTCTATCCCGCAGAGTAACTTTTATTTCTTCCATAGCTTCTTCCGTATTATCTTCATAATCAACTTTAGCTCTAAGCAAATTAATATGATTTACTCCAAGCATTAGTTTCTGCATGGTCCTGACTGGTAAAAATATCTTATCATCATAATCTTGAAAAGCGACCGTCCCTCTTTCTTTCATAATGCCGATTACTTCAAAAGTGTGTTTTTTAATTTTAATCCTTTGTCCAACGGCGTCAGACGATCCAAAGAGTTCGTTTTTTACTGTACTTCCCAAAACTACGACTTTAGCTAGATTTTTTTCTTCTTCTTCATTAAAAAAACGCCCACTTTCCACTTCTCCTCCTTCCACCTTTATCATATCTACTGTACAGCCACTTAAATTAGTGTCATAGCTTTGAGAGCCCCAGCTGGCTGTTCCTACGCCATTAGAATACGCAACCACGCCGATAAGATGAGGAGCGTTTTTCTTATCACGTAAAGCCATAGCATCTTCATAAGTAAGTGTTGTAATTACAATACCCATGGCCGAAGCTGGCGGACCCTCGTCATCTGTCTCCCCTGGCAAAACGCCAACTAGATTTGTGCCGAAGGTTTTAATTTGAGATAATATTAAACTTTGTGCTCCTGCCCCGACTGACATTATAATAATAACCGCCCCCACGCCGATAATAATACCAAGCATAGTCAAAAAACTTCTAACTTTATTAGCTAGAAGAGAAATAACAGAATTAATAAATGATTGTCTAATTAAATAAAACATAAGCTACTAATAATTTATGATCCTGAATTTCTTAACAATTTTTAATGATTCAATTCTTTAATTTTCAAATCTAATAATATAAATAATTAGAAATTAAAAAATTAAAAATTGTTTGAAAATTAAAAATTAGAAATTGAAAATTTATTTCAAAATTTCTCCTTCCCTCGCTATTCTCTTATTTTCCACCCTATAATCGCCGACAATTAAACCATCTTTTACTTTTATAATTCTATCGGCATGTTCGGCCGTATAGGTTTCGTGCGTAACCAAAATTATAGTGTTACCGGCGTCATTTAATTTTTGCAAAATTTCCATAACCTGAACGCCTGATTTCGAATCAAGATTGCCGGTTGGTTCATCGGCAAAAACCACAGAAGGATTATTGACTAGGGCGCGCGCGATGGCTACTCTTTGTTTTTCCCCGCCGGAAATTTGATTGGTAAAATAATTCAATCTATGCCCCAGGCCGACTTTTTCCAAAACTTCTTTTGCTCTTTTATCTTCATTTCCTTTATTTCCTGAATAAGCCAAAGGCAATTTTACATTGTCCAAAACAGTTGTGCGAGGAAGAAGATTAAAGGCTTGAAAAACAAAACCTATTTTTTTATTTCTTAAACTGGCCAGCTGATCATCGCTTAGATCATTTACATTTTCACCGTCCAATTCATAAATACCGCTAGTAGAACGATCTAGAAGACCAAGGATGTGCATTAGGGTTGATTTTCCGGAACCAGAGGGGCCCATGATAGCTACAAATTCTCCTTTAGTAATATTAAAAGAAAGGCCGTGCAAAACTTTAGTCACGACTTCTTCTGTATAATATTCTTTTTTTAAATTTTCCACTCTTATTAAAGTATCTTTTGACATCTTTTAATTTTTATGTTAATATATTTTGTTGAACTTTTAAAAACAAGCAGATAACTTCATAGGAGGAAGCCATGAAAAAAATGATTTTTTCCGCAATAATGTTTTTTCTCCTGCTTCAATTCGAAACAGCCTGGAGTATGGGACTTAAACTTCCCGAATTTGAAAAGGAAGAAAAAATCACTTTCACGAATAAAAGCATACTTGCCATCCCCGATTTTTCTGCGCCGAAATCTTTTCCCAATTTAACCGAGAATAAACTTCATTCCGGTTATCAATTCAACGGTTATCAAGCGGCAGCCGCGACCAGCGAAACCTGGGAAAAAATAAAAGGAACTTGGGACGGACCGGTGACTAACGTCATCTTGAAAGTAACCGGGAAAAGCAATAATAATGTTTTTATTTGGGCTGGAGTCCACTCTTTCTTTGATGCCTGGACCGACGCTACCGCTCATTCCCGGGGAGAAACTCATTTTTTCCACGGAGATAACAATTGGCATATTGTAAAAAATTGCCGTGATTTCTCCGCTATCATGACGACTTTGAACTTCAGCCGCCGGATATTCATAGAAAAAATTCCGGTTAAAGAAGCAACTCAGGATCTCATCTGTGTGGGTTTGATCAGGATTGTAATATTCAACACTTCCATGAAAATTATAAAAGGCGGCCCTGAAGTCTACAACGATCCTTATTATAATCAGCGCGCTATCACTTATTGGTGGTTTGGAGATGGAGGGCTGACAGATAAATATATCGCCACCGGCAGAATAACAACCCCCCTTCTTGATGGTTTGGCGATAGGAGGATTTATCTTTAAGAAAACATGGAAATTTTAACCATGGAACGCTGAAAAGGCGGTTTGATTATGAACCGCCTTTTTTAATTGCTTGATTTTTCAAAAGTAATAACTTCATCGCCCGCTTTAATTCCTGATAAAATTTCCACAAAGCCCTCATCGCCCTTTAAACCAATTTCCACTGGTGTTTCCACCGCCTTTCCGTTTAAAAGAATTCTAACATATTTGCCATCGCCATTTTTTTCTATAACCGCTCGTGAAGGAACAAATAAAACATCTTTTCTTGAATTGGTTGTAATAATAACATTAGCCGTCATTCCGGGCTTAAAATTTGAAGAATAATTTATATTTTCTTCAGAAAACTCTACTTTTACTTTATAATAAATTACATCCTGAATAATTGTTTCTGCCGGCTCTATAGAATAAATTCTGCCGGAAAACTTTGTTTCGTCGCCAAGAGCATCAAGGGTTATTTCTACCGGATTTCCAATTTTAATTTTAGCAATATCCGCTTCTGAAATGTCAACTTCAGTTTCAAAATTATTCTCACCAAGAATAGCTACTACCGGCTTTGCCGCCGACACCTGTTCTCCCACCTCATATTCCACTCTTATTACTGTGCCGGCGATTGGAGCTTTTATAATACTATCTTCTATCTGTTTTTTGGCTAAATTCAAAGCTGCTTCCGCTTGTTTAACTTGTGCTCGATACAAAGAAATATCTTGAGACCGGGCCGGAGATTTTAATTGTATAAATTGCATTTTTGCTACTTGCCAAGACTCCAAGCTATTATCAACCTTAGTTTGAACTGTGCCAATTTGCTGATCGCCTGAAACCCGAAGCGAAGCTAAATTATTTCTGGCTGATCGTTTTGCGTCGTCTAAATTAACTTGAGCTTTTGTTAAATTGTTTTCTGCTTCCGCCACCTTCGTTTGATAAGTCAAAACTGCATCCTCAAAATTATGCTGAGCGGTTTGTAAAGAAGAAATCGCTGAGCTGATCGCGGTTATTTGAGCACTAATAGTAGCCTTATAAGCGTCCAGTTCTGCCTGAGTAAAAGTATATGAAACTATGCTACCTTCCAATGCTTTATAACAATAATCCAAACTTTTAAAGACTTCGTTAAGAGCACTCAGAGATGATTGGCTGGAGCTGGAAATATTATCATTAGATTGAGCTGCTTCTGCCGTAGAAAGTTTATTTTTAGCGATTGCTAAAAAAGCCAATCCGTTGGCATGAGAAGTTTCTGCACTCACTAAATATGTCTTATCTTTGGCCTCCATCGGCTCTCTAGCGTCATCATCATCTAAAATTGTGTTTACGTTGTCGAGGGCTGTGTTGGCCACAACCAATTTATTATCAATTGTAGATAATAGCACATTCTTCTTATTATCAATTGATTGCTGATAAGTGCTTTTAGTATTAGCTAAATCAGTTTGAGCAATAACAACAGACTGCTCATAAGGAGTAACGCTATTTTCGCTCGCATCTTCTAAATCAGCTAATGTTTTTTCTGCCTGAGATATATCTTCCGCAATTTTATTCTTTATTCTTTCTAATTCCGCTAAACTAGCCGAATAAGAAGCTTTTGCCTGATCAACTTGAGCCTGAGAAACAGCAATTTCCTGCGAGGTAGCCCCGGCTAATAATTTATTGAGGTTGGCATTGGCTACATCCAAGTTGGCCTGAGCTTCCTGTTCCTTAATAGAAAGAGAGCTGTAATCTAATTCTGCCAAAATTTTTCCTTCCTCTGCCTTATCTCCGATTTTTACCGGTAAACTGCTAATTTTTCCGCTCTGCAAAAAATTTAATTCAATTTCTTTCGCTGCTTTAACCGTGCCCACTTCACTCACAGTTTGGATTAAATTTCCTTTGGCCACTTTAATAGTCGTGTACTCTATTTTTTCTTTTCCCTTGAATAAAAAATATGAAGCCGCCAGCAAAACAACAAGCAAAATGATAATAATAATTTTGAATTTTTTTATAAACTTTATCATATTTTAAAAAACGCGTTTTTCAAATTTTTCCCCGCCTCTTTTTCTTATTCATTACGGGTAAAATCCCGCCGTGGCGATGATAATTTTTCAGCGTTCTCAATAATTTTTTTAATCTTGACTACAAAATCATCAACATTAAAATCATTTTTTATAAAATAATAATTAATTCCCAGAGCCGCGCCGCGGCTCTTAGTATCTTGATCGCTTAAATTTGTAAAAATAAAAATCGGCAAACCAGAAATATCGTTATCTGATCTTATCGCTTTGACCGCCTCAAAACCATCGATTCTCGGTAAAATTAAATCCAGAATAATAAAATCGGGCTTAGCCTTTTTTATCTCGTCCATGAGATTCTCAATTTCCATGTTCCCGGTATTAACTTCAACTTTAAAACCAGCCAAACTTAATTTTGCCTGGAGACTATATAAAATATTAGCATCATCTTCAACAATATATATCTTTTTACTCATAATTATCTTAAAAATTATCTTATTACATTATAGCAATTTGCGCTTATTTTTACAAATTAACCTTTCAGTATACACTAATTATTATAATATTTAATTTATAATGAAAAAATAAAAAAAGACCCTTTGAAAAATGGGCCTTTTTTAACAATATTTTATTTATATCTAAGGGCGGTTAAGGGATTAAGTTTTCCAGCTTTATTAGAAGGATAAATTCCGGTCATAAAACCAATTAGGGTCGAAAAAACTATAATAACCGCAATAAACCAGGGTGGATTATAAAACAAATCAATAGCTTGTCCTCCAAAAGTTTTGGCTAAAATATTCACTCCGATATTGGCGATTTCACTGGCAAAAAATCCAACTAAAACTCCGCCGACACCCCCCATAAATCCCATAATCACCGATTCCATCAAAAATAAAATTTTTATATCTCTTCTTGTAACTCCTATCGCCCGCATAATTCCAATTTCATTTATTCTTTCCAACAAAGCAATAGTCATAGTATTAAACATGCCGATAGCAGAAACCACTAACGCTACTAAGCCAAAAAGAGATAAAATTAATTGGACAACGCTAAATATTTTATTAGCCTGGTCTATCGTATCCGATAATGAAGAAACTAAAAAACCACTATTTATAATTTTATCTCTCACTCCAACCATATATTCACTGGCAGAAACTTTTACTTTTAGTTGATCATAATTAGTGATCGCCAAATCACTTATCATTTTTCTTGGTATAAAAACGTAATTTAAAGTTTCATCATCTATTACCCCGACAATTTTATATTGCTCTTCTCTTTTTGATATTGTCACCTCCTCCCCTGAACTATCAGAATCATCTATTGTTGTTACAGGAATAAATAAAGTTAAAAAAGCTTCTTTTCCTATTATTTGCTCCGGTTCTAAATTAAATAATTTCGCACCGGCGGAAGACACAACAATCTCTCCTTGATTGTCATTCTCAATAGTTTTTCCATATTTCACGCTGGTGCCGCTTAAACGAAAATACGACGGATCAACGGCCTGGATAAAACCATCACCGATAATATTATCTACCATCAATTGTCCGGAAAAATGAATAACCGGACTTACTTCTTCCACCTCAGGAATTTGCTTAATTGTTTCTATATCCTCGTCCGATAAAGTTATTAAATCTGTTGCACCGGGCGCCACGTCTAAACTAAGTAAAGAATCGGCTGTGGTGATTCTGCTTAAAATAGCATTCTGCAATCCATATCCCAAAGATACCAAAAAAAGAACTGTGCCAATACCAACGCTCACGCCTAAAATCGTCAAAAAAGTCCTTAATGGCCTAGTTTTAAACATTCTAGTTGATAATAAAAACAAATCTGTAAATCTCATTTTTTTATATTATTTTTTACTAGAGGCGAACTATCCTCTAGCTAATATTATTTAAATTTTCCTAAAATTAATAACTCTAGTCTCCTCGCTATTTTCCTTGTAACTCTTTTATCCAAGCCGGCTCCTCCTTTTTGGGGAGACAAATCTATTTTCTTACTAAAAGCATTCCGATCTATTTTATTTTCCAACCTCATTTTTATTGCTTCATCAATAACTTTAACAGAAGCTAAATCAGGCGTTTTAACATCAAAAGATTTCAAAAGATAACTTCTAATTCTCCCGACGGCGCTGCCAATCTCTCCTTTACCAGAAATAATTTCTTCATCTCTTTTTTCTAAAATTCTTATCTCCTCTATAATATTTCTTATTTTTACTGATAAGCTGAGAGCTGCACGCTTATTCATGCCCAAACCACCCCGCTCAATCTCATCGTCCAAATATTTAAACAGGGAATTATCTTGGCTTCCACTTTTTGCCCCTGACATCATTAAATTCGCGACTCTTTTCTCTATCATTCCTATTTCTTCTCCACTCATTTCCAGCAAAGCTTCAGAAACAATTTGTTTTGCTTTAAAGGGAGCTAATAAATTTCCTACCGCCCCAGATATATCTGAAAAAGTTCTTCCTAATAATTCCAATTCTTTGGAAACCGGCGTGCCCGGCATTTCTTTTGTAATTGGAGTTATCCCTTGTCTATTAGCCTCTACCTTTGTAATTTCACCATCTTTTATAAAAAATACCCTGTCGGCAATACCTAAAGAAGCAGGATTATGAGTTACTAAAATAACGGTTTTTTTATCTCGACGATTAAGATCTTTTAAAAGAGCTAAAACATCTTCAGCCGATCTGGAATCTAAATTTCCAACCGGTTCATCCGCTAATAGTATTTCCGGATCATTCATCAACGATCTAGTTATCGCCACTCTTTGCTGTTGGCCTCCGGATAGTTCGTTGGGAAATTTGTTTGCCTGCTCTTTCACTCCAAAATGAGCTAATAAATTCATGGCTCTTTTTTCTCTTTCTTTCGTATTTCCTCCGATAGCTATTTGCGGCAAAATAACATTTTTAAATATGCTTAGCGAATTTATCAAATAATATGCCTGAAAAATCATTCCTATCTTCTTCTGATGCATCTCTTCCAATTCCTTATAATTAAGTTTGGCAATATTTTTATCTTGAATAAAAATATCTCCGGCGGTGTTTGTTTCTAAACCGGCGATTGAATAAAGCAAAGTTGATTTGCCGCAGCCGGAAGGACCAAAAAAAATAATAAATTCTCCCGGATAAATATCCAAATTAATTTTCTTCAAGGCGCGCACTTCATTCAGCTTGCCCAGAAAATATGTCACGTTTAAGTTCCTTATTTTGATTATAGGCTTTTTTTCCTCCATTTGATTTATTAATTATTCCGAGAGAATAAATTTAAATTTTATTGATTGACTTTCTTCATCCAGCCAAAGACATCTTCCATATTCTTCATAATAACCTGGAAGACGGAATCGCTCTGTTGAGGAGTGAGAATGGTATAAACTTTAGATAAAGAAACATTGCCGCCAGAATCAATACTTTCCACTCGGAAAGAATAAACCTTGCCCGGCTCAAATTTAGTGATAACCGCTACATGTTTTTTGGTATAGTTAGCATCAACTTTAGTTGATTCTGCCATTTCTTTGTCAGAGGCGGCAATGCCAGATTGATAATAAACTCTAGTGGTAGATGGCTCATTGGTCATCCAGGAAATAATAGTCTGAATCTTTGCCTCTTTCCCGGGAGAAATGGCTGAGTTAGTCTGGACTTGATAAATCACGGGCGGCAAATCATCTTCCGAAGTGGAAAAAGAATCTATATTTTTCTCAGCGGTATTATTGCTTAAATCTGAGCTAAGCAAGTCTATTTGATAAATTACTCCGGGCTCAAAATCGTTGACATTTATCTCATGAATTGTAGTAATAGCCTTATCATATTTGGTGCGCGCTTCGTCTTTGGCTAAAATATTATTTCGATACGGAGTATATCTGACGGTTGAATCCGCCTCTACATTGGTTACCCATTTAAAAGCCCCTTCAGTAACAGAAATATTTTGGACGGCATAACTGCCAATTTCCAAAATCTCTTTTGCGGTTCGAAATGTAAAATCATTAGATCTGGCTTCTGGCCCGATTGGTGCTTGGCTTCTTAATTGATAATGATAAACGCTGTCTGGCTCCAAATCATGCACCATTACCAAATGATCGGTTGTTTTATCAGTTGGATTGCCGACAATCTGCAAATATGGGTCATCAGAAGCGATTCTATATCCATCATCTTTAGCGATAGCTATCAACGAATTAGCTTCTTTGTTTGTCTTCCAAATAATAGTTGCGGTTTTAGCTGTAATTAACACTTTCGGCTCGCCGCTAAGTAGTGGCGCTGGTATAGCACGAGCCAAATCTTCTATGGAATTCTGTTGAACCATAAGACTTGATTCAAGAGAGCTTAAAGATACTTTTGAAACTGTCTGTTTTATAATGCTCATAGCCTTCGCTACTGCCTGCGAAGCCATATCTAAAAGACTATTAGCTTTTTCTGTTTCCGCTTCTTGATTTTTAATCTCAGCTTTTTGCTGATCCAGTTCTTGAGTTAATTTCTCTACGTCTTGATAGCTTAACTCGCTTCCTGCCTGTTGTTGCAGTTCTTCAGATAAAGATAAAGTGGTAAAAGTGGAACCCGTTCCTCGACCTAAATTGCCAGCCGCATCTTTTCCTGAAACTTCATAATAATAAGTCTGTTCCGGTAATAAACTACTTAAAGTGATTGAATGAGAAGTATCTGAACCCCATTTCCCCGACATTAACCCATAGCTATTGGAATAGCCATATTCCACAAAACTATCTGCGCTTTCATCTGTTGTCCATTTCACTATAGCGGAAT
Organism: Patescibacteria group bacterium; assembly: GCA_041648955.1. Classification (GTDB taxonomy): domain Bacteria; phylum Patescibacteriota; class Patescibacteriia; order Patescibacteriales; family JAQTRU01; genus JBAZOD01. Next base: position 39,737 of record JBAZOD010000001.1, read on the forward strand.
CAGAAGTTATATCAGTCACACTGATTCCCGTAACAGTCGGGGCAGTTTTATCAGACGATGCGCCACCAGCACTAGGAACAGTAATAAATATAGTTCCTCCGTTATTGCTAGCCTCCACACTATCTACTCCAGCCTGTCTAGCCACCGCTTCTCTGGCCACTACCGTTGCCTCTTCTGATAATGTTTCTAAAGTAGCAAAAGTATATTCAGCGCTAGAAGTGGCATTGCTATTAGCATCAGTCGAAGTTACTTTATAATAATATGTTGTGTCCGCTGTTAAATCCGACAAAACCATAACATGGCTCGTGTTCAAATTCCCTGAAGAAGAAGAAAGTGTATATACTCCAGAAGTCGTGCCATAGTCAACCTGTGAATCAGAAAATTCGTTTGTGGCCCAATTGATGGCAGCCGAAACGTCGGCAATCGGATTGGCAGTCGGATTCACAGTAATATTCGGAGCAACAGAATCTAAAGAGGTTGAAAATGAATAATACTTAACTACGCCGTCAACGACATTTTTGTCTTGAGCCACTCCGGATTCAACATAATAATAATATGTAGTGCCTTCTGACAAGCCAGAAATAGTGACAGAATGATTCGTGGTTTCAACGCTGTCACCCTCTTCCGCATAATCGCTCATATCCGGATTAACCGAATAGACAACATTGGAATTGCTGTTAGAATTTGTAGTCCAGGTAATTCTCACTGTCGCATTTCCCGCTTCTACGGCTGATACGCCCGAAATAGTCGGGCCATTTTGAGTTGTAAAATAATATCCATCTACACCATCTGTGCTGCTGGCCGTATTTGTGCTCACATCTGTTGATTTCACTTTATAATAATAAACAGTAGCAGGAGAAAGCCCAGAGAGAGTCACGGTATGCGCCCCCAAACCAGCGGCATTATTTAGCATTGAGGCCACTCCTTCATAAGGAGCATCGGAAAAATCACCTCCCTGGGAAGTAATATACTCAATTCTAGAATCAGCTAACTCATCAGTATCCCAAGTAATTGTCGCAGATTGAGTGGTAACATTAGAAGAAACAACATTTGAAATAACTGGAGGAGTTGTTTCTACACCGCCACCTCCCTCGGAGCCATCCTGGATTCCATTAGCAGTTCCCTGCACTACAGACGAATAGCCGGAAACATTGCCGGCAGCATCAATGGCAATAACTTTATAATAATGAGTGCTGCCTTCATCTAAATTAAAATCGGCATAATAATTCTGTTCTCTATTATTGATAGTTGATTCTAAAGTATAAGAAGATCCGTTAGTGGAATGGTAAACTTGATATGAACTGAAAGTATGGGTTGGTTCGGCAATAACACCCCAGGCGACAAACAAACCGTATATTTGCGGATCTAAAGATAAATTGGAAATATCCTGCACCATAGCATTATTAGGGGTTGCCGGAGTAGTTACATTTACTGCGCTTACATTACCATAGGCATCTTTAAATTCTACATAAACTGTATCCGGATCAGAAGCTAAGGTAATAGTAGAATTAGTATTGTACTCCTGCCAGCTTGCCCCGGAAAAACTACTATTAAGAGATATTCGCATTTGCATACTTGAATCATCCGCGGCAGAAAGAGCAAGAGTCGCCGGCGTAGAAGTAGCAAAAACTTGCAAACTAGCAGAAGCAGGATCGGTGGTATCAAGAATGGCAGAAGCTGATGTAGAGCTAGCAATAGCATCAGCCAATTCGTTATCATCAATTATGGCCTTTATCTGAAATTCAGTAGTATAAACATCGGAAATGGTAGCTGAAGCATCCCAAGTGGCTGTGTAAGTCAAAAAACTACCCTCCAAAACTTTATTATCTATATCGCCATCGCTATTAGTATCGGTTACATCGCCAGTCGGTGGCGCAGCTCCAAAAGTAATTGAGGTAGTAGCAATTGATACCCAAGAAGAACCGGCGTTTAAAGAATATTGAAAAGTCGGAGTAACATAATTTTTTGTAGCTGTTCCCGAGGTAGCATCCACATCTTTAATTTCATAACTAATATTAAC
>JBAZOD010000002.1:0-37500 GCA_041648955.1 Patescibacteria group bacterium
CTAAGGATTCAATAGTTGAGAAAACTATTTTTATTTTTGGAGCGGTAGCTCAGTTGGTTAGAGCGCTGCCCTGTCACGGCAGAGGTCGCGGGTCCGAGTCCCGTCCGCTCCGCAGTAATAATAAATTAGGGGTAGCAACCCCTTTTTTATTTTTATCTTCGCCGAAATCTTGGGTTATAGTGATAGCTTTTTGTTGATTATAAGAAATTAGAAATTTATATGGGCTTTCTTCTGTATTTATTAATGTTTTCGCTCTTAATATAGGGTTATAGTAAACAAATTTAAAATAGTCTCTTTTCTCTTCTGGTGAAGCATTTTTAAATTTATCTACTAAATTACGATTAAAGTCTACATAGTTTGAACACAAATTAAACCAACCTTGATTTTGACTTTCTCTATCTCCAATTTTTTCTCTAATTAAAGCTTGGTCTTGTAAAATTTTCCTCTTAAAATCTATAAATTGGTCATCAGATAATAATTCTCCATTTTTATTTTCAGGGGATATTTTAAAATTTAATAAATTATCTAGTCTCGTCCCACATCTGTTTAGTTCTAATTGTTGCTGTTTCATTATTGAATCTCTATTTTTTATTTCTTGTTCGTTTAATTTATTAATTTCTTCCATAGCTAAATTATAAAAGTCCTCATCAATTGAAACCTTTTTTAACCCCTCAATGATTTGCTCCTCAAGCACATCCTCTCTTATATATAATTGTCCCGTGCATTTCATACAACGATAATAAGGATGCCCCTTTGAAGTTAATGCTGATATATTTCCCCCACAAACCCCGCATTTCAGTAAATTTGAATATGTATAAAATCTCTTTTTTCCTATAGGTCGGCTGTGTTCTTTAAGAACTTGCTGAACGCGATAAAATAGTTCCTTGTTCACAATCGGGTCGTGCCTAGTTTCGTCTGGAAGTTCTTCTGGCTCTATTATTACACCTTTCCAAAAAATCGCTCCACGATAAAATGGATTAGTTAATATTCTATAAATAGTTGCTTTACTTAATTTTTTTTTGCTCCTACCTCCTGTTAATCCCATTTCATAAGTTGTATCTCGTAATTTTTCAAGGGCGTATCTGCCAGTGGCAAAAAGTTTATATAATTCTAATACTATTGGAGCTAACAAAGGGTCAACCTCAATCCTTTTCAGTTTATTTTTTGAACATAAGATTTTTTGTTTTTCAAAAGTGTATTGTTTTCCCGATATCTTTTCGTTTTTATCAATATTTAAATAACCAACACAGGCATACCCAGGATATTCTCCTTTTCTAAGTTTTGATTTTATATCTCTTTTTACATATTCTGAAGTATCGTCAGAACTTTTCTTTTGCATAGCAAATTGAAGAGCGAGCAAAAATTCTTGCCCAGAATTTTTTCTATAAACTTCATTTGGAGTTCTAATTTCTTTAATAACACCATCTTTTAACATATCAATAATGATTCCTCCGTCTGTCATATTTCTCGCCAACCTTGATAAATGATAAACAAATATGGCGTTTGCTTTGCCTTTACGGATTAAATTTATCATTTTATTAAATTCTGGTCTTCCTGGCGAATAAGCACTCCTTGCTTCTTCAAACTCAGCGACAATATTTAAACCATTTGCTTTAGCATATTTAGAATTTTCAACTTTTTGTGCGGGCAAACTTAAAATTTGCCTATCCTCGGCTTCTGATGATTTTCTCCTATATTCTACAAAAAACAATATTTCTGGTGTTAAATTTTCTTCTAATGTTAGCATATAATATTATTATAGCGTATTCGTATGATATTATAAATCTATAAGCTATTTAATTTCTTTGGACTAGTATTTATTACTTGAATTAACATTGAAAACTTATCAAAAGCCTCCTGCTCGGTAAGTTTAATTGAGTATTTTTTTTCGTATAGTTCTATAAATTTTTTTAGATTTTGCTCGGATATCATTTTACCAAAATAAAAAATAGTCTTATAAGACTATTGTAATATATTGGCGTTTATCTAAATTTAGCTAACTGTTATCTAACTATATTATTATGATATTTCTCATTGATTTTAATCATTTTCATACTAAGCATTAAAAAATCCCTAACCCTTGCCTCTATCGCAATAGCTAGATTAATTTCACGACCAGCAGTATAAAATTTACTTATTCTCCCATTTCTTTTATCAATTTCTTCTCCCCAATCTTCAAAAATTTCATCATTATTCCAGTCATCTTTTGGTTTTTTGAATAAGGTATTTAACAAATCAGCTTGCATCTGTGCTCTGCTGAAATCAATTTCAGCCCCTTTAAAATATAGAATTTTAGTTTTGCCATTATAGCTTATTTTATCCTGATTATTAAATTTTATTTTTTCGCTGACTTGCTTTATTTTTTCTTTGCCAACAGAAAATTTCAATAACCTATCTCTGTATCCTTCTAATTTTTCAAAGTCAGGTTTTACTACTATATAACTATTATTTAGAAATTCCCGTTTTTCCTCTTCGGACAAAGGAGTTCCCTTTTCTTCGTCAATTACAATTTCACCCTCTCCCATAACAAAATCAAAATATTCTATTGCAGAACCAAAGCTCAACAATTTTTTATATTCTAAAAATTTTAAAATATTTACAGCCTCTTCCTTGGTAACCCCTTCCTCGGTAAAATAATATTTTGTAATTAAAATTTTATCCCACTCATCTTCTAGGGTTGGATTTTCTTGAAATAAAATATAGTCAATAATTTTTATGAGTTTTTCTTTTCTTTTTTCTTGCATACTTATGTCATTATTTGGTTGACCCTATCTATATAATATTATATAATATTATTGAGGTTTGTTGAAGTGCAAATTTTATGCCAAATTCTAACAAAATACTATTAAATATAAACGAAGTAGCCGAACTTTTAGGTGTTCACCCTGAAACTTTAAGGCGTTGGGACAATGAGGGCAAACTAAAAGCTATTAGGATTGGTGATTTTGGACATAGAAAATACAGGAAAGAGGATATTGATAATTTACTTAATAATCACAAAAATGATTAATAACTGGATTAATACAATTCAAAATATTGATTGTTTAGATGGTTTTAAAAAATTATCTGATAATTCCGTTGATTTAATTTTAACTGACCCGCCTTATGGAATTAGCAGAGAGTTAAATTGTAAAAATCAGCGTTTAGGCACAACGGCTAAGTTAAATTTTCATTTTGGCGAATGGGATAAATTTAATAAACTATGGTTTGATATTGCCGTTAAAAAAACAAAGGGCTGGATTATTAGTTTTTGTGCAAAAAAAGATATAGGTTTTTATTGGGATATATTGGAAAAAAATGATTTTAAAGCTATTGATGTAATTGTTTGGCAAAAACCAGACCCAATTCCTTTAAACGGAAAAACTAAATTGCTTAATGCTTGGGAAGCCGCGATTATCGGCAAGAAAGCGGGAGCTCATTTCACCGGCAAATGCCGGCATAATATTTTTAAATATCAGGCACCAAAGGGCAAAAGTAGAATTCACCCGACCCAAAAACCAGTTGGTTTAATTGAGGATATAATATTACTAACTACTAAAAAGGGCGATATTGTTTTAGACCCATTTATGGGAAGCGGCACAACTGCCGTGGCTTGCATTAAAACAGGAAGAAATTATATAGGTTTTGAAATTGATAAAAAATATCACCGAGAATCTTTAAAAAGAATAAAGGAAACTCCTACGCCCTTGCTATAGTTTAAAAATGAGCTTAGCTTTTATCTTTTTTAAGTCGCCGTTAGATAGACTTGCTTGTAGACGCCTTAAAATTTTACCTTGTTCTTTAAATCGTCTTTTCTTGGCATTTAGTTTTTGCTTTAACCGCTTGATAGTTTTAAGCGAGTCGGCTTCGTAGATTATTTTAATTTCAAAAGCGTCTTTGTCTACCACGGCTAAAATGATTTTATGGTCGCCTTTATATTTATTTAAAACATTTTTGGAAATATCCTGAAAATTCCAGTTATAATTTTTAGCCACTTTATACTCGTAATATCTGCCCTGTTTATCAACTGCGTCGTGGCCTAATTGTTCTGATAACACTCTATGCCCCAAAATTAATGAAACCAGTATTTCCCAAAATTTATTACTTGTCAGAACTTCATTGGTGCCAGTTATTTTTTCTATCTGTTTAGCTATTTTATATATTTCATCAAGCCATTTATAATATTTACCCTGTTTGCAGTTGCAATTATTATATGATTTCTGAATACCTAAATTTTTCTCAATTTGTTTAGAGCTGACATTAATCATTTTTCTGGCATTTTTAATTGGTTTGGTTTTTTCCGTTAGATAATCAGAAATAATTTTTCCTGGCACATCATAATACCAATCAAATTTTGGAAAATTACCCGAATCGTCAATGTGAGCAAAAATTACCGCTTCTGCGTCATTTAACTTTTTTATGGTAGTATCAGTATAGTCATTAAATGTCCAAGTGTGGTTAGAACTGTTTTCCTTATAATGTTTGTATTCATATTCGCCACCTTGTTGATTTTTAGCGTCCCTAGAGCCAGAATGCCCTGGAATTAAAAGGTGATTTAAATCATTGGCAATGACGATTTCAAATATTTTGGAATTTGATATGATATCAGTAACCCCGAATTTATTAAAAAAGTCGTCCTGAATTGCTTTAAGACGCTTTATAAAAATAGTTATATCTTCTTGTTTAGCCATATTTATAATATATGCCAGATAAATCTATTATCACCATATCAAACAAATTTAATAAAATCAACGATTATAACTTAATTTGCGAGGATACTTTTAAGGTTTTACCGCAAATTCCTGATAATTTTGCCGACCATTGCATTACCGACCCGCCCTATAATATTTCTGGTTATGATTTTAAAAAGGAAATTGGCTGGTTAAAATCAAACAAATATTGGAGCGAGCAGAAAAACTTTAAAAAAATTGAAGAGGACTGGGATAAATTTTCTAATGGCGATTATGAAAAATTTACTAAATTATGGTTAGATGAAATTTTCAGAATAGTTAAGCCAAACGGAAATATTATTATTTTTGGCAGTTACCATAATATTTATAAAATTGGTTATCTTTTGCAGAAAGACCATAAGAAAATTATTAATTCCGTAGTCTGGTTTAAACGTAATGCTTTTCCAAATATAACCCAACGGATGCTTTGCGAAAGCACAGAACATATTATCTGGGCGGTTAATGAAACGGACGATAAGGCTAAAAATTGGACTTTCAACTACGAAGAATTAAAAAAATATAATACGGTTAAAGAGTGTGGCAAATGCAAAAAAATTATTGATGCCGAAAATAAATATTGTCCTAATTGTGGAAATAATATTTTTAAAACCAAAAAATTACAATTAAGGAACTTATGGGATATTCCGTCAACGCCAGCAGGGGAAAGAAAACACGGAAAACATCCATCGCAAAAACCTATCCAAGTATTAGAAAGATTAATTGTTGGCGGAACGAAGAAAGATGAAATAATAATTGACCCCTTTGCTGGAAGTGGCACGACTGCTTTAGTAACAAAAAATTTAGGTAGAAAATTTGTTGCCATTGATAACGACAAAAATTACTGTAAAATAATTTTAAATAGATTAAAAGACGGTTATCAGGAAAATATGATTTAAAAGCAGAAAATTTAAATTTAATGATTGATTTTTTACAGTTTTTATGCTAATATTAAGATAGTATTTAACAATTTATGGTCTAAACCTTAAATTTATTTAAGGCATGGCCAAAAGTCCTAGACAGCAGAGATGGTCTTCTGACCAGTTTTAAGCTGTCTAGGCGTATATCCGAAAGGATATATTTAACTGCGTTGGAAGACCTTTTTTGTATTGAAAATTATCAATTATTTTTAACTCTTGAATTTATGGCGACAATTAATGTATTGGCAGGAAATATAAAAAAGGGTAAATGGCATTTTTATGGTTTTTTTGGCTCTACCGTAATGAATAGAGATTTTGGCGAAGATATTGAGTTAAGTAAATATAATGTTAAAAGTATTGAGATGATTAACGAGGAAAAAAGAAAAAAATTAGCAGGCACGGCTGGTTGGGGGCTTGTTGGAGCAGTAGCGTTAGGGCCGTTGGGAGCTATCGGCGGTATGCTTTTAGGCGGTAATAAAAAAGAGGTTATTTTTACTTGCGAGTTAGAAGATGGCAGAAAATTTATGGCTTCAACTGACTCTAAGACTTGGATAAAAATACAATCAGCTAATTTTTAAGAAAATAAATCTAAAATTATGTCTAAGACAAACAGCGACAAGGAAAATAATCAATCCAAAAATGATTTAAACGACAACGGGGAAGAACAAAAAAGTATTACTCAATGGCAAACATCACTTTCAAAACAATTTAAGATTATTTTAATATTCTTTTTATTTGTAGCCTTAATTCTTGTCATATCTAATTATCATATTGTTTTAGACGCGACTGATTTAACTAAACCAATAATTTTTATTGAACGACCTTACTGGGGATTTTCTGATATGATTAGTAGTGTAAAAACTTGCACCGAAGCTCCCAGATATAGCGTGATGATAAATCACCCGTCCCTATGTAAAGCCTTGCAGAATGCTGGATACTTAGAAAGCGAGGAGGCGGGGATTAAAAGAATAGAGGCTGAAACTATGCAGAAATTGCAATTGTATAAATTGCTACAATAAAGTGATTGGATTGTTTATGCTATAATAAAAGTGTAAGAAAAAAGTATGGAAATAAGAAAAACTATTGAACTATTGGCTGTTTTTTCTATCGCACTTTTGTTGTTGACTGGATGCGAGGCGACAAACAATTCGCAGGGTAATAATCAAAACGCTAACGTAGTGGCGAGTTCTTCTGATAATAATAAACAGGAAGAACCAAAGGCGAAAGAACAAAAACCAGTAGGGCAAGGAAAAAAACAAATAGAAAAGCAAGCAACTCAAAAGACCGATACTAAAACAAAAAGTGAAGCTGAAAATAGTATAAGCCAAACAAAAACTGTGGCTGATAATATTTTAAGCGACACAAAAAATAACAGCGAAGAAATAAAATATTATAAAGTTATTAAAGTAGTGGACGGCGATACAATTGCCGTTGACATTGACGGGGTTAGCGAAACTTTGCGGTTGATTGGTATAAATACTCCTGAAACAGTAGACCCCAGAAAACCTGTTGAATGTTTTGGCGTTGAAGCGAGTAATAAAGCTAAAGAATTATTAAGCGGTAAGTCGGTAGCTTTAGAAAAAGACAACAGCCAAGATGAAAGAGATAAATATGGCAGGCTTTTAAGATATATAAGGACAAAAGAGGGTTTATTCTATAATTTAGAAATTATCAAACAAGGCTATGCCTATGAATATACTTATGATGTTCCGTATAAATATCAAAGCGAGTTTAAGGAAGCTGAAAATTACGCCCGCACTAAAAAATTAGGTTTATGGGCTGACGGGACTTGCCCAGCAAAAATAGATAGCTCTGCTACCGCTCCTGTTGCCCCTGAAATAAAACCAACAGAAACTATAGTTAAGCCGCCCGAAACAAAATCACAATGCGAATGTTCATCTAATAAATATAATTGCCCTGATTTTAAAACTCAGGCCGAAGCTCAGGCTTTATGTGAATGGTGTGGCGGAACCAGTAATGACATCCACAGATTAGACAGCGATAAAGACGGAAAGGTTTGTGAATCATTGCCATAGTTATTTATCATTTATAAAAAACGGGCAAAAAATCTTTTTCACCCCCTGCTGTAGCAAGGTTGCCATTTAAGATTTTTAAAAGTGGAAGTGTGTATTTTCATAGGGGGGTGGGGTAGGACGATTACTATCGGCTATAACTTCAATATTATTAGTTTTAAGTAAAAGCCAGCACTACTTATAGGGTGTGTGGCTTTTTTATTAGCTTGTTTTGACCACCCTAAAGTGTAGATTTAATCTAACATCAGATAAAAAAGTGGATAACTCGGTTGATTTACGAAATTGCCTGTTTATTAGCCTTTCATTTCCATTTTTATCTGTCGTTCGTTTTTTATTAGGGTATGCTTTTAGCTCACTGCCCCTAATTACTACTCACTCCATAGCACCTATTCCTCGGTAAAATTCAGGGCGTAGCAAGTGTTTTGTCATAGACAAGTGGAATGATATATCTGCGGGGGATGTGCTGTATACAGGGCTTTAAACATTAAGTTTTAATACCTAAATTAATGCTAATATTAGTTAAATTTACTTGCAAGTTTTATATTATTATGCTATTATATAAGTAAGGTTAGCCAAAAAATATGAAAAAGATAAAAAATATAATCTTTAAATTATGCCTGGTAATTACTATAATCTACTCCGTTTTGGAGTGGGCAAATTAATATTGTTTAATTTAATAAAGCCACTAATAGACAGGCTCCCTGAACAACAAAGGAAGTCTGTTTTTTTATGCGGCAAAATTTTATGCAATTAATGACCAAAGAGTTGGAAAAACAATTTAAAAAGGTCGGCAGTCAGGAAGATGTTAAAGACCCGATTGTGGTTTGTAAATTTTTTAATCCCTCGGGTATTGGCTATTGGTTCGCTACCGAGTATAACCCTGAAGATAAAATATTCTTCGGGTATGTTTCTTTCTTCGGCGACCATAATGATGAGTGGGGTTCGTTTAGTTTAAAAGAATTGGAGGAATATTGCGGCCCGTTCGGATTGGGCATAGAAAGAGATTTACATTTCCATTCTGAACCTATTAGTAAAGTTATGCCTAAGGCAATTTTAAATATAATTTAACAAAAAAGACATACTATTTTGTTAATTAAAAAATTTATGCAAGACAAACTAAACTATTATGCATATTTAAGAGTTTCAACGGAAAATCAAAAAAATGACCAAACTATTCAAATACAGGAAGTAGCCATTAAAGAATACGCCGAAAAGAATAACATTAATATTGTTAAAATGTTTGAAGATAATGGAGTATCTGGTGGACTTGAAGATAGGCCGGCATTAGCCGAGTTATTTGATGCTCTTGAAACAAACGCTAAAGATATTGAAGGGATTATCATTTTCAAATTAGACCGACTCGCTCGGGATGTCAGAATTCAAGAAAATTTAATTTATGACCTGCAAGAAAAGCGGGGAAAGAAAATTATATCTTTAAGCGAGCCAGACTTAAACTCAAAAGATATAACCAGAGTTTTGATGAGACAAATGATTGGAGCTATCAGCCAATATGAAAAGGGCTTGATAGCAATGCGTTTAAAGGCTGGAAGAATGAACAAGTTGAGAAAAGGCGGATTTCCAGGCGGTGGCGTTGCCTTGGGCTATGAAATAATTGATAATGATTTAATCTTGAATCAAGAGGAAGTAAAAATTGTCAAACAGATTTATTACTTAAAGCGGTATAAGCGATTTAATTTAACCGCAATTGCTAAAATCTTAAACAGCAATAACATTAAAACTCCTAAGGGTGGAATAAAGTGGTATGCGGGAACGGTTAAGTATATTTTAAATAATTCTATCTATCGCGGGCGAATGACTTATAGCGGAGTGGAAGCCATAAGGGGCGATTTATCTTTAATCCTTAATAAGAAATAGGGTTTTAGGGAAAGACGATAGATATTGACTATAACTAAAAAAAGGCAAAAAATTGCCCTTTTTATGCTAAATAAATTAAAGAAAATTTTATAGACTTATAATTTTGCAACTATTTACCTCGCCCCGACATTTATATCCTATTGTTAAATCTATAATTTTTCCATATCTCTCGGTTGATACTAACGCTCCAATAAATCTTTCATCCTTTAGTTCATTTAATAAATCTAGGGTTTTAAAATTTTTGTTTTTATATTCAATCAAGTTTTTTGCAACAGGTATTTTTTTTATATTATAAAGCAATTCAGTCAACTCTGATGGTTGCCCAAATTTTGATTCAGATAAATCTAGTTGTCCTCCTAAAAAATGACCATTCATTAAATAAAACCAAACCCCGTCATACTCTTTCATTATGGAAGTAAAATTACCTTTTTCGTCATTTGCTCCTGCTTTTATATAAATATATGCATCTTCTATTTCTCCTGTTATTTTAATTTTTCTTCCAGCATTTGTTAATGCCTCCTCGTCTTTTTGTATATAATTGTCAGGAGTTTCTATGCCATCTAAATAAATAGGGGTTTTCTTATATAAATTTGAATTATATTTTTCAAAATCAGTTTGTTCTTTTACTGCCTCTTCTTTTTCCTCGGGTTTAATATTTTCAATATTTATCTCTTTGTTGTCAATATTTTGGTTAACGGTAGTCTCTGGAATATTATTATTTTTATCTTTAGATAAATTTTTAACGATATATAAAACACCAAAAATAGACAATAACAAAATAATTACCGTCATAATATCTAAAGCTATGCCCCTAATTCTTTCTTTTATATTCATTTTGCTTTTTATTTCTTCCTCTATTTTTTCTCTTAATTTTTGCTCATCACCTTGAGACATAAAGTTGATAATGTATTAATGATAAATTTATAGAAACAAAGAAATAGAAAAAAGATAAATGTGATGTGGAAATAATTACTCCAATCTTTTATCCTTTCATATCCCACAAAAGTTCCTAAAGCTAAAAGTAGGTTGCTAATATTATCTAAATCAATCATTTGGTCATAGCTCATTCCATAGACTTTCTTTACCCATGATAGTAACAATAGACTTGTTAATACTATTCTACTAACTTTCCATAAATTGTCGCTTTCTTCAATAAGTCTATGCAATTTAACCAAAATATTCTTTCTGTCTTTTAAAAAATTTATTTCCAACATATTTAAAGATGTATTTTGACACCTTATCAAAATTATTGTATCTAAGTCAAGCTGTTAATTCTAGATATAAAAAATAAGGTGCGTAATTAACTATATATTGTTTAAATTTTCTTTGATAATTTCAAAATTAATATTATCGCTATGCCTGATATGGATAATTTTTATTCCCGCTGATTTTAAAGTGTTATTTACAAAATAATCTCTTCTCTGCCTTTTGGGGCTATCGTGGGTTTTGCCGTCATACTCAATCGCCAATACGGGTTTAAGATATGGCTTCTCAAAAATAACGAAGTCTATAGTTTTCCTATTAATTTTATTTTGATAAGTCCAAAAACTTCTGACCGAATTATTTACATTAACAATACTGCCAAGAACTATCTGGGGGAAGACCACATAATTGTCAGGAATAATTTGTTGGATATTCTCAAAAAATTTTCTTTCAGGAATGTTTAATAGAAATTCTTTCTTCTTGTAAGTTTGGAAGTCGTCATATTCTTCCTCTTGAGCCAAAAAATATTCTTTGAAAGCATATACGGCTATGAGCAAGATGATTATTCCACCTAAAGTTAGATATGTATTTAGCATATAGCTAGAATTTTAATCTTAGCTATATTATATCACAAATTTGGTAATATGCTTTATTTTCTCAATATATTCAATATTGGCTATAACTAAAAAAGGGCAAGTAATTGCCTTTTTTGTAAGTTTATGGACAAAGAATGTTCAAAGTATTAATATTTAAGGGTAATTCAAAATATATGTCTTATAAAAAGGAGCAAATTAGTCCAACCACAAAAATAAAAGTTTATATTAATTGTGGCGGTAAATGCGGTTTTCCTGAATGCAAGGAACATTTAGTTGAAGAAAATAGTATTATAGGTCAGATAGCCCATATTAAAGCCCAACAACCAGGAGGGCCAAGATTTGATATTACTTTAACCAAAGATAAAATAGATGCCCCAGAAAATTTAATTGCTTTTTGTCAAAAACACCATAAAATAATTGATGACCATCCAGATAAATATTCAGTAGAAGATATTTCAAATTGGAAAAAAGATATTGAGGAATGGGCTAAAAAATCACCAGAAAAAACCGAACTTGGAAAAAAATTAATATTGATAATATTATCTGACTTAGAAAAGGAGTTAGACAGGGGCAACGGAGAATATGTGCTAAAAACCATACAATCGCTTAAAATTATTACGGAAACGATTATTAAAGATGATATTATTGGCAGTGAAATTGGGATATTAGAAGCAAAATCAAAACAAGCCCTGGAAGATGTTGAGGGAGCTATAAAAATTTACGAAAGCCTTTCAAAACTTTATCCTAAAAATGTTAAACCTATCTTGTATTTGGCTGAAATTTATTTAAATAAATGCGACTATGAAAAAAATAAAGAGCTCTTAGAACAGGCAGAGAAAATAGATAATAGCCACTGGCTTTTTGTGATTGAACAGCTTATTAGAGAATTTCGTTTAAACAAAAAAATTGATACATCAAAAATAAATGAAAAGGATTTTCCAGAAGATAAGAAGCAAAAGGCAACCTACTATCGTATCTATTCCCTGTTTTATCAAAACGAAAAAAACGATATTAAGGCAGATGAGTTTATAGAAAAATCAATTAAACTATATCCCTACTCATTTTCTGCTTTTAATTTGAAAATATCTCATAATCTACAGAGGTTAATTGAAAAAGGGTTTCCTCTTAATCATATTGAAAAAGCCGAGGACATATTAAGTCAGATTAAAGAGATTGAAAAAGAAAAAAATAATTGGGACAGATTACATATCAGAGGTAGAGCTACCCTTGAATTTAGAAAATTTTATATTTATATAATACAACAAGATGGTAATAAAATTATTTCAACAGGCAAGGGGTTAATTGACCTCATACTTAAGTGCTCATTTGATTTAGATATAGATAATTTTTTATCCTTTCTCCTTGCAAATTATCGTCCAGAAGAAAAAGACTTTGAAAAAATTATTTCATATTTATCAAATAAAAAAATCTCTTACGATTTAGCTAAAATACTCGCTTTTCAATTTTGTGAAAAAGGCAAGTTATTAACTGATGGCAAGAATTTTTTATCAGCCAAAAATGAAAAGATTAAAAATTTAATTTTGAATATAGAAGAAAACAAAGAAAGCGACGTGATTAATTTTCTTAAAGAAGATTTGCAGTTAATGATAACTTTTGCAAATTGCTTAAAAACCAACTCAGGTTTAAGAAAAAAAATAATAGACAGTGTGCCAGATGATGAGAATATTCAAAAAGATAGAATCTATTTATTGTATTATTCTGACATAAAAGCATATGATGACGCCTTTAGGATTATCCAAAATATTGATTTTGAAAATGCAAGTTATCTTGACTGTAAAATATCTTTAAAAGCAGTCCGTGAGAAACAAGCGTGGGAAATGGAGGCAAAAATTTTAGAAAGACTATTCCAATTAGAAAAAGATGAAAGAATAAAATTATCGTTTAAATTAGACCATTTTACAGCTTGTATGAAGATGGAGGATTATTTGGAAGTTATTAATATAGGTAAATATTTATTGGATAACCCTAAGACATTTGAGCTAATGGATAAAAAAAATCAAGAATTATTATTAGGACAAACAATCACAGCTTATCTACAAAGAAGTGAAGAAAAAGAGGCTTTAGGAATGCTTCAAAAATATCCAAATATTATTGAGAGCTTTGAGTTTATTATTTCGGTAGAGGCTGAAGTTTACTTAAAAAATGGAGATTATAAAAAAGCATTATCATCTTTATGTAGAGGAGTAAAAAAAATTGGGAAACCAACAAAGGAACAATATGGATATTTATTTTTGTCTTTTACTCAATTAAGTAATTCTGGTTTTGCTAAAATTGAACCACTTGAAAAAGTTGTAAGTAATTCTTTTATAAAATTCCAAAATCAAGAGCAATGGTATTATATCGGAGATGGGGACGAGCTAGACGCCACTAAAATTATTTCAGCAAATAATAAATACAATTTATTAATTAACAAAAAAATAAATGATAATATAGATTTTCCTGAGGATAAATATCAAACCAACAAAGAACAGAGAATAGTTGAAAATATTTTGAGTCTAGAGGCTTATATAAATTGGAAATCCCACGATAGCTTTTTTAGTTTATCAAAACAAGGAAGATGGGACGCAGGAATAGCGATTGAAGTGCCGAATAAAGATGATAGTATAGATGTTAATAATGTAATTAATTTTATTAAAGACCAACAAGAGAGAGGCAGAAATTTTTTTGATGATTATTGTTCAAATAATTATCCTTTCGCATTTTTAGCTTTAAGCGAGGGGGGAGTAACCAATGCCATCGGCAGAATTACAAATGAAAACAAGGGATTTATAAGATTTTCTGATGGTTCAATCCAAGATATTGACCGTCAAAGAAAAGTAGCTGAAAAAATACTTAACGGTTCAGATATTTTTTTAGATGGGACAACGGCTCTTTTCTTGGCTGAAACAGGATTGTTAAAAAAAATAGTGCCTTTCATCCCTAATTTAAAAGTTCCTCAATCAGTTATTTCTTTCTTATTTAAAGTATTGGAAAAATTTAATATTTCACCTGGGCAGGTTGGTCATATGCGATGTGCTAATGACCAACTAGTATTTGATAAGGTTGATATTGAAAAAAATAACAAAATAAAAGAAAATTTTAAACAGAGCATAGAAATTTTAGAGAAAGATAAAAAAAGTATTTTTTCTATCTCTCAAGCAAATAAATCTGAGCACTTTTCAGAAAGTAATATTGTCCCCGAATTGGTGGATGCCTGTATTTTAGCACAAAAGAATGACGGTATTGTATTAACTGAGGATTTTTTATATTTGCAAGCCAATAATTTGCAAACAAATAAAGGTATACCAGAATATTGTTCACTGTTTTCTTTAATTAAAGAGTTGCTTAAAAAAGATAAAATATCTTTTGAGGACTATCTGAATGCCTTTTATTATTTGTCATCGTATAGGTGTAGGTTTCTAGATTTAAATACTGGTATTTTAATTAGGGCAATTTTTGGAGAAGATAATAAATTGATTTTTGAATTTAAAAATATTAGAAAGTTAAATTTAGCTTTAACTTTATCCGAAGAATATGGAGTAAAAACAGAGGCCGCTATTCAGGTTATGGGGGGATTTTTAGTAAGAATTATTATAGCCAATATTGTTTCTGTAGAAAATGCAAATAAAGTTTACAGAGAGGTGTTGCCAACTTTTTTCTTAAATCGTGATAAAAAAATTATCGGAAGATTATTGTTTGAATATTGTTCAAACTCTTTAGAGAAAATACTTAAAGAAAAATACATTTATTCCTTGCCGATTTTGATGAGTGAAAAATTAGCGGCTTTAGAAAAACAAATAAACGCACAACTGTTATAGAAAGATTTTATTTTAGAGATTTTAAAATTCACAAATTTTCAATAATCCGAAAAATTCTAGTAAAATTTTCCCAATCTTTCAATCGTGTCTCCTGCCATCCTCTGCTGGTTCTGATTTTTAAAAAGATTTTTTGCCTCTGAATTATTATCTGAATGAATTTTACCTTATCCTTTATAAACCAAATTCTTCTCTTAGTAAAAACAACCTCGCAATTATATCTTGCTGGGATTATTTTTATTAATTTATCAGCTTGACCCCTTAGCCTTAGATTATCCGTGTTTAATAGGTGGTAGCTTAGGTCGTAAAGCCTTGCCTGGCTGGGGCGGGTATATTTATTAGTATTAGTCATAAAGTTAAGTAAAGGTAATATATAGGCTTTTATTTAGGGGGTAAAATTAATGGCTTTTGCTACTTGCCGGCAACGCCATTAATTTTACCCCCTTTAGTATTAGCCTATCAAAAAAGACATACTTTTTTGACGAAAAAACTTAGCTATGATTTACTGTAGGTATATAATAATAGCCTTTAATAGACTTGAAGTAGGTTATAGTCTCGTCTATTACGCTCCGCAGAAAAAAGAAAAACCCACAATCTGTGGGTTTTTTTGCCTCTTGATCTTTTTCCCGTATTATGTTAATTTAAGAATACTATTAATTTAATGACCTTTTCTTGGATATGGCCTTGCGCCCATTTCTCGGATAAGGACAAGAAAAAAGCTATGTTAGCAAAAAAAGACAAACAAAAACTCATTGCGAAATTCAGAACCCATGACAGCGACACAGGTTCTCCGCAAGTGCAAATCGCCATTTTGACTGAAGAAATCAAACAGTTGACTGAGCATTTAAAAAAGCACAAACATGATCATTCTTCTCGACGCGGACTTTTAAAAAAAGTCGGGGAAAGAAGAAAATTATTAAAGTACCTGCAAAAAGAAGATGAAAAATCTTTTAAGGATTTAACCGAAAGATTGAAATTAAAAATAGCCAAGAGAATGCAGGAAGAAGAGGATGAAAGACTGAGGATAGAAGAAGAACTAAACAAAAAGGATGAGATAAAGGCAGAGGAAGAAGAAGAGGTAGAAGAAGTTGCTGACGACAAAGACGAAGAATAAAATACAAACAAACTCTATATAAAAATATGATAAAACATAAAGATCAGCGTGTCGGCGTTTTGGTTGACGTGTCAAACATGTATCACTCGGCGAAAAATCTTTATAGTCAAAAAGTAAACTTCAAAGAAATATTAAAAGAAGCAGTAGCCGGCAGAAAATTAATCCGCGCTACTGCTTATGTTATAAAGACAGAGGGCGGAGAAGAAATGCCTTTCTTTGAAGCTTTGAGCCAGCAGGGTTTTGAAGTTAAAATGAAAGATTTGCAGATATTCGCCGGCGGAAATAAAAAAGCTGATTGGGATGTCGGCATCTCGGTTGACGCTATTAAGCTAGCCGACAAACTTGACGTGGTCATCTTAGTAACCGGAGACGGCGATTACCTGCCCTTAGTCAGTTATCTCCAAAACACAAAAAGCTGTTTAGTGGAAGTGATGGCTTTCAGACAAACTGCTTCGTCAAAGCTAATAGAAGAATCCGATGATTTCACAAATTTAAGCGATAACAAAAAATTCTTAAGACAATAAATAATTATTAATATAAGTTTGGCCGTTAGATAGATAGCGCTGTGAGTAATTTCTCATAGTTCTGTAATCTACCGACCAAGCACAAAAAACAAATGAGTAAAGAACAAGAGTTTTCTGCTAAATGGCTTGGCCGAACACTCACTATAAAAACAGGCAAACTGGCTAAACAAGCTGATTCTGCCGTAACCGTACAGTATGGAGATACTGTTGTTTTGGCTACCGTCGTCCAAAGCAAAGAAGAAAGAGACGGAGTTGATTATTTCCCTTTATCAGTTGATTTCGAAGAAAAACTATACGCTGCGGGAATTATAAAAGGATCACAATGGATAAAACGCGAAGGCCGACCATCAGAAGAATCTATTCTATCTGGCCGCATGGTCGACAGGGCTGTTAGACCATTATTTAATGACTCATCCAGAAAAGACGTACAACTCGTGCTTTCTATTCTTTCGGTTGACCAAGAAAATGATCACGATATTGTAGCCTTGATTGCCGCCTCAGCGGCTCTTTCTATTTCCGGCGTTAAATGGAACGGACCAATTGGCGGCATCCGCGTTGCCAGAAATGAGGGCAAATTAATTTTTAACCCGACTTATGCAGAAAGAGAAAAAAGCGATTTGGATTTGACTGTTGCCGGAACAAACAAAAAATCAATCATGATTGAGGCGGGAGCAAGCGAAGTAACAGAGGATGATATGTACGAAGCTATTTTGGCTGGACAAAAAGAAATGCAGCCAGCGATTGATTTAATCAAAAAATTTGCCGAAAAAATTGGGGCAAAAGAAATAAAAGAAAAAAAAGAAAAGAAGGGCGCGGATGAAATAGCCAGCGAAAAAGAAAAAGAAGCCTTGATCGCCAAGGCTGACGAATGGCTGAAAAAAAACGTAAATAAAATTTTGTTCAACAAAGAATATTATACAAAAGGAGAACGAAAGATGGCCGTGGGTTTAATTAAAGAAGGCCTGGATGAATTTCTATTTTCGGAAGGTGTTTCTAAAGACAACCGGCATTTCGTTATTGATAAAACAATTGACAAGGCAGTTGATTCTGAAGTAACCAGAGAAATTATAGAAAACAGCAGACGCGTAGATGGTCGAGGTCTGGAAGAAATCAGAAATTTAGAAGCTGATATTGATGTCCTGCCGAGAAACCATGGAGCTGGTCTTTTTTCCAGAGGAGAAACTCAGGTATTATCTATTGTCACTCTTGGCGCTGCCGGGCTTGCTCAAAGTATTGAAGGTCTTGAGGGTAATAGCAAAAAAAGATTCATGCATCATTATAATTTTCCCTCATTTTCAGTGGGCGAAGCCAAGCCAAACCGCGGTCCTAGCAGACGCGATATCGGACATGGCGCCTTAGCGGAAAAAGCTCTTGAAAAAATGATTCCAGCTAAAGAAGATTTCCCTTATACCATCCGCGTTGTATCTGAAACTCTTGGCTCTAACGGCTCATCTTCTATGGGCGCAACCTGCGCTTCTACCTTAGCTCTCATGCATGCCGGCGTTCCAATAAAAAAACCAGTAGCGGGAATCGCCATCGGTCTAGCGTCTAATGACGACATGAGCAAATGGAAAGTTTTAACTGACATCCAAGATTTGGAGGACGGGAAAGGCGGTATGGATTTCAAAATAACAGGAACAACGGATGGAATCACTGCTATTCAACTTGATACAAAAACAAACGGCCTTACCGAAGAAATTATTAAAGAAGCTCTCAGACAAGGACGCGAAGGCAGGCTGAAAATTTTGGAAGTTATCAAAAAAACTATTCCTGAGCCGAACAAAGAACTTTCAAAATATGCGCCAAGAATTACCAGCTTCCATATCAATCCTGACAAAATTAGAGAGGTCATCGGAACAGGCGGAAAAATTATCAATGAAATTATTGCTAAACATGAAGTTCAAATTGATATTGAAGATGACGGCCTAGTAATGGTTTGCGGGGTTAATGCCGAGGGCGTTGAAAAAGCCGTGGCTTGGATTAAAGACATTGTCAGAGAAATTGAAGCAGGCGAAAAATTCACCGGCAAAGTTATGCGCATGCTAGATTTTGGCGCCTTCGTAGAATTACTTCCGGGCAGAGACGGTATGGTTCATGTGAGCGAAATGGCCCCATACAGAGTCGGAAAACCAAGCGATCTCCTAAAAGAAGGCGACATTGTCACCGTGATCGTGAAAGAAATTGACGAAAAGGGAAGAGTAAATTTGACCATGAAAGGCCTGCCTGAAAATCAAGCGCTTTGGAAAGATGAAAAAGGAAAATCAGACGGTAATGGTGGAGACCGGCCAAGATTCGGAGGCGGAGGACGAGATAAATTTTCCGGACGCGGAGATGGCGGCAGACGAAGATTTTAAAAAAAATAAAATAAAAAAGATGAGATTAAAATCTCATCTTTTTTATTAAAAAATTTTATCTTATAATGTCGTAATCGGCCGAGACTGAGTAATATAAAATTTCCCGCCTGCCAAGGCCCATTCAATATCCTGCGGTTTTTTGTAATGCTTTTCAATTTTGTCGCAAAGTTTGGCAAGCTCAACAATTTCTTTACCCGTTAAAGTTTGCTTTTCTTGTTTTGCTTTTGGCACAATTTTCCAAATATTTCCGCCAGCTGGTTTTCTCACGAGCATTTTTTTCTGTTCCGCGACATTAATATCCGACAAACTGAAATCGCGTTTGTCTATTACATAAGTATCTGGCGTAATTTGCCCGGACACAATCGCTTCCCCCAAGCCATATCCAGCTTCAATTACCATCTGATTTTTATCTTTTGTAATTGGATGAACCGTAAAACAAATTCCGGAAATTTCCGATTGAACCATTTCTTGCACCACCACTGCGACTGAAACTCTCTGATCAATCATTTTCTTTTCATAGCGATAAAAAATCGCCCGCGGGGTAAAAAGAGAAGACCAGCATTTTTTTACATTAGTAAGCAAGCTCTTTTCTTCGGTATTAAGATAAGTTTCCAGCTCGCCTGCCCAGGAAGCGATTGAAGAATCTTCAGCCGTGGCGGAACTTCTCACCGCCACATATTTAGCTTTGAGTTTTTTGAATTCAGCCGTAATCTCTGTGGCCAGTTTTCCCGGAACCATCGTATCCCCCATAATATCACGAATAATATTTGAAGCCTGGTCAATAGAATTGGTGTCGTCATAATTAACTTTGGAAAGCTGAGCGGTAATATCAAGCCCAGTTTGACCCGCTGGTGATTTTGGCGTATTATCCATAAAATAATCAAAGGCTGGAGCCAATATTACAAAACCAGGTGGCACTGGAATGCCAGCCCGAGTCATTTCTCCTAAGGAGGCACCTTTACCTCCAGCAATTCCCACGTCTTTTTTGCTTAAATTAGCAAAATTTTTTATAAATTGTTGTTTTTTACTTGACATAATGTTTAAAAAATGATATACTTATATATTGACTGTTCCTTTACATTTTAACAGAATTTATTGAAATTCACCATATAATACATTATATTTCACACTGAACAGGAGAAAGTCATGCGAACCTTTCGTGAACTTCGTAAAGACGAAAGCAGAGTTATTCTTGTGCGGCACGCGCCCCACAAAAACAATATCATTTTACCGAAATATATCATGCTTTGCCAAGCAATTGGTAGAGCGCTCAAGCAATCCGGGATTGAACTCGCCTCTTGCGTTTCATCTTCCATATTGCGTGCAAAATCAACAGCGGAAAATATTCTCAATGGAGCTGATAGTTCTTTGTGCGTTATTGAAGCCCTGGAGCTGATCGATTTAATGGCTTTAGCCCCGGATGCGAAAATAATCGCTAAGGCCGAGGCAATCGCGACAAGTCTGAATTTTGCCGGAGATGAGGGATTATTCAAAATTATGTTTGATTCTTCTTTCCCGGAATTCTATGGGTTAGTCAAAAGCCGCGGCGAAGAAACTGCGAATTTTTTAAGGCAGCTTGCCGAAAAAAACCAGGAGTCAAATTGTCTTATTGTCACACACTTGGGGAGAATCCCAAACTCCTTGCAGATTCTGCACGGTGAAGAAATTCATCCGCCCGATCGGCTGGCAGGCAATTGTCAGGTTATTGAATTGATTTTTTCTAAAGGAAAATTGATCAAGGAAAATTGGCTTGATATAAATGAACTTTTGTAGGGGGAAGGACCATGAAAATTCTAGTCATTGTTTTGGGATTGTTTTTTACCATAAACCATTCTTTCGCGGAGGAAATCATGACTCCAAAATTACTGCAAGCGGCGCAAAACATGCAGAGTTATGTCGCCAATATCAGGGAGTATCTGCATCAACATCCGGGTATTCGGTTTTCAAAAGAAGAAACGGCGGCTCTCGAGTTTATCCAGGCGGAAGTCAAAGCCAAAATAAATTCCTCCCCTTACCGCGTAACCATACGCATGATGTCGGGAGGACTCGTCGTTGATGTCGAAGCCGATCCGAAATTCAACTGGATTCTGTTCAGGGCGGATATCGATGCTCTGGGCGTGGCCGAGGAAACCGGTTTGCCATATTCTTCGCAGACCCTGGGTGTCTCGCATGCCTGCGGTCATGACGCGAACAGCGCCATGCTCCTGGGCGCGCTCCGCCGCATTATTGAAGGCAAGCTCCCGATCAAACACAACATCCGCTTCGTGTTCCAGAGAGCCGAGGAAAACCCGATCACCGAATCGGGCGGAGCCATGCTCGTCCGCGAAGGCGTGCTTGACGGCGTATCCGCCGTCTATGCAACGCACATCTTCACGGAGAACCAGGCGCCCAGCGGCCAGTGGCAGACTCGGCGCGGCCCGTTCATGAGTAATTCCGGACGCGTGAAAATCGAAATCACGTGCGAAGGCGGTCACGTCGCGACCCCGAACGAGGGGTCAAACGCGACGGAGATTATGGCCGACATCATCGTCGGGATGCGGAGTTTCGCTATAACGCATCTCGGGCCGTTGGAACCGACCAGCATTGTGCCCGCGACCGCTTCCGCTGGCGAGCCCAATGCGTCAAACGTCCGCCCGGGAAGCGCGGTGCTGTGGTTTTCTTTTCGCCATTTGCTTTCCCCCGAAAAGGCGGGAAAGATCAAGGCGGAAATGAAAACCCGGATTGAAGCAATCGTGTCGGCTTATCCCGACGCGGAAGTGAAAATCACTTTCTACGACGGCCACCCGGCTCTTCGCAACGATCCGGCCGAAACGCAGAAGGTCATAGATCTTCTCGCCGCGGCGGGTGAAAAAGACGTGGTGGAAATCGACCCGCTCTTCGGCGGAGAAGATTTCGCCCACTATCTGAACAAGGTGCCGGGAACGATGGTCTTCCTCGGAGCCTGGCAGAAGGGATCTGGTACTCATCACCAGAAAAATTTCAACCCCGATCCTTCCGTGTTCTGGAAAGGCGTGTTTTACTGGTTGCTTCTTGCAACCAACTGATCCCTTTCCAAATAAATAATTACCCCCGTCATGCAAATGATGGGGGTAATTTTTTTTGATTAAACTTTTATATCCAGCAAATAAGTTACAACCGCCAGTCCCGCTTCCACATAAGGCTCTTGCTGTGTGTAGACCGCTCTTGGGTCCGAATCAACTTCTTTCTCAATTTCAAAGATGCGCGGTTTTAGCATTAACAATATGGCGTCTTTTCTTAATTTTTTCATGTGCTCGGTGTTGATAGACTTATAGCTTTTTAAAATTATCTCTTCTTTTTCTTTTGAAAATTTGTCCGCGGGTATGATTCCTTTTTGCAGTCCTCTGGTTACAATTAAAACATCAACATCTCCGATAAAATTATCAAGCTTGTCATAACGCAAACTTTTTATGCCGTTGGCTCGGGCGCGGTCTTCCACTTCTTTCGGCAACGGGAAATGGCCCAAGTCGTCAATCACCATATCAACATTATACATGCCAAGAATTGGAACAAGCGCTTTAGTCACGCGATTTATTTCCGGCGTGCCATAGATTCCAACCTTGATACCCTCAAGTGGTCGCTTTAAATAATGACCCAAGAAACAAATTAACAAAGGCGTTGCTACTCCGTGTTCTCTTGAGCCACTGCCACTATTTATCACGGGGACGAATGAAGATTTAGCGGCTCTCTCCGAAGAATCGTCATCAGGATGCCGCAAAGCGATGCAATCGGCGAAACTACCATATTCTCTGATAGTCTCTTCTAGCGTTTCTCCCTTGCCCATAGAAAGAGCGTCTTCTCCTGTTACCCCGATCCATCCTCCGCCGGCGCGCAACATCGCTGACTGAAACATATTCATAGTTCTGGTGGAAGGCTGAAAAAATAAAGTGGCGACAATTTTGCCTTTGCAAAGGTCATTCGGAATTCCTTCGGTCATAAATTTTTGAAATCTTCTTTGTATTTCAATATACTCGCTTTTATTAAGATCTTTAGAATAAATTAAATGTTTCATAAATATTTTTTTAATAATAAATATACTTAATTTTTTATTTTGCCGATTTTGTCCAAGAGCTCAAGCGATTGGCAACAAAATCGAGCATCCCGCCCTAGCGGCGGGATAACTTCCTCACTATTCCATTATTTGCATCAACCTCTACTATATCTCCGTCTTTTAGCAATAACATCACTCCCTGTACGCCGACAATGCAGGGAATTTTTAATTCTCTTGCCACAATAGCCGAGTGGCAGGTGATTCCTCCCTCTTCACTAATAATCGCGCCGGCCATTTTCATAATCGGAACGTATTCCGGCCGGGTGTTGGGAGCGACCAAGATATTTCCCTTTTTCATTTTATAAAAATCATTTTTGTCTTTGATAATTTTTACTTCCCCCTTCACAAAGCCCCTATAAGCCGCCATGCCTTTTAAATCTTTCTTCCGGGCAATCAACTTTCCTAAAAACCGATTTAGAGCGCCAGCCTCTTCCCCACAATACTCTTTTTCTCCTCTGATAAAGCCCCCGACAAAAAATAAAATTCCCTCAACGCGGCTTAAAACCCGGCGCTTATCAGCGGAAGTGAGTTTTAAAATATCTTTTATTTCCCAAAAAAATGAATTTTCGATTATTTTAATGTCCAGTTTAGTTTTTTTAGCGAAAGCAGCCGCGAATTTTTTCAAAACCGCTCCCGCCATTTGATTATAGCTTTTCCGCTCATCCCTTAAATTCCCCAGGACAGACAAAAAATTTAAAATATTTCTGGTTTCTGCCGGCAATCTATATTTTTTTATAATTTTCTCTTTTTTTCTTTTTAACTCCGCCAAATATTTCTTCATCTCTTGTTCGGCGCGAAGTTTATTTCTATCTTTTAATAACAATAATAAATTTTTATAAAAATAATCTGAACCCAAATAAATAACGCTGGCAAAATCGTTATGAAGCCAATGATATTTGGCGCTATGCGCTTGTAGTTCTTTTTTTATTACAATTTTTAATATCTTATTATTTTTTAATACCCGTTCCGCAATATCTAAAAGCTCCAGCCTTTCCTTTTGCAGCCAAGAAGGCCTGGGCGGAGTTAATAATATTTCCAGCTCCGCCGGCTTGATCTCTTTGCTGTTTTTCTTAAGAGCCTTTTCTAAAATTTCTTCGCCACAATAGTCAAAACCGTCCAGAAAAATAACTTCTGACCACAAGTCTAAATATATCTTCGTAAAAATTTTAAAATGACAAAATAATTCTTTTAAATTTAACCCGGAAAAATCCAAATTAAAATATTCTTTCAAGGATTTTAAAAAAGGTAAGACATTATTTTCTTTCCAATTTTTATCCAATTCATAAATAAACTTTTTATTTTTTCGCTGCTCACCAAAATAAAAATAAGCAACCTTTCTTAAAGATCTAATTGAAATATAATCAGACATGAAGTTATTTTTCAAAAAAACCGCTATTTCATATTTTGATTTTATTGTTTTTCCGAAAACTTTAAAATGCGAACAGGCATAAATCGGATAAGCAATATAAAAGGGTTTAACAGCGCCGCCTTGTAAATACCATTCTAATTTACCCAATTTATTTTTAATTAGTTTAATGCGATTATTTGTCATATTTATTCTATTTTTTTGACTACTCCTTTTTTTAAATCTATCTCTACCTCGTCGCCGTTTTTGAAAGAATAGGTAGCGACTTTTGTCCCTGTTATACAGGGTTTGTTCATTTCCCTGGCAACGATAGCGGCGTGACAGGCCATTCCGCCTTCGTTGGTAATAATAGCCTTAGCTTTGTGCATCAGGGGAACAAATTCAACCCTAGTCATACTGGTAATTAAAATTTCTCCGTCCAAAAATTTTTCTTTTTCCGGATTATTTATAATTCTCACTCTTCCTCTGACAATCGAATTATCACCAACGCTCGCCACTGTTCCCTTTACTTCTTCGCTAAAATTTTTTGGCGCTACTATTTCTAGCAGTCCTCTTGCTTCTTCTCCAAAAAACATCTTTACTGGTTTATTTTTTTCATAGGCAAAAAATACTTCTTTCTGTCTCCGCGCTATTTCACCTTTTTTCAACCTCTCTCCTTTTTCTAAGAGATTAAAAATATCCCTCAAAGTATAAAATGATATTTCTCTATAATCCATTTTAAAACTTTTTGCTATATCTTCGGCCATTATGAAAAAATAATAAAATATGCTCATCATGACCATCTTCCGAAAATCAACCAGACTGAAAATCTTTTGAGAGAAAAGTGTTTCTTTTTTATCTAAAAGCGAAAAACTCATTTTTCCAAGAAGTTTCTGACGTTCAACCTCTATGCCTTTTATTTTTTTACGATTGCTTCTCAATTCCCTCATTATTCCTGTTAAACCTGTTTTTTTAATTTCATCTTTTGCTCTCCTTGTTATAGATCCATTCGAAATTTTTCCTGCTCCAAAAAAAGTCGAAGCGAACCAAAAATACTTCTCTCGATAATTTGCCAGTAATTTAAGAATACTTTTAGATTGTCTATTTTTTTCTTCTTGTTTTGCGATCTCTAAACAAATATTCAAAAAATCTTTTCTTTCGCTATTATAAATAGCGGACTCCTTTGGATGAGCTAAAACATTTATTACTCTCTGCGCTTCCGACTCAGACAAATTATGTCGCGCTTGAAATTTTGGAACAACCATTCTGTTTATTACTTCTCCTTTATCCTCTAAGACACAGGCATATTTCCACCACATAACAGAGTACCTAATAAAATCCTTAAAAATTCTATTAAAATCTGCAGATATTTTATCCTCCTTAAGTTCTTTATATTCTTCCCAATTTTTATCAATCTTTTCTTTTAATTCTTCCTGACGACTACGAAACAAATCTAAACTTCTTGGATTTTTCATATACACCCGATAAATCTTATTAGAAATTTCAATATCTTTCTTTTGTATAATCTGATAAAAGGGTTTGAGAGTAGCTGTGTCTATATAGGAAAAAACATATTGATAGGTATATTCTGGGATAACGTGGCCATTCGTATATGACCCGAAACAAAAATCAAGCGCCAAGACGGAAGCGATGGCGTTTTGGATATCAAATTCGCTTTGGGCAAGGACTTTTTTTAACTGTTTTTTGTTCATAACTAAAAATATTCTAAATTATCAATCTTTTATTTTTCTAACCCAGCCGTGATTAGCGTTTACTTCCACTAAATCTCCGTCTTTCAAGACTTTAGTGGCAATTTTAGTTCCAATAATGCAGGGGATGCCTAACTCACGTGCCACGATAGCAGCATGACAGGTAATTCCGCCCTCATCCGTAACTAAGGCACCGGCATTCTTTATGCCAACAATGTAATCTGGCCTAGTCATAACTGCTACCAGAATATCTCCTTTTTCAACTTTACCAACCTCTTTAACGCTTTTTATTATTTTTACCCGCCCCCGGGCTTTGCCACTGGCGGCGGAAAGTCCGCGAAAATCATTAATTTCTCCCTGCTTTTTATCATTGGTAAAAATCTGCTTAATCGCCTTTTCTGCTTCTAGACCGGAATATATTTCGTAAAAATTATTTTTCTGGTAAATTAAAGACAATTTCTTCCGCTCCTCCAAATCCTTCGCGCGGAAAGTATTTTTTCCCTGAAGCAAATCCATAACTTCCCGGCTCGTTAAATATTTCATCCCGTCAAGCGAATGTTTTGTCCGCTGGCCGATGATTTCAAGAAGTATGGAAGCGTAATGCGTAAAATGAAAGGTCATTTTCTTTCGTTCATCCTGCCAATGGGTAAAGTCTTCCGAAATTTCCAGTAAGTTTAAAAGAAAATTATCAGGCTTCAGCTGGGAGATTATTTTTTTCTTCTCCAATTTATTCAAAAACGGCGTTTTTTTAATTCTAAACAGTTCTCTTTCCAAATTCACCGAGCTAGATATCAAGCTTTTAAGTTCTTTAATAAAATAATTTATGTCTAATATATTATTATCGTAATAATTATTTTTTGACCAAAAATAATTTTTAGCATGGATTTCCAGGTGTTTTTTAAAAATAGGGGATAACGCGAGCTTGTTTTTAATTTTCGCGATTTCACTCGTAAAAAATTTTTTTAATTTTTTATCCTTTTTAATTTCAATCGCCAGTCTTATCAACGATAGCTCCGCCTCATTTATAAATGACTGGTGAACAGGCGCGGTGAGTTTGGAAAAAATAATTCCTCTGCCTTTATCAATTCCTCTTTTATCTAAAAAATCATTAATCTTTTTTTGCACGATTTCATCAGTCCCAAGGGCAAATCCATCGATAAGAGATGACGAGCTGATAGCGCGCCTATAAACTTCCGTGAATTTTGAATATAAATCGCCAAGTTCTCTTATAGTTATAACTTCCAAATGTAATTTATCAATTTTTCGGCAATAATTTAAAAATCCTTTTTCATCCCCTCTCCATTGGCTAATTATTTTCTTCCCGATATTTTTACCGTTTTTAGCTTTCTTCAAAAATAAGCTCGTTACTCTTTCAATATCTTCCCTGTCTATATACCAATCAACCGTGTTATTTTTGAATATGCCGAAGTGGGAGGAAAAATTTCCTCCCTTCATTTTTCTTTTTTCTGGTCTCATTTCTCCTTCGCTAATCATCCAAATCAAATTTATACACCCATCAAAACGCTGGTTGTACCATTTTTTATTTCTAATAACCTCTAAATTCTTTTTAATTAAATCTTTTTGATGCTCAATCATATTATTTATTTAAAATCGTTATAACCCCCTTATTCGCGTCAACATCAACTCTATCTCCATCTTTTAAGACCTTGGTAGAAATTTTAGTTCCGACAATGCAGGGAATATCAAGCTCGCGCGAAATAATCGCAGCGTGACAGGTTAAGCCCCCTTCATCGGTGATAATACCCCTCACTTTCTTTAAAATCGGCACGAATTCCGGTCTGGTCATGCTGGCGACCAAAATATCACCAGCTTTAACTTTTTTTAAATCCATTATGCCCTTACAGACAACCACTCTGCCGATTGCTTTGCCCTTATTGGCGATTGTTCCTTTTAATTCACTTTTCAAATAATTTTTATTCAAATTTTCTCTAAATTCCAATATTTTTTTATAATCGTTCCCGACCGCCGAGATTTCAGTATTTTTTTTCATTATAAAAAATACGCCATTTTTTCTTTCTCGCAATTCCGGCAAAATTTTTTTAAGAGAATGAATAGATAATTTTTTCCGCATATCAGCCGCGCTTAAATAATTTAGCGATTCCCTGTCTATTTTAAACCGCCGGCTAATTTCATCAGCCACTAAATCAATATAATGGACGACTTTAATTGAATTGGCCTTCCGCTCATCCTGCCAAGTGCTCGCGAATTCAACTAATTTAATAAGCTTCTTGCCCGCCGCATTCAAGCGCAACTCGAAAATTAATTTTTCTTTCTTTGCATTTGATATTAATTTATTTTGTCTGGGTTCAATTTTTATTTTTTCCATTCTTTTTCTCAAAGACCTGATGGTAATTTCTTTCGGGCCAGCGTAGCTGTTTTGCACCCAAAAATATTTCTTCAAGTGTTTTTTTAGCGCTTCCTCTCTTTTTTCAACCGGCAACTTTTTTATTTCGAACAATGACTGCTCTTCCTGGGCGATAAATGACATTTCTAAAGGAGATGATAATAAGCTTATAAAATTATCCGCCTCTTTTTTATTTTTTATCTGCTTCGAGATCTCATTTCTAAAATCTTTTTCAATTTCCAGGCCGAACGGGTCAACAACATGAGCAATCCCCACGGCATCAATTTGTGCTATCGCGACTTTTTTAAATAAGCCGAACAACTCGTCTTCGCTGACTTTCTTTAAATCATAATTATTCAACTTTTCAAAAAAAATCTCATGTTCAAAAAAATTTTTTTCATATCTTATTTTCAACTTTTTTAAATAATCTGGATCCTTTTTTAATTCCAATTTTATTCTTTTAAAAACATCTTTTAAATCTTTTTTATAATAATACATTTCTCCGTAATCGCCCTTGTAATTGAACAAAAAAATCGTATAACCAAAGCCTAAAATTTTGCGAATTTTAAAACCGCTATAGGCCGCGTGATTCAGATATGTTGGCAAAGCGCTAAAACCTTGGACAAACCAGTCGCGCGCTAATTCTTTTCTAAATTGATTTAAAATATCCATATCCATTTTTTTACAAAATTTTAATTACACCCTTATTTGCATCCACCTCCACCAAATCGCCATTTTTCAGCACCTGCGTCGCAATTTTTGTCCCAACAACACAGGGAATTCCCAGCTCACGCGAAATAATTGCGGCGTGGCAGGTGATTCCGCCCTCGTCAGTAATTATTGCCTTAGCTTTTTTCATCGCCGTTACATAATCTGGCAATGTCATTGGACAAACAAGAATATCTCCTTTTTTTATTTTTTTTAAAGCCTCTTCAGCTCCGTTACATATCTTAACTTTTCCAAATACTTTTCCGAGCGAAGCTCCCACTCCCTTTAAATCTTTAATCTTATTTTCTTTATATACTATTTCATGGTTAGCAAATTTAATAGCC
The DNA here is from genome assembly GCA_041648955.1 of Patescibacteria group bacterium. Taxonomy (GTDB): domain Bacteria; phylum Patescibacteriota; class Patescibacteriia; order Patescibacteriales; family JAQTRU01; genus JBAZOD01. Next base: position 29,681 of record JBAZOD010000002.1, read on the forward strand.
TTTTCACCACTTAATAATTTATAGCCTTTTTTATCAACTAAAACCAAAACTGCTTTTTTCCGCCTAACAATTTCCTTTTTATCTAAACGTGCTCTGGCTAAAATTAATTTTATCTCATTTCTGTTTAACCACTCCAAATCATTCCAATCCAATTTAACGCGCCGAGCCACTTCTCTTAATATTAAATTACCGGCATAAACGGTTTTAACTTGCATTTCCTTACGAAGATCATGCAAATAAAAAAACTTCTCCATTACATCAAGCCAACCACGGAATTCTTTTGAAAAATCATATTTTTTTATAATTGCTCTTCGCAATTTTATATTCTCTTGAACACGACTATTTAATTTTAAATATTTTCCCTTTAAGTCTCGAGCTTTTCTTAATTTTAAGATTTTGTTATTAAAAAATTTCTTGGAATAAGGGAGAATAGTTTCCCAACCAAGCCTGGTCCACCAAAATTTTTTAAAAACTTTATTTATTTCTTTCTCAATCTCCGTTCTGCTTAAAGCAGCTCTCACCATCGCCAATTCCTGTTGATTGATGTATGAACGGTAAATAGGTCTAGAAATATTTTCATAAAGTTTATAAAAATCTTCTTCAGAAAAAAAAGCGGGTAATTCTTCTCGCAATTTATCTTGCAAAAATTTTTCGAATACAATGTCTATGGAATCAACTTCCGTTGTCATCACAACATGCGCGCACGATCCCTCTTCAAATAAATAATCCAATAAATTTCTTAATTCTCTATCAGACAATTTTTTTAAATCAATTTTTTTTATTTTTTCAGCTGCCAATATCGCTCTCCTGGCGTAGCTCTTTATCGTTTTAAAATATTTTTCTACTCCACCCTTACTACTACAAATTTTAATAATTTCATCACCAAGATTTTTAATTTCTCTTTTATTCCATGACCAAAAAAGTACGGGCCCATTATTAAAATAAAAAACCGCTGAAAAATTCGTTGGTAATAATTTCCGGATTGATTTTTGATTTATTTCTTCCATTATTAAAGATACCCTAAATAACGGAATTGTGCCTCTTTTATAAACTTCCCATTTCATAAAATTATTCTAATATTTATCTATATTTTCTCCCTTTTTTCACTATTTGTAAATATACAATCCAATTATCAATCGCTTGACTTCTCTCAACTATTAGGTTAATATCAAGTTATTGAATTAAATAATAAAAAGGCGGTATTATGCGACGCTCTCCATAGAACCGCGGGAATTCTTAAATTATGCTAACAATAAGATTATCAAGAATCGGTAAGAAAAATAAGCCGATGTACCGTTTAACGGTTTCAGAAAAATCAAAAGACTTATATGGCCGCTCCCTTGAAATATTAGGGTCATATAACCCGCACAGTAAGGAATTACAAGCAAAAACCGATAGAATACAATATTGGATAAGCAAGGGCGCCGGCACTTCACCAACTGTTAATAACCTGCTTATAGAAAAAGGGATAATTAAGGGAGATAAAATCAAGGCTTCTATAGCTAGAGTAAGCAAAAAAGCGCCGAAAAAACAGCCAGCTGCTCCTGCGGCTCCGGCAGAACCGACACCAAGTGAAGTGAAAGAAACTGAACCTAAAGTAGAAGAAACCGCCGAAAAAACAGAGTAATTTGATTTACTCTTGACCCCACTTCGTCCCGAGGCTTCGGGACTTCGAGGGGCGAGATGGAGTAGCTCAGAAACTGAAATTTTAAACCAAATTTTTACAATTTAACCCATGAATACGGTTACTCTTGACAAATATCTGTAATGTGTTATAATATATAAATACACCCTGCTAAGCTTAAATAAGGCAAGGTACTAATTAATAACGAGCTCTTTCAAATCTGACCGATGGAAAATAAATATCAGTCAATTTGGAAGAAAAGAAAAAACTATGGCGAAAGCTGAATTTGACAAAGAATTCTTGGAAGGAATCGTAAAAGCCATTGTCTCCAACCCTGATAAGGTATCAGTGGACAGAACAGTGGACGAAATGGGCGTTCTTTTGACCCTTAAAGTTGACCCGTCTGATATGGGTTACGTAATTGGTCGAAAAGGACAAACCGCTCAAGCAGTCAGAACTTTATTGAAGATTGTCGGAGCCAAAAACAACGCTAGGGTCAATTTAAAAATCTATGACCCAGAAGGAGCTCAAAGATCAGGCGGCAGAATGGAATCTCGCCCAACTGACATCGACACTTCTTCTGTTGATGATTTAAAAATCTAAAACAAATCAGATAGAAAAACAAAAAACCACAACTTCTTAGTTAGTGGTTTTTTGTTTTATTTAGTATAATATAATCATCTTATAAATCTATAATTAATATGAATTTTCACATTATCACAATTTTTCCGGAAATATTCAAATCATACTTTTCTGAAAGTATCCTTGGGCGAGCGCAAAAAGAAAATATCATAAAGATAAAAATCTATGATTTGCGCCAATGGGCAAATGACAAACGTAGAACTATTGATGATACTCCTTATGGCGGCGGCGCCGGCATGATAATGAAAGTTGAACCGCTATATAAAGCCTTGCAATCCATCAAAACTAAAAATAAAAAAATAATTCTACTTTCAGCCAAGGGAAAAAGATGGAACCAATCTTTTGCAAAAAAATATTCAGGAATCAAAGATGTCGTCTTAATTTGCGGACGCTATGAAGGAATTGATGAGAGAATAAAAAAATTCGTTGACGAGGAAATTTCTATCGGCGACTATGTTCTTACGGGCGGAGAAATACCGGCTATGGCAATTGTTGATTCTGTCACCAGGCTATTGCCTGGCGTCCTTGGCAATGCCCAAAGTTCGATAGAGGAATCGCACTCTACGCCGGGAATTTTGGAATATCCTCAATATACCAAACCAGAAACGTTTATAGTTAAAAATAAGAAATATAAAGTCCCCAAAATACTCCTCTCTGGCCACCATCAAAAAATAAAACAATGGCGGGAGAAAAAACAAAAAAAGATATTACCACTGTAAAAAATTTAAAATAAAAAAGGCGCGTCCATTGGGTGCGCCTTTTCTTTTTTTTAGATTACTGGCGGAAAATTATTTTTTATAAACTCCGCCAAATCACAAGATAACTTTTTGCCTTCTTCTTCTCCTCCTTTAGTTCTAAAATGTCTCGCTATCTCAATCTGGATGGCGTCGATTCCGAATTCTTCCGAATAACGGCAGACTGTAAATCCGCCATTATAATGGCTACAATTTTTATCAGGAGTATCTTCTTCTGGCAAAAAAACCCGATAACCTCTTTCTCTTAAAAATACTGCCAACTTAAAATCGATGTCAGTTTTAACCGTAGCGCGATTCTTGGTACCGAGAATAATATCAAATTCTTCCGCAAACGGCTGCCGGCTGAATCCATGCAAATCCAAAAGAAGAGGGCTGGCATCAGATTCTCTTATCATTCTAATAAAAGAAAAAATCGCTTCATGATAAGAATGATGCGAAGAGACCAACTTATTGTCAACTTCAGGAAGACGATTATAATCCACTAAAAACCGGGGAAATAAACCGCGTATCGCATAAACTCCAGCTTCCGCTAAAACATCTTTGGCAATCCGCCAAACATATTTATCGCTGCCGAATTCAACCGTCTTTCTCTCTGGCCAAAATCCAAAAAAATCTCCGGGCGACAAACCATCATGAGAAATCGTTATAATAACATTAGCATCTCCCATTGGCTCAAAAATCAAAACTTGATTTTCAGAAAAAACTCTGTAGCCGATACCTGTTTCAAAGAACATTTTTTCCTCCCCATTTTAAATTATCTCCCAGCTCTCTCCGTCTCTTTTTAATTTCCCTTCCAAAACAAACCCTGAGGCCTTTTTATGACCTCCTCCTCCTAGAGCTACAGCCAGTGCGGAAACATCTGCACTGGAGTGAGCGCTGCGCAAACTTCCTTTTAAACGCCCGTCCTCTATCTCTCGCAAAAACAATACTCCATTCACGCCGTAAAGATTGCTTAAAAATCCAGAGATAGAATCAAAAATATCATCATTGCCCCCATTTTTTTCAACTTCATCCAGAGTCAAAACAGAAAAAGCAAAATTATATTTTTTGTTTATTTTCAAACCGCTCAGGGCCATTCCCCATAACTTCATCGCTGCCAAACTTTTATTATGCACTGTATTTTTAACTATCTGCGGAAATTTAGCACCGTGAAGAAGCATTTCGGAAGCAATACTCATTGTTTCCTCGGATGTCATCGGATAAAGAAAGTTTCCCGAATCAGTCAAAATTCCTGTCAAAAGACAATTAGCGATATTTTTTGTTATCTTAATCTTGTTGGCTTTAAAAAAATAATATAAAATTTCTGCTGTTGCTGCTGCTTCTGATTTTCTTATTTCCAAATCAGAATATTTTTTTATCATTGGATGATGATCAAATTCAATCACAAATTGTCCCGCCTGTCTTTTTTCTATCTCTTCAGCCAAACCCGTCCTTTCCAAGCTGCCGCAGTCAAGAGTAATAATTAAATCAAAATCATGAAAATTTAACTTTTTATTTTCGCCGGAAATTTTAAAAATATTTTCAAAAATAATTTTTTCTATGTGCGGCAAAAAAGAAAAATGATTGATCGGCTGTCCCTGACAAAAAGCCGTATATTTCTTGCCGTAATTTTCAAATAAATCAATCATAGCACAAAGCGAAGCAACCGCATCTCCATCCGGACGTTCGTGCGCCACCAAAAGAATATTTTTTGCTTTGCTGATTTTTCCAAAGGCTTCTTTAAATTTTTCCTTCATCTCTATCCCCATGAAATTTTTAATATTTAAATAAGAATATATTAGTATAACAAAAAAGAACCCAGAAAGCAATAATAGCTATGGGCTCTAATTTTATCTATTTTTTTAATTTTTTATTAATTGCTTTCTTTAATTTTTTCTATCAAATCCTCAATGGCGCTCGCTTTGGCCTCAGTATCATCAATTTCCCATTGGAAATGAGGAATTCTTCGCAAACGTGTTTTTTTTCTTAAAACTTGAGCGAAAACTCCTGATTTTTGCCGAAGATTTTTCAAAGCTGTACCGGCTAAATTATGAGGTAAAACAGAAATTCCAATTTTGGCAAAATTGAAATCCGGAGAACATTCAACAAAACTTATGGTAATCAAACCATTTTCCAAACAAGCCTCTCTATTTATTGAATCGGCTAATTCTCTTTTTATCAATTCATTTACTTGCTCTGGTTTAGACATAAAAATTTTATATTTGCCCTTTTGTTTCCTCTAATTTGAAAAAAACTAAAATATCACCCTCTTTTATCACCGGCTTACCCGCGTATTGTAACCCGCATTCCTGATTCTCCTCAACCGAATTAACATCTTGTTTGTTTAATTGCAGTTTTGTTACTTTTCCTTTTTCAATTATTTCACCATCGCGAGTTATTTCCACTAAACTATCTGACTCTATTTTTCCGTCCAAAACTTTACCGCCAATAATCTGTTCACTGTCCTTTGTTCGAAAAACTGTCAGCACTTTCAACCTGCCCAAATCCACTCGCTTCATCTCCATCTCAACAAGTTTTTGCATTTCCTCTTTTATATAATTAATTAAATCGTAAATTATAGTAAATACCTTCACCTTTGCTCCCTTTTCTCTAATTAAATTTTCTATCGCCGGAGTAATTTTTACATTAAAGCCAATTACTTGAGCATCGCTATCTTCTGCTTTTTTTATATCCCCCTCGGTGATATTCCCCAGACCTTTGCTAAGAATTTTTACCTTGATGCGATCCCCGCTTATTTTAGCCAGAGACTCTTCAATAGCTTCCGCTGAACCAAGAACATCACTTTTTATAATTAGGTTTACTTTTTTCGCCCGATCATCGCCGTTGCCTGTTTGTTGAGTGGCGCTAATATTTCCGCGTCTCGCTTTAGCTTCTAAGGAATGAACATTTTTTATCCTCTCTCCTTCCCCAACTTCTAAGACATCTCCAACAGCTGGTGATATTTTCAAACCCAAAACTCTAGCGGGAGTTGACGGTCCGGCTTTATCTATATTTTCTCCTTTATAATTTTTTAATGCCCGCACCTTGCCATAAATATTTCCATTAAAACACAAAGTATCACCTACGTGTAAAGTCCCATTTTGAATTAAGACAGTGGCTACTGGCCCTGCGCCCTTATCTATATGAGATTCAACCACTGTACCAGCCGCTGATGAATCAGGATTTGCCTTTATATTGTCCGCTTCCATTTCTGATGTCAGCAAGATCATGTCCAATAATTCCTCTACTCCTTTTCCAGTCTTAGCCGAAACTAAAGCGCAAATAGTTTTTCCTCCCCAATCTTCCGGGGTGATATTTAATTGAGTTGATAATTCTTGTTTAGTTTTATTGACATCAGCGTCTTCTTTGTCAATTTTATTTATCACCACTATAAAAGGAATCTTGGCGGCTTCAATGATTCTAAAGGCCTCAACTGTTTGCGGCTTCACTCCATCATCAGCCGCTACCACTAAGATAGCAATGTCCGCTACTCTGGCACCGCGACTACGCATAGCAGTAAAGGCTTCATGCCCGGGAGTATCAATAAAAGTAATGGTCTTGTCTTTTCTTGTCACTTGATAGGCTCCTATGTGCTGAGTTATGCCTCCCGCTTCTCCGGCCACAACGTCAGTTGTTCTAATGGCATCCAATAACTTTGTTTTTCCATGATCAACATGTCCCATTACAACAATAACTGGGGGACGGTTCTGCAAATTGCCTTTTTCCTCTCTCCCCAATATCTCACCCAGTTTCACGGTTCCGCCTTCTTGTTCTTCTGACTGGCGATCATCAAATTTTACTTCCAACCCCAAATCTGAACCAATAATAGAGGCGGTGTCGAAATCTATTTTTTCATTCATGGAAGAAAAAATTCCGTTTTTCATTAATTCTGCCAAAATTTTATTTACCGGCAATCCAGACATATCAGCAAAATCACGAACAATTATAAAATGAGGGACTGACACAATCTTTTTTTCCGGAGCTGTACCTAATTCGTTTTGTCTTTCCTCTATTTCTGATTTTTTTTGTTTTTCTAATTGGCGAATTAGATTCGGCCATTCTTTTATGATTTTTTGAGCGGTTCTATTGTCAATTTTTATAGCTTTTTGCCCAATATGAAAACCAATCTGCGGTAAAGTATCACGCAAATCCTGAGGAGTAACTTTTAAAATTCTGGCGAGTTCTGTTAAATTCATAATCTTAAAAAGGGCTTTTGGCCCAAAAAATCATTAAGAGAGTATTTATTATTTATTTAACTTTACAATATTTTTCTTAAATAGTCAACAATAATCCCATAAATAACAAGGGCGGGAATATCTCCCACCCTTGTTGTTTTTTTTAAAATTTATTTTTTCTCATCCCAATATTTTTCTGCTCTTTCCTCCATCTCAGCCAATCTAGTGTAATAATCAGGAAATTCATTCAGATGAGCTAAAGCAATTTTCCCAGTCATAAGCGGATCATCGTTAGTAACATTTGTTTTCGCATCAACTAAACCATGTTCTAATTCCACATCCATGCCCATCCGAAACTGTTCCACATTGAACCGGCTCCAATCAATTCCTAGAGATTCGCCGATTCTTTTTGCTTCTTCGCTTGTAAATTTTTTGTTTGCCATAATATTAAAATAAAAAATTAATTTAAAGTGACAAATCAGCTCTTATTGTCATTCTGAGTCCCGACGCTTCGGGACGAAGCCTGCCTGCCGGCAGGCAGGAATCCCAAAAACAACGAGCTGTTCGTAAATAATAATAACCATAACGCCACGGGATCCTTCGCTTCGCTCAGGATGACAGAATCAATTTATTCTGCTAGCTCTC
>JBAZOD010000003.1:0-33802 GCA_041648955.1 Patescibacteria group bacterium
TTTTTGAAATCCAAAAACAAAGTGCGGTCGGCAATGCGGAAGTTCGAACCAATCTTTTTGAGAAAATCCCGAATCCTTTCGGGATTTTCTTGTTGAGCGTATTTTTCGGCCTGGTTGGCTTCTTTTATGAAGTTTATGGCAAGTTCGAACCGATTATTGCTCTTTCGCCCAAAAGCGGTGATTTTTTCTTCCAAATCTTTTTTAGCGAGAATGAGCTTGTGCTTTTTGGCGGAATATTCCGCTTGCGACAAATTGCCGTCCAGTTGCAAATCAAGCAAACGATCAAGTTTTGTTTCCATTTCTACAAGCTCATTTCTCGCTTTTTGGGCGAAAGAGCTTTCCGCTTGGGCAATTTTAATTTTTTCGTTTTCGAAAAAATTGATTGAGGCATTTGCCCAAGCGGAAGACAAAGAAACTTTTTTGATTTCTTCTTTTATTTGAGAAGTGATGATTTCTTCGCGAACATATTTTTGCTGGCAAGGATTTTTCCGTTTGGTGCAACGCAAATAGTTATGGCCTTTTTGTGTTTCGGTGGTGATGAAGCAATCACATTCTCCGCAACGGAAAAATCCTCTGTACACATACGGTTTCAATTTTGGCGATTTCGGTTTGGATTTTTTCATCATCACTTCTTGAACAGAATCAAAAAGTTTCTTTGTGATAATTGGTTCGTGCTTTCCGTCATACATTTCGCCATTATATTCAATCACGCCGTAATAGATTTTGTTTTTCAGCATATACTGATAATTTGAGACGGAAAGCATTTTGCCTTTCTTGCCAACCAAGCCCAAGGAATTGATAATCTTTCGGAGTTGAGCGAGAGGGTATTCGCCAGTCGCGTACATTTCAAAAGCCCGCTTGATATACTTTACCTTTTCTTTATCCACAGCGATACAGCGGGCATTTTTGTCGTTTGTATAGCCAAGTGGCACCCAAGCGGGCCATATTCCATTTCGCAATTTCTGGCGAATACCCCTTTTTATATTTTCCGAAAGATTATCAACATAGTATTTTGATTGCCCAAAAGCAATGGACAACATAAATTTTCCTTGCGGTGTCGGATCAAACCAAAAAGTCGGGAATTTTAGCGCGGATATTTTTCCAGTATCTACGAGATAAATTATCCGTCCGCCGTCTATGGAGTTGCGAGCGAGTCGGTCAGGGTGCCACGCTAAAATTCCTTCGGCTTCATTTTTATCTATGCTCGCTATCATTTCGTTAAAAATCTCTCGCCCTGGCTCTTTGGCGGTTTTGCTTTCCACAAATTCACGGACGATATTTAGCCCTTCTTTTTTGGCATATTCTCGCAATTCAAACATTTGCGCCTCAATACTCAAAACCTGCCTTTCGGGTTCGTCCGTAGATTTACGAGCATAGAGAAAAATCTTTTTGGTTTGCAAATTTATGTTGTCCATATTGTTTTAAATTTAGTTTTTGGGCAATCAAAGAAAAATACGCTCAACATTTCGTCCGCCCGCTGGCGGACGAAAGAAAAAAGATTCGTTCTGAAAACTTCGTTTTCTCTGTGCTTTCGCACAGGAACTTCCGCATTGCCGACCGCACTTTGTTTTTGGATTTCAAAAACGCCTTCAAAATTGCGGAAAAATACCATGCCGAGGCGCTTTGCGCCGAGGCTATTTCTTACGATTTCACAAAAAGTGAAACTTGGCGGAGAGGCAGGGATTCGAACCCTGGGAGCCCGTGAAGGCTCAACACCTTAGCAGGGTGCTGCTTTCAGCCACTCAGCCACCTCTCCGTGCCTAAAAATAAAAAAACAATAAAGCAGGCCTATAATCATCTAATTTCCGCTTTCTTGTTTTTGCGTTTCCGCATTTTATGCTATAATAAATATATAAGAAAAAAACAATGTTGTCAATCTTAAAATATGGATACAAAATCAGACAAAACTAACGGAGGAAATGAAAATATTTCTTGGCAAGTACCAGAATACGACAAACATGAAAAAACCAAAAATTGGTATATTTTTTATAGTATTGCCGCCTTTTTGTTTATTTTGTATGCCTTCTTCAGCGGTAATTTTCTCTTTGCCGTGATTATAATAATCGGCGCGATTGTAATTGTCTTGCGCGACGGCCAAAATCCAGATATGGTAAAAATATCGTTAGAGACAGAAGGAATAACTGTTGGAAAAAAATTTCACGATTTCGATGAATTTAAAAATTTTTCCATTGTTTACAAGCCTAAGCAAGAAATAAAAAATCTTTATTTTGAATATAAAAATTCCCTGAAGCCGCGGCTATCAATCCCTTTAAAAAATAACAACCCTTTACTAATCAGAAAAAATCTATTAAAGTATTTGCCAGAGGACTTAGACAGGACTGATCAGCCCCTTTCAGAAGCATTAGCCAAAATATTTAAATTATAGAAAATTTAAAAACTATATGGCAGGAAAAATCACCCGTATTGTTATCGGGATCATTCTTCTGGCGGCAGCTATCTGGCTATTCATAGCTAAAATGCCTTGGACAGGGGTCGTAGCTCTTGTTTTCGCCATTCTTGCTCTCTTTGGCGCTTTTGCCGCTAAAAAGAAAGAGGCTGGTCAAGAAGAAAAAATTGAAAAAAATCCAGAAGAGCAGGAAATGCAATAGAACGTTGAATGAAAAATTAAAAAACAAATTCGCCCGAGAAACGATATGTTTTTGGGGTTTTTATTTATAAAGCTAGAACATTCGCCCTCATAGTTTCCGCCAGAGGCGGATCAGCCCCTGGCTGACAGCTACCAGCTAATGCCTATGCCCTTATAGCTCAAATGGATAGAGCGTCAGCTTCCGGAGCTGAAGGCTAGAGGTTCAATTCCTCTTGAGGGCACTAAAACAAAAAAGCTTTCGTCGTTCAATGGATAGGACGCAAGATTGCGGATCTTGAAATGCAGGTTCGATTCCTGCCGAGAGCACAATTTCAAAAAATAGTCCCTAAATTTCAGGACTGTTTTTTGGTTTTAGCCCTTCTATGCTAAAATATACTCATGTTAACTGTAGATACAGACATTATAAATATCACTCGTGTGGGCAAAACCACGGCGAAATATTTAAACAATTTGGGTATAACCACCGTACGCGACCTGCTTTTTTATTTCCCTTGGCGTTATGATGATTTTACCAAGCTTACGCCTATTGATAAATTAGTTCCGGAAACCAGCGCTAATGTGGTTGGAAAAATTGAGATGATTCAAAGCAGAAGGAGCTACCACCGGCGAATGTCAATTACTGAAGCTTTAGTGACTGATAACACTGACACTTTAAAAGTAATTTGGTTTAACCAGCCATTTATCGCCCGTAATTTAAAAGTAGGAGATACGATTTCTTTGGCCGGAAAAGTGGAAGGAGAACCCGGAGAAATGATTATGAAATCGCCTGTCTATGAAAGAGTGGAAGAATCCCCCTGCCCCCTTTATCAAGGGGGAAATATCATCCACACCCAGGGCTTTGTGCCTAATTACCATTTAACCGCAAACCTTACTCAAAAACAATTGAGATTTTTAATAAAACAAACCTTAGTTTTAGCAAAGCAAATTCCAGATTGGCTGCCGGAACAGACGAGAAAGAACCAACACCTGATTGTCCTAGAAGAAGCAATAAAAAAAATTCATTTCCCCAAAAATAGAAACGAATCAGAAATTGCCCGGCGACGGCTAGCTTTTGATGAACTTTTTTTAATTCAGCTTGGGTCACAAATAATAAGAAAAAAAATAAGCACGAGTCTAGCTGAGCCGATCCCCTTTTCCGAAGAAAAGACAAAAAAATTTGTTAGCTCTCTTCCCTGGAAACTTACTGATGCTCAAAGAAAAACCGCCTGGGAAATACTAAAAGATATTTCAAAAAACAAACCCATGTCGCGCCTTCTTGAAGGTGATGTTGGCAGCGGCAAAACAATAGTAGCGGTTATAGCCATATTTAATACGATCCTCGCCGGCAAGCAGGCGGTCTTGATGGCGCCAACGGAAATTTTGGCTCGCCAGCATTTTCAAACAATCTCTGAATTGCTCTCTGGCTTTGGTATTCCAATCGGTTTAATCATCAGCTCGGAGAAAAAAATAAATCTAGAAAATAAAATAGAGACGGGAAAAATCAATACAAAATTTGTAATCGAAAATTCAAAATTGATTATAGGCACCCATGCTTTAATCCAGGAAAAAATAGAATTCAAGGACTTAGCCTTAACAATTATTGATGAACAGCATCGTTTTGGCGTTGAACAAAGAAAAACTCTAACCGAAAAATCTGGAAATAAAAAAACAACACCCCATCTTTTATCTATGACTGCCACTCCCATACCCCGTTCTTTAGCTCTCGCTCTATACGGGGATTTAGATGTTTCTATTATCGACAAAATGCCGGCCGATAGAAAAAAAATAATAACTAAAATTGTTCCTGAAGAAAAAAGAAACGAAGCTTATAAATTCATAAGAGAGCAAATAAAAAATGGCCGACAGATATTTGTCATTTGTCCCCTAATTGATCCTTCTGATAAATTGGGAATCAAATCTGTTAAGCAGGAATTCGAAAAGCTGGATAAAATAGTTTTTCCGGAATTAAAAATCGGCATTTTACACGGCCGAATGAAATCAAAAGAAAAAGAAAAAATAATGGAAGATTTTCTTGAAAATAAAATTAAAATTCTGGTTTCTACGTCTGTGGTGGAAGTTGGCGTTGATGTATCAAACGCAACCGTCATGATGATTGAAGGCGCGGATAGATTTGGGCTGGCCCAGCTTCATCAATTTCGAGGCCGAGTAGGCCGAGGAGAAAATCAGTCATATTGTTTTCTTTTTTCTGATAACGCTAATGAAAAAATTCTGAAAAGACTGCGAGCGCTGGTTGATTGTTATGACGGCTTTTCCTTGGCGAGAATGGATTTGAAATTAAGAGGGGCGGGAGAGATTTACGGCACAATGCAAAAAGGATTCCCTGATCTAAAAATCGCCTCATTGTTTGATTACGAGCTCATGAAGCAGGCGCAAGACGAGGCAATTAAGATTATCACTACTGATGAAAATCTTAAAAATCACCCAATTTTAAAGAAAAAACTGGAAAAACTTGAAAAAACAGCTCATTTAGAATAAAAAGTGTTATTGACAAAAGCATTTTTTTGATGTATGATAAGAAATAAAACAAACGATCTTTATATACGAAAAATCTCATGGGGGTGAGATAAAAAACAAAAAGAACTCTGGAAAGGAGGGGCAAAGAAAGAGTTCTTATAAAGGAAAATGGGCAAAGAACAAACAACATTTTTCCGAGGAAGGATTCAAAAATGAAAATCTCCGGAATCAGAATTTTAAATCAAGCAACACCCGTAACTACTGCTAATCAACCCTCGGGTGAACACAAATCGATCGCTTTTGTTGATCCTTTCGACAGCCAACCGATCGAATTGGACGTTGACCCGTCTGTTTGTGGACTGCCCAAACGTCTGATCATCGTTATTACACGGAACGGCGGAGATCCCCGAGAAGGATTTATCACGGATAGAGGAAAATTCAATGAATTATTCCTGAAAAAAACGGGCAATGGAGTAAACTTCGCCGGCAGAAATACGTTTAACTTGAGCGGAATTCTGCCAGTCGCTCTTGAAGAAAAAGATTCCAACTACAGGAGGGGCATCGTTAACATCGCCAGAACAGTGGGAATGACAATCCCCGGCGAAACCGACGTTCCTGCTGTCTGAACTGAATCACATTTTCCCGAGAAGGCCACAAACACTTGCAAACGCGTAGCGAGTATTGTGGCCTTTATTTTTTAGAAATAAATCGATTGCCCTTAATATAAAAACGCCAATTTTTATCTTTATATTTTCCGGCATATTCCACTCCGATTCGAGTGGTTTTTTTTACTTGAGAACTTTTAAGCTCTTCCTTTCGGTTTTCAACCCATAAGCCATATTTTTTTGTATAAACCGGCAACCCGTTAAAACACTTATCAATTTTTAAAATTTTGGTGAGGCGAGCTGGCCCGTTGGCGCCGTCAAATTCAACTGCCCGAATTAAAACCGCGGCCGGATATTCTTTCTTCTCCGTCACGATGTTCAACATATGGTGCATGCCATAAGTAAAATAAACATAGATAACCCCGGGCTTGCCGAACATCACTTTATTTCTCTCTGTTCGTCCCCGACTGGCGTGAGAAGCTAAATCTTCCGGACCATTATAAGCTTCTGTTTCCACAATTTTTAATTTTTTTATTTTACCGTTAGTCTTTCTGACTAAAAAACAACCCAAGAGGTCTTGGGCGATTTGCAAAGTTTTTCTATCGTAAAAATCTTTAGACAATATCATAAATTTTTCACAACCTCTTCTAAATTTTTAATTTTTATTAGCTTTATTTTTTTCTCCTTAGTCTCGCAATCAGGAATAATTACTTTTGAAAAACCTAATTTTTCCGCTTCAAGAAGCCGCTGTTCCAATCTGGAGATATTTCTGACTTCTCCGCCCAAACCAACTTCTCCCAAAACCAATGTTTTTCTATCAACAACTTGATTTAAAAGACTGGAAACAATAGCGAAACAAACAGCTAAATCCATACTGGGATCGTTTATCTTCAAACCGCCCACTACATTCAAAATAATATCCTGATTATTTAAATTTATTTTTGCTCTCTTTGTTAAAACCGCAGCTAAAACCTGCAGACGATTTAAATCAAAGCCAGAAGCTTTTCGCTGAGGATAGCCAAAAATAGTTTTTGTTACTAAAGCCTGAATTTCCACTAAAAAAGGCCTGGTTCCCTCCATGATGCAGCTCAGAACTGAGCCAGGAATTTTCTGATCGCCAGCTTCAATAAAAATCGCCGAGGGATTAGTAATTTCCTTAAAGCCGAAAGCAGTCATTTCAAAAATACCCAATTCATTTACTGAACCAAAGCGATTTTTTGTCGCTCGTAGAATCCGATAATTAGTAGATGCTTCTGCTTCCAAATAAATAACCGTATCAACAATATGTTCTAATGATTTCGGACCAGCGACCTGACCGTCTTTGGTAATATGACCGATTAAAATTACGGCGATATTTTTTTCTTTGGCCAGTTCTAAGAATTTAACAGCTGCCGCCCGAATTTGGTTTAATCCGCCCGCCTCAGCCGCAATATCAAAAGAATAAACAGCCTGAATGGAATCGACTATAACCAAAATCGGCTTTATATTTTCAATAGCCGCGATTGATTTCTCCGCGTTGGTTTCACTGATGAATTTAATCCCCTCCAAATCGCAATTCAATCTTTCCAGGCGCGATTTTATCTGAGAAGCGGATTCTTCTCCGCTAATATAGACTACTTCGCCAATTTTCTTTCGACTAATTGCATTAGCGGTCTGGGCAACGATAGTTGATTTCCCTATCCCCGGCTCGCCGGCCAAAAGAGTTAAAGATCCTGGCATAATTCCACCGCCCAATACCCGATCCAGTTCAGAAATATCCGTTTTTATTCTTTCTAATTTCCCTGATTTTATTTTCGCTAAACTTATGATTTCAGCTGGGCTGGCGGCGGGAGTTTGCTTGGAATTAATTTCTTTTTCATCAAGAGTCTGCATTTGAAGAGTACCCCAGGATCCGCACTCTAAACAACGCCCACTCCATTTAGAGAATTGGGCGTCGCAATTTGAACAAACAAAAATATTTTTTATTTTACTCGGCATATGGAGTTTTATTTAACTCAGATTCTATTATTTTCTCTAAATCCATCATCTCGGTTTCTCCCATAATCTCCTGATTATTAATAAAAATAAATGGAACCCCCTTAATATCAAGAGCTCTGGCTTCTATAATATTATCTTTTACCAGTTTATAAATTTCGGCATCTTGCAAACAATCTGAAAACGAACTCTTCCTTAGACCAAGTTTTTCGGCTAAAGAAACAGCCAAATCTTGGCTAAAATTATTTTCATTGTCATAGATAGAATCTTGATAAGACCAAAATTTGCCCTGCTCTTCGGCGCAGCGGCCGGCAACAGCGGCTAAATAGGATTTTGAATCTGAATTGCTTTCTGGATAATCCTTCCAAACTAAACGCACTTTATCCCTATATTTTTCCAATAATTTTTTCAGAGATAGCTCTTGCTGCTGGCAATAATGGCATTCATAATCGGCAAAATAAGTTATAGTAACAGGCGCCTTAGCCGATCCAAGACTGGGGTCGATTTCATTCATGATTGGTCCTTTAAGAACCGCTTCCAAATTAGGATTTTTAGTTATAAAAGGATCACCGGTTTTTTGCCAGCCAATTGAATGCCTATTGCCTGCTGAAAAATTAATTTGAGAATATTTAAGGCTTAAAGACGAAAGAAAAAAAAATAATAAAATAAAACTTCCCAAAGAAATGGCGACGAAAACTTTTGTTGAAAATTTTTTATTTTTTAATATTTTCATGGTTTTAAAAAACTGCAAATTTATTTTTCCTGCCATTCTGCTTTATTGACTTTCCAGGAACCGCCCTCCTGGATGAAGGAAATTAAAATATCCTGATAAGAAATAGAGGCATTGCCAATTTCGCCGGTACTTTCCCGACGCTGGGTTTTCACTAAAATGTCGGCTTGGCCAGCATCATCGTCATATTTCTGAATTTCTGCCAAAATCGCTTTTGTGGTTATTCCATAATAGATAGCACTATATTCTTTTTTAGATGTTGCTTCTTCTACAAAATTATCCGCCCAAATCTGCATGCTTTTTGTCATAAAAATTTTTAAATCAAGCACATTGCTATAGCCAGAATGATTAGAGTAGCTTCCAAAGCGTTCAGCAAAAGAAAAAGCAATTCTTTTTAAACTTTCCGCGCCGATTTCATTGGCCGACACCCCTGTTTGAACAGGTTCTTGAATATTGTTCTCTACAACAGGCGTAGTTACTACCTCTTCCACATTTTCTGCTTCTTGTTGGACAATATCATCTTTATTGTTCCCAAAAAATATATTACCGCCGGTAAAATCATAGAAAAAAACCATATAAAAAATTCCGCCTAAAAGCGCTAAAGCCGCGATTCCTGCTAAAAATTTTAAAAAGATATTTGACATAATAAACTAAATACGAAAATTAAATTTTCATATCTTCCGCGCTGGTCTTGCCGGCTTCTTCGCCGCTTTCCCCTTCTTCTTGGCTTGCCTCGAATTCTTTTTTCGCCTCTTCAATTTCCAATAGCTGCCTCGGATCAGAAGTAATAAGCTGATCTTCCGCATAAGATGCAACAATTTTTATAGCGGCATGTTTTCTGCCGGCAAAAAATATTCCCTCCCCCACTCCGCCTTCTAAAAGCAAAAACTTCTCTCCCTCTGTCAGAGCAAAAGTTTTTTGGATCAGATCAATAGCTGCCGGAGATTGTTTCAAAAGAAGTTGCAAAGAAGAATTTGTTACAATCGCCTGCCCATAGGGAGATGTCAAAAAATCGTTAACATCCTGAGTAATTGTGGTCACTCCTAAATAATATTTTCGACAACGCTTAACTAAAGCAAAAATAAATTTGGCGCTATCTTCATGTTGCATTAGCCACCAAGCTTCATCAATCACTAAAACTCTTTTTTTGCTTTCCGATCTGACGATATTCCAAATATAATTAACTATCGTATAAATAGTCATCGGTCTTAATTCGTCCTCCAAATCCCGCACAGAGAAACAAACTAATTGGTTATTCATTTCTACGTTCGTCAAATTATTAAGAAGTCCAGCAAAAGTTCCTTCCGTATACTTGCGAAGACGAAGAGCTAAATCAGCGCCGCCCTCCATGCCATCCAAAATTTCCTGAAAATCCTGCATAATCGGCGGTTCTATATGAGAAAGATCGGATTCTGGCGTAATATCTTTTTTAGCGTAGGTTTCCAAAAGCGCCCGGTCAATAATAGAATCTTCTTCATGATTAAGCCCCCCCAACATCAATCTCACCAATCCTTTAATAGTAATAACTGCGCTTCTAATAATATCTTCAGGCTTGGAATCACCGCCAATGCCCCGAGGCAGATCAAAAGGATTTATTTTGTTTTCGCTAGACAAGGAAATATTGATGTAAGTGCCGCCAACGGCGTCTGACAAATGTTTGTATTCATATTCCGGATCGATAATTATAACATCGGTTCCTAACATCAAAGAACGCAAAACTTCAAGTTTAATAGCATAGCTCTTGCCAGCTCCAGAGGTGGCGAAAACCACCGTATTAGCATTCTGCAGACTAAAACGATCGAATAAAATCAAACTGTTATTATGCCTATTGATGCCGTAAAGAATTCCGTTATCAGAAGTTAATTCGGAAGAAATAAAAGGGAAAGATGAAGCGACCGGAGATGAATTCATATTAAAGGTAATATATAATTCGTCATTTGCTAAGGGCAGAGTGGAATTAAATCCCTGCTCGGCTTGATAGAAAACTTTTTTGGAATAAACCAGCCGCGAACCGAATATATTTTCTATTCTATCCGAAAGCTGGCTTAGCTCTTCCTTGGAATCGGTGTAAATTGTCA
Source organism: Patescibacteria group bacterium (assembly GCA_041648955.1). GTDB lineage: Bacteria > Patescibacteriota > Patescibacteriia > Patescibacteriales > JAQTRU01 > JBAZOD01. The sequence continues at coordinate 10,450 of JBAZOD010000003.1, forward strand.
CATACAAAGAAAATTGAAAAAATTTTTCTACTCCCTGTGTTAAAGCATCGCGAAGAGCTTCAATATCCCTCAAAGCGGTTTCCCGTAAAGGATCGCGAGCTGCGCCCTTCTCTGCATCAGAGACAATTTGCGCTTCCAGGGAACCAACTTTATTCTTTAACTGTTTTAAAATTAAAGAGCTTTCAACAGGATAGAAAAACATTGAAACATCAAAAGTGGAATTTAAATTGATTATCGGCGCAAACCAGCCAACCGTAATATAACGCGGATAGCTAATAACAAAAATTGTTCTTACATATTTTTCTCCAAGCCTAAGATAATCCGGCGTTATTTCCATGCTCGCCGGAGCAATTAAATCATTTATAGACAAAACGCCTCGTCGAAAAGCCTTCTCTTCTTCTATAACTTCTTTGGCAACCTGCGGATTATTCTCAATTACCGGGATTCTTTCCTGATCTTGCGGATTGTTCAATTCTTTTTCATTAAAATTTTGCATATTTTATCTTTTTTATTTTATGACTCTGTTACCCGCAAATCTTTCATTTCTGTTAATCTCTGATTTTTTGACGTTCTGGGATTATAAGTAGTATAAAATAATTCTATTAAACTCTGCGTATCTAATTGGACGGCGTTCAATCCCATAGACCCCAGTCCAGCTATAACATTTTCAACTCGACGATTGAGCTCTGTGCGATATTTTAAAAATCTTTCTTCTTTCATTGTAATAAGAGTGGCTGGCCGCAAAACTTCCCAAAGAGAAGAAAAAAAACTCTTTTTCTTATCAGAAACAGGATTATAAGAAATTGTCAGATAAAAACGTTTATTCATAATCTTCGCCATGGAAACTAGCTCTTCAATATATTGAATATATTCCGTAGTCTGAATTTTTAATAACTCGTTAGTCTGTTCTTTCTCTTTTTGCTTCAACTGGACTAAATAATTATTTATATCCAGCTCTCGCGATTGAATTACTATTTGAATAGGAAAATCAATATTATTTAAAAAACCAACATAAGAAGAAATAATGGCCTCTTGCTCTTCTTCACTTTTCAGGGCAAAATTAACGCTGGAGATAAGCAAAACTGACCGCAAGGTACCGTCTTTCATAATCACTGTATCTTCTTTTATCTCTCCAATATCCAAAAAACTCTGAACAGCGGAAAATTTATTTTTTGATGCTTTATTTTTGGCCATAGTTTTATTTATTGATAGCGGTCAAATTTATATCTTTATCCTTTTCTCCCCCGTATTCCCCCTTAGTATCAACTATCAGAGAAAGCTCCGTTAAGCGCGATAGCGACGGCTGATTTTTTTCTTCCAAAGCGGGGACTTTTTTTATTATTTCTTTTTCATTTACCGCATAACTATCTCCATATTGCTTATTGCCGTTAGTCCATACCCTAATTTTGGGGCGTTTTAGGGTTTGAATTATATTTAAAATAAAAAGGTGGAACGGACGGCCATTTATTTTTGCGAATGAAAAAACTGCGCTTAACCCGAATATAATAACCGTAACTGTAACAAATAAAGAAAAATCGAATAATTTATAGCTGATGGCTATTAAAAGAAATCCGGACAACATTATAATAAATTGCCGAACGGTTATCGGTCCGATTATTTTGTCTTCAACATCAATAAATTGTGGAATAGTAAATTGTTGCACAGCTTTTAATGATTAACTAAAATTAAAATCTTAATTCTTTATTCAAATCCATAATCGATTTTAGTTCATCTAGCGTTAAATAATCTTCTCCGCTGTTCTTTTTTTCTTCTATTATAACATCAATTGGCTTATTTTCACTAATACTTTTTTGGCCGATAGCCAAATAAAGGCGATTTATCGGACTTTGGCGCCAAGCGCTTATTGCCTCTGCTCTTTTGCTGTATTTTTCTTCCTCCAACAAATTAATTTTCTCTTTTATTTTCATAACCTGCTTTAAGGGATCAGGCGCAAGTCTTCGAAAATTGACTAGGTCCATATAGCGCAATTCATCAATTGAACTCATGATTTTTGGCGGAACGTATTTCACATCTTCCATCTTTTTTTTGCCAGTCGCTTCACTCGGCCTCCGGAAAGACATCTTCCCTCCTGCGCTTCGCTTAATTTCAAATCTCTCCATGGGCATCATGCTCGGTTTTTTGACAGCCGGTTTTGTTTTTGGTTTTTCCACTTCAATTTTTTTCAGAGGTTGATTTTTTGATTGGCTAGCCGGAGAAAAAATACTGGGAGGCGGTGGAGCTAATTCATGCGAAATATCTAATTTTTCCGCCGGCTTCATGGTAGAAATTTCTTCGGAAAAACCAATTTTCTTTTCTGATTTTTTAGCTATGGCGGAAGAAAAATCATAATCAACATCGCGTACTCCGATATTTTTTAAATCAGAAACATTTTTATCTCCGGTTTTTTTCGCAATTTCATCTTCTGGCAATCTTATTTTTAATGGCGCCTTTCCGGAAATATCTTCTCCGCCTTTCACGCCGTCTGTTATTTCCATTACCTTGTCAACCGAATCACTGTCAAAGCCCAAACCTCCGCCGGCAAATGGCTTTTTTAAAGTTTGTTTAGTTTCTATTCTGTCTCTAACGCCGCGAAGATAAACTCTTAAAATACTCCTAAATCTATCTTGCAGTTCTTGGCTGCCGAAATTTATTTGTGCTAAAGACATAATGCTATCAAGCTTGCCTTCTATGCCATCGCCTACTATCTTTCCTTTTGCGCTCTCGCCGATTTTTCTAGTCAATTCTCTTATCTCTTCTTCATCTTCAGAAGAAAAGAAAAAATTCGCTCCCTCAACTGCGGGAGCCTCATCCTGTTTAACTACTGCCGGTTTTTCTGTTGCTAAAATTTTTGGATAATCTTCCGTTGTCTCTATCCCTAAATAATCAACTACATCTTTAAAAACTTTAGATTTTAAAGCTTCAATAATTTTAACCGTTTTAGCCGCATCAAAATTTTCTTCTTCCAAAAAATATTTATTTAAGCCGGCAATCGTTATTTCCTTAGCCATTACTTTCATTACTACGGATGCTAAAGTAATACCATATTCCTTTTCTAAATCATTAATAGCCGCCATTACGGCCGGAGAAGAAACCTTATCCCGCAAATCTTTTGGCAATTTATTGAATTTTTGCAAATAATCAAACATTCTTTTGTTTTTAAGTCTATCTATGATTATTTTAACACGCTTTTGTTATTTTCCCTAAACAAAAAATTATTTCTGCGCCATTTTTGAAGATTTATAAATTTTTTCTTTATAGGGTTTTAACCTGATTATCCTTCCTAAAAAATATTTTCGCAAAGCCGGCTCATCAACCTGCTGATCATATCCCAAACAAATTATGTCCGGCTGGTATTTTTTTACTACCGCAAATTTATCACGCAATTGTCCCAGCTCAACCTTTTCAGCGCAACCACTTCGTTTTACCGCCAATCTTCTAGCAATTTCATTTTGCTGGGGGCGCCTACCTTTCACTTTTAAAACTGTTTTATCGCGGGCAATTATAACAATCAGCTGATCGCCATACTTTCTCGCCTGTTTTAAATATGAAAGATGCCCCGGATGAAAGCGGTCAAAAACACCAAAACACATTACTGTTTTCATAAAATTGCTACTCTAGTATTCTATAGCCCCGCTTCTTGCTTTAATAACTCTGCTTTATCAGTTTTTTCCCAAGTAAAATCCGCATCTTCTGCCCCAAAATGCCCATAAGCAGCGGTCTTTCTATAAATCGGCCGTTTTAAATCAAGGCTTTCTATTATTCCTTTTGGTCGAAAATCAAAATTCTTTTTTACCAATTCCAAAATCTTTTCTTCTTCTACTTTGTTGGTGCCAAAAGTATCAATATAAATACCAACCGGCTCAGCAACGCCAATAGCATAAGCTACTTGCACTTGGCACCTATCTGCCAATCCGGCCGCAACTACATTTTTAGCAACATATCGCGCCATATAAGCGCCGCTGCGATCCACTTTTGTAACATCTTTTCCGGAAAAACATCCTCCGCCATGCGCTACTGCTCCTCCATAAGTATCCACTATTATTTTTCTCCCTGTTAAACCGGTATCAGCCGGCGGTCCGCCGAAGACAAATTTTCCGGTCGAATTGATGAAAAATTTTGTTTTCTCATCTATTAAATTTCCTAAAATCGGCTCTATCACATCTTTTTTTATATCAGCTCTTAATTGTTCCATCTCGACTTTATCGCTATGATGAGCAGCGATAACTACTGTTTCTACTCTCATTGCTTTTCCGTTTTCGTATTCAACCGTCACTTGGCTTTTGCCATCCGGACGCAAATAAGGCAAGGTTCCTTCTTTTCTTACTTTTGCCAACTGTCTTGTAAGTTTGTGAGCCAAAACTATCGGTAATGGCATCAATTCTTTTGTTTCGTTTATGGCGTAGCCGATCATTAAGCCCTGATCGCCCGCTCCTTGTTCTTTATGCTCGCCTGCTCCCTCATCAACCCCTTGGGCAATGTCAGGACTTTGTTCATGAATTGAAGACAAGATTCCTACGTCGTCGCAACAAAAACCGTATTCCTGTTTGTCATAACCAATATCTCGCAAAACTTTTCTTACCACCTTATCAATATTTATATAACCCTTAGTGGTAACTTCCCCGCCGACAATGACCAAGCCGGTAGTGCAAAAAGATTCTACTGCCGAACGGCAGTCTGGATCCTGTTTTAGCATTTCATCATAAATGCCATCGCTAATCTGGTCGCAAACTTTATCCGGATGTCCCTCTGTAACGGACTCCGAGGTTACAAGCCTAATATTTTTTTCTAACATAACCCTTTGTTCGACAAGATAATTTTCATTTTACGCTTTACCGTTCTACCCGCCCTCCAGCGAGACGAGAAACTGCTAATTTCCCGCAAAGCTTAATAAGAGAAATATTTAAGCCCGAAAACAGTAAAAAATAAAATTTAATTTAACTTGTCAAATTAATTATAAAAATTTATTAACTACACTTAACTATGTGCCCATATTCCAGGATGCCAGATATTTCTTCTGTTCCGCGGTAAGCTGATCAATAGTTATACCCATTGATTTTAATTTCAATTTGGAAACTTTTATTTCTATTTCTTCTGAGACATTATAAACTTTTTTCTCCAGATGCTTGGAATTATTTACCACATATTCGCTCGCCAAAGCTTGAGTGGCAAAACTCATATCCATTACTGAAGCCGGGTGGCCCTCGGCGGCAGCCAGATTTATCAATCTTCCCTCGGCTAATACATAAACTGATTTTCCTCCTTTCAATATATATTCGTCTACATAATTTCTGATATTTTTATTAACTTTTGCCGCTAATTTTTTCAAAGCCAACAAATCTATTTCCACATCGAAATGACCAGAATTGCAAACTACCGCTCCATTTTTCATCACCTTAAAATGCTCAGCCCGCAAAATATGAATATTGCCGGTCAAAGTACAAAACAAATCGCCAATTTTTGCCGCTTCTTTCATCGACATAACTTGAAAGCCATCCATAGCCGCTTCCAAGGCTTTTATTTCATCAATTTCCGTAACAATTACTTTGGCGCCTAAGCCGCGAGCGCGAGTTGCCATCCCTCTTCCGCACCAGCCATAGCCGGCAATAACCACATTTTTCCCGGCAATCAGCATATCTGTCGCCCTGATTATGCCATCAATTGTAGATTGGCCGGTGCCGTAGCGGTTATCAAACATATTTTTTGTTTTGGCATCATTAACAGCAACAACAGGAAGTAATAATTTTCCTGTTTTTTCTAAAGCTCTGAGCCTGATAACTCCCGTTGTAGTTTCTTCCATGCTGCCCAAAATATTTGGCGCCCAATCTTTATATTCGTTATGCAAAAGTGAAATTAAATCTGCTCCATCATCCATAGTAATTTCCGGTTTATGGTCCAAGGCTGCCCGCAAATGTTTATAATAGCTATCTCTGCCCTCTCCCTTTATTGCCAAAACGGAAATGCCATAATCTTTCACTAAAGAAGCAGCCACATCATCTTGAGTTGATAATGGATTTGAAGCGCACAATAATAAATCAGCCCCGCCCGCTTTCAGAGTTCTGGCAAGATTGGCGGTTTCAGCAGTGACATGCAAACAAGCTGACATTTTTTTGCCAGCGAATGGTTTTCTTTTTTCAAATTCTTCTTTTATTTGATTAAGGACCGGCATATCCAATGCGGCCCATTCAATTCTTTTTTTTCCTCCTCCAGCCAATTTAAGATCTTTTACATCATGCTTCATAAACTATAATTTTTTATTTTTATTAATTATAAATCTTCTTTAAAATTTTCCTTGTATCTCCTGGCCAATTCTTTCATATTAAAGTTATGCGTTTGCGTCCCATATTTTTCAACTGTATAAACTGCGACCAAACTGGCGAGTTTTCCGATTTTTTCAAACGGCCAATTATTGACAAGGCCTTTGATAAAACCAGCTCGATAGGCATCCCCCGCTCCCGTCGGATCACTCGTATTTTTTGGCTTAGCTGAGGGAATTTTTATCTTTTTCCCCTGGTTATAAATTTCTGAACCATCAGCTCCTTTAGTAATAACAACTATCTTAACAAGTTTTCTTATTTTTTCCAAATCCAGTTTTAGCCTCTTCAGAATAAACTCAATTTCGTAATCATTTCCAATTAAAACACGTGCCAAATTTATCGCGAATAAAAGCTCTTTAGCAGAAAAACTAGTAATCTGCTGGCCCGGATCAAAAATATAAGGAACTTTATTTACTTTGAAAATTTTAATAAATTCCAGCATTCTCTCTTTGCAGTCTGGGGATATTATGGCCAAATCAATATTTTTTATTTTTTTCAATGCCTGGCAACAGGAAATATCTTTTGAACCGGGATAAAAACCGGTTATCTGGTTGTCGCTTTGATCTGTAATTATATAAGCGCTCGCAGTTAATTCTTTCCCGTCTAATTTAATTTTTTTTGTATCAATTTTATTTTTTTTTAGCCACTCCCTATATTTAAAAAAATCCGCTCCGACTGAAGTAGCTAAAATCGGCTTTTCTCCCAGAAGCGATAAATTATAACTGATATTTCCGGCTGTCCCGCCAAAACTTTCTTTCAATTTATTTATTGTGAAGCTTACATTCAATATATGAATTTTTTCCGGCAAAATCTGATCTTCAAATTTCCCTGGGAAATCCATGATGCGGTCATAAGCGAGAGAGCCGCAAACAACAATTTTTTTATTTTTCATGTTTGATTTTTTAATTCTTACTTTATTTTTTTATTTTTTCCATTTCTTCCTCAATCGCTTTTCTCTCCAAAGAACCTACCGGATATTGATCCAAAAGATTTTGCCATTCATCCGGTTTTTCTTTTGTATTTTCGGATTTTTTTATTTTTCCTTCCATCGGCTCCAACTCTCCTTGTTTGAAAATATAAAGCTTTCCTTTGACAATCACGGGAATCTCTTCTTCAAAACCTTGCGGAGTCAAAGATGATAGCTTCAAACCTTCATAAAAGCTAAATAAAATCTTTAATTTTTTTACATCAAAATCATCTACCCCTTTATGGCTCTTCAGATTAGTAATATACTGGGTTTTTTTTAAATTATCAACCGGCCCTATGCCTAATTTTGAGTTATAATCTCTGAGCCACTCGGCTATGGTTTTTAAATCTCCCTGGCTGGTAATTATTTCTTTATTTTCTAATAAAACTTTTTTTATCTTATTTTTCAAAAGATCTCTATCTTCCAGCATCTCAGTATTAATAAGCTTGGAATGAAATTTTCCTAAAAAATCATAATCCGGCAACCTAAATTGCCAGGTGAAATAATTTCCTACTAAATCAACCGCATCTTCATCATCAAGAAGAGGCAAGCCGATAAAACCAAACTTTATTATAATTTTGTTATAAAAATCATAAATTTCTTTATACTTTTTCAGTTCATCTTTATTTTCCCGCAAGGCTTTTTTAAACAACTTAAAAAGCTCAAAAGCTTTATTTTGGATATTATCAAAAATAATCTTCTGAGAAACATTTTTAACTGTTTCCAGATATTCCCCATTTATCATTTTTTCTAATTTTATTTTGTCTTCGCCAGCCATATTTTAAAAATTAAGCAAGATTTTTAACCCTTTCATATTGCAGTTTAAAATTTTCACCCTTTACTTTGCCAAGCCTAATTTGCAGAGCCTGAACCAATTCATTACTAAGTTGTCCCTTGAATTTATCCTTTAAATTGCCGGATTCATCGGTAATAGCATTAAACACATGCTGTGCAGCGCTTTCGTCCATTCTGTCTTTAATATTTTTGATACCACCATCATTATCTAGTTTTCGCAGAAGAATCAAACCGCCGGCATCAATATGAAAATTACCCTCCTTATCATGATAACCATAGCCCAGCCTGTTGATATTTCGCACAATCGCCTGAGGTTCCATCTTACCGCTTTCTATTGATCTAATTTCATTATGTTCTCTATCATCTGTTTCTCTCCACTGACCATTTTCCATTAAATAAGAAGAAGTAGCTGCCCAATGATTTGTGCTTTTATTTGTTTCTGCTATTTCACTTCCTAAAGCAAAAGCTTCCTGCTCGCCAAAACCAGCATAATTCTTACTATTTTTATCTGAAAGCTCTCTCATCATTTGTTTCAAGCCATGATGGCCCGTATTCCCAACCAAGGGCTGTAAAAATTCATTATCATTTCCTTCTTTCGTCATCTTTTTCATGATAGCCTTGACCATTGTTTTATCTTTGCTCTTTATGGCCCCCTCTAATATTCCTAATAGTTCTGTGGCATCAGAGATGTCTTTAACTTTTGAAGTTTTTTCTGAAACTGCTTTATTTTCCGCCGCCCTGGCTTCAAAATTATACATAGGAATATTTTTTTCCATAAGTGGACGATTTTTTTCCACCTCAGCTTTCTTAGTAGCAATCCGACTATCCAGATCCCTAGCCTCATCATCTTTTACCATCTTCTCCATAACGCCTATTTGTTCCGTTTTCGCGATTTTTTCTGCCTCCAAATCACTGATTTTTACCCTGATTTTTTCAACATCTTCAGATTTTCCGCTAGCCATGGCTTTGGTTAACTCATTATTTTTAGCAGCTAATTCACTATCAATACTCGTTATTCTAGTTTCTCTAGTTGCTTTTTCTTTATCAAATTCACTTTGAGATAAAATACCATCTCTTTGCGCTTTCAATTCTGTCAATTCTCTTGCTGGCGCGCCCCATTTTTCTCTTTCTTTCGCCATATATCTCCCACCCTTCATTCTTTGCCTTATTCCTTTCAGGGTAGTAATTTGATCCCAGGCATCACCCGGAGAACCGGTCATAGCTAACATACCATGTAAACTACTCCCTTCTTTCATAACCTGTCCGGCCTTTATCATGCCTTCAGAATATCTCTCCGATCTTCTTTCGGCTCTTCTTTCCTGTACGCCTTTCCACACTCTCGGTAAATTCAAATCGACGCCAGTTTTTTGATGTAGCTTATCAATACCATATCCGGCTAAGGCGCTAGTTCCCTCTTTAGCTCCTTTAAGAGGCGCCATGCCAGTTTTCTTAGCCCAATCCAATCCCTTGCCCGCGATGCTGCCGGCTGCACTGCCCATCTGTTGCGTGACTATCAATCCCCCCATCAAAAGCCCGATGACAATAATAAATTTTTGTAAATTATCATTACAGAAAAAAGCGCCGACGCCTATACATATTGGATTAGTGCTACTGGTTGTCGATAACCCATAAAGCGCAGAAGAACTTTCGCTGGCAGTAGTAAGCGCCAGCCAAATAAAAAATGCTAAAACCGGACCGACTACTAATTGCTTGATAAAGTCTTCCCAAATCTGGCCGGTATATTTTTGTAAAGGCGGAAAAGCAAATCCCAAAAAAACAAGCGGCGAAAAAATTGTATAAATCCAAAGCATTACTATTCTCATTACCAATATTGCCAACATCACAGCCACAACAATTAAAGTAATAATAGCCGCAACGACTCCTGATATAACTGCTAAAGCCACGCCCCAGGTATCAGCCCCCCAATTTTCTGCATCTTTCATAAGCGAAACATCCGCCACCTTTCCCCAGACATCAATTCTAAACATATTAACAAACCAACCGCCTCCCTCTTTGAAAGAACTTACAAAAGTGAGCATTACAACTTGAGAAAAATCTATCATTAATCCGAAAATAGTTCTGGAAAAATTTATCAGAACTGCCATTATTAAAAGTTTAGGCAATATTTTTTTAACATCATAGCTCTCCACTCGCAAAATTGTAGCAAAAGAAATAAGCAATAATATTAAAATGAAAGCCATGTTGCATAAATCCCTAATTATAATCCAACCATTAACAACCGTGGGGACATTAATAATATCGCTAAATTGCGCGACTTGTATTAACAGGTTAATAAATGCAGTTGTCATCATCCCGATCAGCGCTGTTATTAGATATGCTATCCAGGACAGTATTATCGCCACAGCGCCCCCAACCGTTCCGCTGACTACGCCCACAGCTGCCTTTATTTCTTCGGCGGCAAATGCGAAATTAACTCCTAAAAATAAAAAAACAAAAAATGGAACTACAAAGAATATAATTCTCTTCTTTTCTTTTATTTTTCCAAAAATTTCTCTCATTTTTTATAAACCTTTAAATAAATCAAATAAAGCTTTAATTCCAGACCACCCTAATTTCGTTAAGCCACCCACTAATATTTTTGTCTTTTCTAGCCAGTTTGCTTCCATGAAGTCGACGATCATAACTATAAAAGTAAAAAATATTCCCAAAACAATAAAAGCAATTATATCCAAAAAAAGCAACCCCATTATTTCAAAAATACCAAACGCCTTACCGCCTTTGTTTCCTGCTTCGCCAAGTGCCATCTTCATTTCTTTGGGAATCCATTCATCTCCTAATCTGCAGAATAATTTATCTCCCAGAACTAGATGCAAAAAAACATGAATATTAATATAAATCAGAGACATTCCAAAACTTGGTATTAAACTCTCCCAAGCCGCGCGCAATAACTGATTTGTTCCCTGTTTAGCGGGAGAAGTTATCGCCTCCTCTATTTTTTTCTTGGCTTTATCCTTTAAATTCACTTTCTCTTTCAATTGATTGATCCTATCTCTCACTCCTCCCTTTTTTTCTCCAGTCTTTTCATCTTCCGCGCCCTTTTCCGTTTCTGCTTGTTTATTTTTCTCTCGTCCTTTATTTTTTTCTTCTCTCAATTTTCCAGCCAGCAACCGGCTGTCTACGCCGGATTGATTACCCGCTATTGGCTGGCTATTGCCGGAAAGTTGCACTCCGGGCATAATTGGACGGCCAAGATTATCCTTACTTATCCCGTCTTTCATTTTTCTTTCTCCTACCGCTCCTCCCATTCCTCCGGCCACACTCATCAAACCATCAAGCGAATTATTTTCTATCGGCGGTTCTCCCACCCTATCTTCCCGCAATTGCCCAGCTGCCATATTTTCTTCCCCTGAATTATCCAATCTGCTCTTATCCAGCAAGTCATTGATTGTACCAGTTTGCGCCATACAATTTAAATAAACTGTGCATTATACAACTTATATATAAATTTATCTTTCCCTTACAGAAATAGCCCCACTGAAATTAACAAAACCGTTGCAAACTGTTCCATCATTGCACCATCCCCAATTATCTTTAATTTTTACTTTTGGCGTTATACGGCAATAATTGCCATTAGCATCGGCTCCGCAAGTTATCCCGGATATTCCTCTATCATATTTATTTTTCAGATCTCCATAACTATACAAATGAAAAACTTCGTGCGGATTAGCAGGATCTGGACGATGATTCATTTCTGCGCCGGCAACAACTGTTTCTTCTCCATCTCCCCAATCAACAGTATATTCTACAAGCGGTAATTGTTCTTGATCAACTGTCGTATTAAAAGACAAATTAACAAAACCATTCTTTATCACCGTAGCAGTAAAATTATCATTGGCTTTTATGTTCGATATAATCGGCGAGATGCCGCAATATTCATCTGCGCCGCGCAAACCGGAGCAAGAAACGGTTGGCGGTATCCAATTTGCAAAACGATTTGCAGGGATAGGAGTATAACGGCCTTCATTTCCAGAATTGCTTCCTTGGCCTTCCTCCCTTGCTGAACAAGGCACACCCGGGTTAGAGCCATCAACACACCCATACATATTCTCGGAATATGAAACACAACCCGGACTGCCATTAGTGCTTGGTAGATAATAACAGCATCTCTTGTTATCAATTTTCCTATAAACCGGAACACATAAATCTCCTCCTGCGCAGCCCTTCCCGTTTCCACCAAAATTACACCACTCCCCATCATTTGGCCCTCCTTGGCACTCTGATAAAGTACAGGTTCCATAATCAGAAAGGTTGCAAAAACCAGTTGAAGATTGACAAGTTCCATCACTTCCTAAACAATCACTGTTGTCATCGCATGAAGAGCCATAGCGAGAACCACCTACGCAGAGATCTCCGATACATGAGCCATCATCACCAGCACAACTCGAATTATCGTAACAAGAACTCCCACTTTTATCTCCTCCAACACAAGTTCTGACATTGCAATCAATGTCATTACTGCAAATTCTTCCATTGTTAGTGCATCTATAAGATTTGCAATCCACATCGCTGTTGCAGACAGCTTCTACATTATCTGAATCGCTACACACTCTCTCGCAACTTCCTCCGAAACAACAATCTTGGCCGCTTCCTGGTATAAAAGTCGTAGTTAAATCACATTTATATTCCTCTTTGAATTTACAAAATTCTACCGTGTTTCCATCTTGTGCGTCACAACTGCTATTTTTATTTTCTCCCGCTAAACATTTTCCTTCATCACTGCAAGCATCAATAACGGCGCAACAGGGCGCTCCATCATCTGCTCCACCACAAGTATACTTAGTACCATCTTTAGTCAACACACATCCTTCCAGACAAGTATCTGTTGAACATTCTTGATTTGGATTCTCAGAATTTAAATCACAATAACTAATTGTTTCTGTACCTGTTTGCCGGCAAACTCCTCCGCCTAAACAAGTTAGTTCTGGTGTTAACTCATAAGCTCCATAGCTTTTGGCAAAAATTTTCTTAAGCTCACTCAACGAATTATTATATAACTGCCCCAATCTTGGAGAAGTTTTATCTTGATTATAATAAATCGGTTGAATACCATCATCCGATCTGGTATCCCATTCATAGGGATTAGAGGCCGGCTTTGGATAAACGATTGTGCCATAAGGTATAGCATCGGTACCATAATAAGCCTGTTGATTATATCCGAGGCCAGCATTAACATTAGTGAAGAAATCATTATTACCTCCGCTAATTCTAGCCTGAAAAACTTTATTGCTGCCAGAAGAAGAAACGGTTTGAATAAATTCTTGACAAACTGGCGCAATATTAATAATCGTGCGACAAGCAATCCATGTCTTATTTAATTTATCTTCACTCGGCCAAATATTATCAGCTCCCATAATTCGATTTGAACTACTCATAAATGTCGGCCTTGTCCAAGCCAAACCACTACTATTATAAGAATAATCTATTGAATGGAAATCCGCGTTATATGCACTGACCGTGCAAAACCAACCATATTTTTCGTCAATAGATGTAACCATTGGCGTCATATAAGCGGAATTGACACTCTCTATGCTGGCGGAAACATAACCACCGCCGCTCTTTCCATTGTATCCATATAAAACAACTACGTGCTTGCCAGGACCATATACGCCGTCGTTATAAACACCGCCGCTGCTTGTAACTTTTTCTTTATATTGGCCATTCTTTTTCCCTGAAGCCACGTTTGTATTATCTATATATAAATTGAAGGCATCATCGGCCACCCCTTTCACTTTTAATTTCGTGCCGGTGGTCGCTTTAGTACAATAATAAAGCGGAAATTTGCCTTTATAACCCGCGCTTTCCTCCACGCCTTCTCCCTTTACTTTATCAATTGGATACCACATTAAGCAGGCATCGGTTGATCCAGGATAACGGTCATATTGGAGACAGTAGCCAGTTAGTCCTTTTTGACCAACCCCCGCGCTATCAAAATAACTGCAAGATAAAGAATCTTCTTTGGGATAAAGACGGCAAGATTGATGTACATATTTGCTATCTTCTATCTTTAAGACTGGTTTTATTTTTATGTCATCAAAATAAACCACTCCACCCGAAGCATCTGAGGTAAGAGAAATTTTTATCGTAGATTGGTTTAAAAGATTAAACCCGAAAATTATATATTCCTTGCGACCAGAACTGAGACTGGCGCTTCCGCCGCCAGCAGAAATTATAGCGCTACCGGCTAAATTTTTAGTGTTAGCATAAGCGCTTACTTCATAATCTCCGGCTGATAAATTTATCTCCTCGCTCTCAATCGTTAATCTTGAAGCAATTTTAAGAATACTAGCGCCTTCTGGAGGATAAATATTTTTCCCAAGTTCATTAGAAATTTCATCGGCATTCGACATTACTTTAAATTTACTGTCATCCCAGGTGCCTGTGCCAACGCCACTCCAACCGACCGGGTAGCCATTCCCGCCGGACATCTCGAAACCGCCGTTGGAAAGCTCAACTACTTCACCAACTTGATCCATTTTATCTATATAATATTGACCATTTTTAATTTTAGAATAACCGGAATAATTATTATAGGCCATGGCTTGAGCAGTATTGCCATAGGTAAAATTCATGTTATTCTGGTTAGAAGAAATAAAATTATCGCAGTTGCCGATATCATCCAAGCTATTGCAAAGCCCAACATCGAAACAAACTGGTTCATTGTTAGAATTTTTTATATAACTTCGACAAGCAAGCCATTCATCGCAAACTCTGTCAGGCATTACTTTTATTAACTTATTGGCATTATTTTCTCCCTCAACTTTTGTTGGAGAAACGCCGTTGCCGTCATCCGCGTCAAGAGCTTTCCAGCCCAAAGATGCTAAACCGCTTCCCGCGTTCTGCGTACGCTCATTAAATAAAACACATCCTTTTTCAAAATCAACCAAGCCATTGCAGACCTGAGAATCTAATTCATCTTTCAATCTATATTCAACCATGGCTTTTTTTATCTGGCCGCTGCCGCTGGCCGTGCATTCACTTCGGCTTAAGCCGTTGAAAAAGACCGAGCTCTTTCCCGAAGCCACGCTAATTGAAGTTGCTTTGCTTTCCAGTTCATTTGTATCTTCTGACAATTTATAAATATTAGAACAACTGCCTAACCCTGTTACTGCGCCACTCGCTTTTAATATATAGAGAGTATTAGGCTCAAGAGCTACTTTATCTCCGTCTTTATAACTTAATACCGAAGATGGCTTACTCACTGGATCAATAAACTCAGTACAACTAGCCTGAGCTGCCGGACAAATTCCGGCCCAGCCTTCAATCGGTTGATAAACAAATTTCCCTTCTCCGCCATAGCCAAACGTCTTTAAATTACTATCTTCACATTTACTATCACCTGTTTCCAAAACACAATCTCCGCTTGAACAATTACCATTGGTCAAACAAACCGAACCAGTTCCGCCGCATCTTTTTACTTTCTTTTTATACCACCCCCAACCCGCTTCTCCTGTTCCTGATGCTTGCCGCCATTCGCAAACCGTATCTCCAGGATCTTTAAAATAAGAAGTGCTGTTTTCCGAAGCCCAAGCAGCGCAACCAGACGCATTTTCTTCGCACAAAATCTCCCGATATCGGTCCGGATCATTTTTCAAATAAATATCACTGTAAATTATTTCATCTCCATATTTATAGGGCGAACCAAAACGTCCGCATCCTTTATCAACTTTATTACATTCCTTATTTTTATCATAAACAGCGTAAACAAGATTATCTGCCGGTGTAACCACGCCATTCAAAGTGAATCCATTTGTTTCGCTGGAATTATGAGTATCTATCATTAGCTCACAGCCTACGGCCGATTCTTGACATAATTGATCAAAATTATGTAAATAACTTATTTTGTTGTCTTGATTCTGATATTGATCGCAACCGAGCATGTATAGAGGGAAAGAATTGCCATTGATATCTTGATTGCAAGAATCCGGCGTCTGCCAAGAATTTTTTATCAAATAATAACGGCTGACGACCTCGGTAAGTCTAATATCATCGATATAAAAATTACCATTAGCTGTAATTTCTAATTTTTCCTCGTCATCAACGTCATATCCAAGACTGGCTAAATTAAATCTATAAAGCTTCCATTCATTTCCCAAATCTTTATTGGAAACAGAAAATTCTTGCCTATCAGCATCTTTATTGATAAGAGCTATGGAATTAAATTCAGTCGCTGCGCCTTTAGCCATAAAACTTAAAACATAAGATTTGCCTTTTACGACCGAAAAGCCGACAGTTTTATTAGTTGTTCTTATCGCCTCCAGAGAATTGCCGCCAACCGCCAAAGATTCATTTGACATATTGCCCAGCCATCCCTGTTTATCTCCTTCAAAATCATTATTCAAAACAATTCTCATATTGCTTCCCTTATTGCCACTATATTCTCGACAACCGGCCTGGGCCGCAGAACAACTTTTACCTTCACCCGGGATAGCCATGTAAGCGCAAGTCTGTTGACTGGTGTTCCATTCTCCCCCATGATTCTCACAATTCTCTTGTGTCTCATCGGCAGCTGTTCGGCGATATGAATGGCAATTATCGCTGCAAGAAATCGTCTTTGTATAAGAATGATAAGAAGTCCCGCCGGCGCGATTGTAAAATTGACGGCAGTCTGAATTATATCCAGGATCAGTAGCTGGTAAATTATAAATTGCTTCCGAACAATTATCGGGAGATGTGACATCTGGCTCGTTGCCAGATGATTGCAAATTAAAAACTCTTAATTGATAACCGCTTTCATCGCTTCCCTCCCAAGTATAATACTCTCTACAGTCTGCTAACGCATTATCCGGCTTGATGCATTGCCTTAAATAACTATAATATTCTTTGCTTTCCCCGCCACTGGCAACGGCATCAAGATTGGTAAACTCATCACAGCCGACAGCGCTGGCGCTGCAGGTACGGGCCGTTTTTGGAATAAAATATTGGGCAGTTAATGAATCAAATCCCGTTTCTAATTGAATATAATTATCAAAGCCTACGCATTCAGCCGGGCAAAAATCGTTAACAGTAGTTTTGGCAGGAATGCTGATACCGTCTGAAGCTGAAGTATAAAATTCACAACCAACATCAGCGGGCTGGCAAATTTTTATAAACTGCCCGCATTTAGCTGGCGGATTTGCTCCCCCACAATCAAGATAAGAAGGCGCTAATTTTTCATACACTTTATTGGCTGCTCCATAATCTTTATAATTTGTAGCTGAACTTCCAATTTCTAATTGAAGATTATCAATATAAAATTCTCCCGCTCCATTTCCATAAATATACAATTCATTAGCGGCTAGATTATTATCATTATTTACAGTTAATATTATTCGCTTCCAAATACCGGGTTCGCTCAAGCTGGCTGTTTTAAATTCGGTGTCATTATTACCAACGCCAATTTCTAAACTGCTTCCGCTCGCCATATAGACATAAGCGCTTAAAGTATAAGCGAAGCCTGTCTGAAAAACGAAATCTTTTGGCATTATTGATTCTCTGCTCCAAATAGTTGAAGAAGAATCATAAGCATACAGGCCGCCCCGGCCGCTTCCGATTGTAACCCGCAAAATCTTCCCAGATCTGTCCGCGGCGCCATCGACAATTTCTGTCTGCAAATTAGTTCCTTCCAAATGCAAGGGCCAATAATCATTTAATCTGGCTTCACCTCTTGAAGCCAAGGAAGCGCTGTCGCCGACATTATTATTTTCAAATCCAGAATTAATAATCAGATTAGTGCCTAAGCCCGATTTTGTCCTAATATATTCATGACAGCCTTCACTTTCTTCACTGCATTTTCCCGCATCAGCGTCAAAATAAATAGAGTTGGTCCCAGTCCAATTTACAACATTTCTCGCCTCATCATAACCAGAAGAAGATATTGTATAATCTTTGCAACCGACATTATCAACCCCGCAATTCCCATAATCCAAAGTATTCTCTAAATAAGAAAAAGTTTTCCCGTTCTCTCCCCTGAACGTCTGGCAGGTATTATATTTAGGATCACAGGCATCAACTTCAAATTTCCAAGATCGTCTCTCTTTTGTGCAGTATCCATAAGCCTCGCAAGAACCATCGTTTTTTTCTTTTATACAACTTTGTTCATCCGCGCAATACTGATCATTTCTATAAACAATTCTTGACTTCTTTCCATTTTCATCTTCAGTGATCTCATTAGACATAATTTCCGGTCCATAACCTTGTTTGGCGCAAAAACCCTGAGGCGCTTTCAAAACCCAATTAGGATCAACCAGTCCCTGGCACCAATTTTTGCTACCATTGTCATTGTAACCGCGATAGTTATCATTTGGATCAAAGCACGCCACCATTTTTGCCAAAGTAGCATTGCCTAACTCTTCTGAATGAGTACTGATATATTCAGCCGCCAATTCCCAGCCCACTGGAATTATTCTATATTTTCTCAGAATTAACATGGAGCGGTAAGGATATCCTTGATTGTAATTAGGCTCAATCGCGCTTGAACCAATAGACTTAAAACCAAACGGCCAATCCTTTAAATAACCAAGATTTATCGCCTCGCCAACTGTTTTTCTCTCTTCTATGGCCTGACGGAAGCCTTCATCAATAACGCAATTTGTCGGTCCGGCTTTAGTCGCGTCCGGGCACATAGCCAATTCTCCTAAAATATTATAATCAGCTCTAGTGTCAAATCTCGGTTCTAATAATTGACGCAACGAATTATTAGCTTCGGAAACTCCCGGGCCCGCGTTATAATCAGCCAATCCTCCATAATTCCCACTATAAGGAGAAGATGCAGGCGCAGATTTTTGCCCCAATTTCATCATTTTATTATTGAAAGTAGAAATCGCCAATTGATTTAAAAATATCTTTGAAGCATCAACTAAAGCGTTCCCGGTGAACCGGCCTATGTTGCTATAAAGATTATCACCGGTCATACCCAAAGTCTTCTCTACCCAGCCTGGAACGCTTTTTAGATTTCCGGCAATATCAGTAGGATCAAGCCAGCCGCCTTTTGCTTGCAACTTCAATCCCTCTTCATCATAAGTAGTATTAACACTTTCAGTCATCCCTGTTTGCAAGCTCAAAGCTAATCCTAAATCATTGCCCCTAGGCTCAAAAGAATTCTGAAAAATCTTTAAAAAATCCGGCTGGCTCATAGCAGCTAATCTTTCGTATTCATTTTTCCAATTATTTTTCATTTCACTCCAAGTACAATCAGGCGCTTGCGGTTTATTCATTTCCACCATGCCCAAACCAATTCTCATTTTCACATCAAGGCTGGGTTCGCATAAATCAAATTTCAAAAAGCTATTTTTCTGCCCTAATTGCTCTATAAATTTACCAGCCGCATTGTCACCCATATTCTTCAGATATTGATTCCAATTTTCTTTTATAAACAAAGATCCCTGCCCTTTATTTCCGGTCGCCACCTGATTGGCGGCATCATAGGCCAATTTATTCAATGTGGCCGTAATGCTGTCTTGCAAAATAGAAGAACCTATTTTATCAGAAGTCCATTGAAATCCTTCCCAAACTTTTTGAAAAATATCCGTCACGGGTATTAAAGCCTGAGCCGACTTAACTTTAAAGGAAAAAGAAGAAATTATAATTAAAAATAAAAACAGAACAACAAAAATAGACGGCATCTTATTTTTTCTGTTGTTTTGAGGACTTATAATTTTCCCTTTATCAAAATCGCTAGAGGCCATATTATTTATCTTATTAAATAATTTTACTCGCCCTGTAAAGTTTTCTGATAGCTAGCCATTAAGTCTTCATCACTGATTTCGCTAAGCATTTCTTCATCCATGCCGGCTTCTATCAACATTTTTCTCAAAGCTGAAACATCGCTGCCGCCAGAAAGCATTTTTTGCAGATCTTCTTCTTGGGTCGGACTTGAATTATTAATAGCTTTATCAAGATCTAAATTCAAATTAGTTGAGGTTGAAGTTGCCGAATTATTTTCTATTGAACTGGTGGTGCTGGTATTATCAGACGAACACGTTCTGCCAGCCGGACAATTCGGATCCGTACCCTTATTAATTTCTTCGCCATCGGTAAAACCGTCGCTATCGCTATCCTCAAGATAAGGCGAAGTCTGATAAGTATTTAATTCATCCCAATCTGTTAAGCCATCATTATCCGTATCTTTTGTTTGTAAAACTTCCGCGCTATTTGCGTCTAAAGCAGAGGAACCGTTTGTGCTGGAATTTTGAAGATTGTAGCTAAAGGGACTATTTATGCTATTTTTAAGCTGAGCCGTCCATAAAATTATCACCAGAATAGCCGAAACAGCCAAAACTCCTACGGCAATTTTTTGATTCTTGCCTAAATTTTGGCCCAAATCCTGATTTTGATTTAAATTTTCTTCCTCTTTGAAGTCGTTATCGTTGTATCCATCCATAAAATAATAAACAAGGATTTTAATTTATGAAATCTTATTATTATTATAACACAAATTAAATAAATTCTCCAAACAATTTAACCCAATCGTCAACAGATAATTCTTGCGCTCTAATTTTTGCATTAAAACCGCATTTTTTTATCTTTTTTTCTGCTTCTTCCTGGGAAATATGATAACCTGCCGCCAAATTATTTTTGAGCATTTTTCTTCTGGCGCTAAAACCAATTTTTACCAAACGGAAAAAATCCTTTTCGTTTTGCACAGGTAGAAGGCTGTCTGTTCTTAAAATTAATTTAATAATGGCACTATCCACTTCCGGCTGAGGCCAGAAACAAGTTGCCGGCACGATTCTTTTAATTTCCGCCTGAGCATAAAACTGGACAGAAACTGCCAGTAAGCTCATTTTAGGAGAAGAAGCAACAATTCTCTCTGCCACTTCTTTCTGTAACATCAAAACCATCAGTTTCGGCTTGCTTTTAATTGATAAAAATTTCCGCAAAAAAATTGAGGTGATATTGTAGGGTAAATTCGCAACGATTTTATACTCCCCCTTGATAAAGGGGGTTGGGGAGATTTGCAATATATCATTATTCACCACTTCCGCATTTTTTATTTTTTGCGAAAGCAAACCTGTTTTTAAAAATTCTGCCAACTTATCGTCTAATTCAACCGCTATTACTTTTTTTGCGCTTTTGGCCAATTTTGCCGTTAAAAACCCCAACCCTGGACCAACCTCCAGAACCTCATCATTTTCTTTTAATTCCGCCGTTTCTGTCATTTGGTCATAGATTTCTTCTTCAATTAAAAAATTCTGCCCCTTTGATCTAGAAGGCTTTATTTCATATAACTGACAAAGTTGTTTTGTTTCTTTTAATAAATCCATAAATTAATCTATAATGCTTTCTCTTTTCACCACTTCTTCATCAGCCAAAAAATTCATAAGTAAAGAAGCGAGAGCGGCAAAAACAAAAGTTAATTGAACATTAAAAAAGGGAATAAGGAATAAAATAAAAATCAACATCAAACTTTTTCCGAATTGAACAGCCATTTCATGAATAACCGTATATTCATCAATATAATGGCCTTGATCGGCTGCCTTTTCATAATTCAAAGTATCAAAAGGAGTCCTGGCAAAAATTCTTGCCAAATTATGATAGGTAGAAGTAATAAAAATCTGAAAAGCAGTTGCAATAAAAATCTTTATAATCCAGCCAATCGCGTAAAAAATACTTCCATATTTAAGCATTTTTTTCTTGTTGCTTAAATCAGTAAATCGTCCGACAAATAATTGCAGACCGACCGTTACGACAACAATTAAAGAAGAGAGAACGCCGACTATAAAATAATTCCCAGCTAATAATTCCCAAATAAAAATCGGCCAGACAATAGCTCCCACCGCATTTTCCGCTCCATCACCGGCATAGGCCAGCACTTCTCTTCTCCGCCGGCGGGAAAAAAATTCTTTCCAAGTCTGGAGATAGCCCCATGAAAAAATTTCCTTGGTTTTCGGCAAAGTCGCGAAAGGTATCATGGAAGCAAAAAATATCAAAATAGTAATTAAAAAAAGAATATCGTAATTGTAATGAGTCAAAATCCAACCGGCTAGTAGCGGTGTTACCGCTCCCAGAGCAACGGCTGTGGCTTCCATCAGGCCTAATTGTTTGGCACGGTTGCTTTTACTGGTAAATTTCGCCAAATCAGTATGCATTGGCACCCAATACATCATACGGTGGATGGTGAGAAAAAATATAGACAAAGCTAAAAGGAAAATTATTTGTTGATAATTCCATCCTTGGGAAACACTGTTCATGCCCCGGTCTAAAATGAAAAAAATGAAATAAAAAATTGCTCCCCAAATTATACTTATCCGCAAAGAACGGCGCAGTCCGACTTTGTCTAAATATTTAGCGCCCCAAGCTACGACAAGACCATACAAAAGATTTCCGATCAAATAATACCAAATAACTTTTTTCAAATCATGATCCAATAATTGATACAAAAAAATGGGCAAAAATAAGCCCAATAAACCATCGGTGATGCGCAAAACCATTCTCCCAGAATACAAAGAAACAAAGCCCTGGGAAATTCTTCCCTTGAAATATTTAAGCATGGATTAAATTTTTAATAATTATATTATTTAACGACAATATTTATCAATTTTCCTTTGACGAAAATTACCTTTACAATTTCTTGCTCCTCCAGCCATTTTTTAACTTTTTCACTCGCCAAGGCTTCTTTCTTGGCTTCTTCTTCTGAAATATCAGCCGGCACGGCAATAGTATCGCGCAACTTGCCATTGATCTGCACGACTAAATTTATAGTTTCATCTATAATAAATTTCTTGTTATACTCCGGCCATTTTTCTAAAAAAATGCTTTTCTTGTATCCTAATTCATGCCACAATTCTTCTGCCAGATGCGGAGCGAAAGGAGATAGGATCTTTAAAAAAGCCTGATATGAATCCAAACTTATTTTTTCACTTTCTTCCATCTTGTTTGCTAAAATCATCATCGTACTTACAGCTGTATTAAGTTTAAAGCTTTCAATATCCTCCCCCACTTTTTTGATGGTTTTGTGAAGTAAATTTTCTAATCCATCATTGCCTTTTTTTATTTTAATTTTTAACTTTATTATTTTTTCTAAAAATTTTCTCGCTCCCACCAGGCCATTAGTGCTCCAGGCGCAAGACTGACTGAAGGATCCCATAAACATTTCATAAATGCGAAGGGAATCGGCTCCGTATTTTTCCACTATCTCATCCGGGTTGATGACATTGCCCCAGCGCTTGCTCATTTTTCTTCCGTCTTCGGCTAAAATCAAGCCAACATGCTGCAGGCGCGTAAATGGCTCCGGATAATTTACCACGCCTGAATCAAATAAAAATTTATGCCAAAAACG
>JBAZOD010000004.1:0-30980 GCA_041648955.1 Patescibacteria group bacterium
TATTATAAAAACTAACTAATAATTATCTTTTTTCATTATAGCACTTATCCTAAAAATCCCAAAAATATCACACTAATTACCAAACATAACTATTATAAGCCCACTCGGCCAGATCTCTTGTTTTTTGAAAGCGCTCTTCGCTGCTCTTTCCGCCCAAGATCGCTGTTATTATTTCTCGGCCAGAATTATCAGAAAATTTTCCCGCAAAACAATAACCAGCCAAATCCGTATAACCAGTTTTCCCGCCAATAATCTTCAGGCCATTGCTGGGAAAATTTTTCAACAAATAATCAGTTGAGGATACAACTTTTCTTTTGCCAGCCAAGGTTTTAAATTGATAATCTTTAGACATGGTCGCCTGCCGTATATCTTCGTGCGCCAAAGATATTTTGGCGAGATTAGCTATTTCTCTGGCAGTAGAGACATTATTATTGTCTAAACCGACCGGATCCCTGAAATTTGTTTTGGTCAACCCTAAACTGCCGGCCTTCTCATTCATTTTTTTTACAAATTCTTCTTCGTTAAATCCCGTTGATTTTGCTAAAGCGACAGTAGCCGTGTTATCAGAAGCTACCAAACTCAAATAAAATAAATCTTTTACTGTAACTTTTTCTCCTAAAAATAAATAAATCCTTCCTCCTTCTCGCCTATCCTCTCTTTTTATTTCATAGGGGATATCCCAGCCCGGATTATATTCCAAAAAAACTAAAGCCGTCATTAATTTTGTCAAACTGGCAATCGGCGTTGACTCATCTGGATTATGAGCGAAAAGAAAAACTCCTGTTTCTTCGTCAATCGCCACCGCGCTCTTAGCCGCGATTTCAAATTCTTCCGCGCCTTCTTTTTTTTGCGGAGCAGCCGGCTTGTCTTCGCTTTCCGGCAAGAAAGCTTTAGCTATTTCATTAACGCTTTCTTCTGCTCCCAGAATCTTCCCCTCGCTTTCTTCGGCCGCACCAAAAATTTTAAAACCCTGCTTAAAATTTTTAGAAAAACAATTCGTATCTGAAGGGAAACAAGCAAAATTAAAAACAAAAATGGTGATAATAAAACTGGCGATAGACGATAATAACATGCTTTAAACTTTTAATTATTAGATTGATTACAAATTATTTACTCCCCTGTCTTCTTTTAATACTTTGTCCAAAGTATCATCTTTGCTCAATTTTTCATAATTCGGCAAATCCTTTATATCATTAATTCCCAAAAAACGGATGAAATCAAAAGTTACGCTATAATAGGTTTCGTTTTTCTTTTTATCCGGCTTGGCCTCAATCAAACCGCGTATGAGAAGATTGCGGATAATTAGAGAGCAATTAACCCCTCTGATTCTCTCCAGCTCCAATTTCGCAATCGGACCGCGATAAGCGATGATGGTCAAAGTTTCAAGGCTCGGCCGGGTAAGTTCACCGGCGGTTTCGTCTTTGATAAAATCTTGAATCAAAGAAGAATTTTCTGGAGCGCTCACCATCTGATAAGACGACCCATTCTTTATTATTTGCAATCCGCCTTTCTTTTCGTTATAATCAGCCATCAACTCATCAGCCGCCGCCTGAAGTTCTTTTACGTCTTTTTTGATAAGCTGAGCCATTTCTTTTGTGCCTATTGGCTTCGCTGAGATAAAAAGCAATGATTCTATTTTTGTTTTTGTGGACATATCAATTATTTTTATTTATAGTAATTTCTCCGAATAAATCATCTTGATCGACAAAAATATTCCTTTGTTTTATTAATTCTAAAATCGCCAAAAAACTCACGATAATTTCAGTCTTCGATTCTGCTTTTTCCATTATTTTACTGAAATTTATTTTTATTTTATCAAGAACTATCTGCTGAATAGACAAAATTTTATCTTCAATATTTATTTTTCTTTCCAGTTTTTCTTCCTCCAATTTCTCTTCCTGCGGCCGAATAACGCTGATCAATTCTTCAAACACTGTAGACATGTTTTCTTTGGTCAATTTTTTTGGCGGAGAAAAAAAGTTTATATTATTAAGCAGGGCTTTTCGGTTGAACTCGCGGGCAAAAGCAAATTTCTTTTTTCCTATCATTCCCTCTATAATTTTCATAGCTTCCAGAAATTCTTTATACATCTTCAATTGCTGTTCCAGTTCTTCCACTTCCTCATCTTCTTCCGGATATAAATAAGGCAGCAGCGCTTTTGATTTTATATAAAGCAGCTTAGCCGCCACCACTAAAAAATCCGCGGTTGCTTCCGGATCTATTTGGCCAACCTTTTTTATATATTCAATATATTGATCGGCAATTTTTGCCAAACTCACCTCGGTTATATCAAGTTCCTCCTTCTCTATCAATTGCAGAAGCAAGGCAAGCGGACCCTGAAATTTTTCTGTTTTAAAATCAAGCATGATAATTTCTAACTCTTTTTTGTTGTCTTCTTCTTGTTTTTTATCACTTTTTGAATTTTTATTTTTTTCTTTATTCCGAAACTTCCCAAAATCGCATTTTCTAATTTCACAAAATCATTAACAGCCATTTCAACGGAATGATTCATGCTGCCGGAAGAAAATATTGCTTTCTTCGCTTTTATCAGGCCCTTATCCATTATTACCGGCAATTTGTGAAGCTGCCCGAAGGCGCTCAATGCGCCGGCTTTAATATTTAAAGCATTTTCCACTATCTTCTCTCCCGGAATTTTTACAACTTTTATTTTTTTTCCGACTTGGGCTCCCAAACATTTCCCTAATTTGCTAAAATCAAGATTGTAATCAGCCGGCAAAAGCACTAAAAAATAATCTTGGTCCGCCTTTACTAAGAGTGATTTGGCAATTTCCCCTACTTTCCTTCTCATCGTCGCAGCGGCGTCCAAAGCCGTGTAAACAGTTCTGTGCTCAAGAATATCATGTTTAACTCCTGCCTTTTCTAAATATTTAATCAGCTTAGCCGGCAACTTCTGTTTTTTGGGCATATTATTAAGTATTAAATAATTAAAAGTCAACTGTTAACCGTCAATTGTTAATTGTCAACTTGTTAATATTATACCGTATTTTTTCGCAAAGGCAAAGAAAAAAGGCTGTCCAATAAAGGTCAGCCTTTTCTTGTTTTTTTAGTTGTTGGCCAGATAGGCCAGGCATTCGTGATACTTATCTGCGGTGATTTTCCTGGTTTCCAGGTAATAGTTGAAAAGTTCGGTAATGGTGAAAGCTGAAATCATTTCGCGCCCTGCCTTTTTCAGCTGCTCTCGGCCGCCCCCCTGGCGGTCAACCAAAACGGCCAAGCCGGCGAATACAAGTGCGCTTACTTCTATAGCCGCAATCGCTTCGATTTTTGAATCCGCCCCGGTAATCAAATCGTCAATCAGAAGAACTCTTTCTCCAGGTTGATAATTACCGTCGGCCAGAGAAACAATCCGGCGCTTGTCGTCATCAACTTCTTTTCCCAGCCTGATAATCCGGAAGCTTCGTGGTGGTGCCGCCACCCTTTCTATCGCTTCTGCTAGAGGATCACCGGCATTCGGAATTCCGGCAATAGCAGAAAAGGAGAATCCGCTTTCCAGGATTTTTTGCCAGAGGACTTCGGCGATCAGAAGGCAATCATCTCTGGTGAGCGGTCCCGGCTTGGGATTGTCAGGCGTTCTCAAGTTGAGAAAAAACGGCGACAAAGGAGCGTCCGGCTGCTTTTCATGAAGCTTTAGCTTGAAAGCCCCGAACTTGAGAGCCCCTCTTTCAAAAATCATATCAGCTACTCTTGCTAAGTCCTCCGTCATAATAGACCTCCGTTATTTTTCCGCCTTGCATTCCCGGCACAAACTGTTGTGGTTCTTATCACACATTTTCTTGCAGGCCGTACCTCCCGGAACATTGGTACATCGCTTCGGCCGTCCTGTAATTTTCTTCTGGTGGTTGTTATTTTTTGACATTTCCCCTCCCTTTAATTGGTTAATCTCTCTCTCCAAACCAGAAAAATTATCCTGTTTTTTAGTGATATTTCTAACTTCGCCTTTCGCTTTTGAGAATTATTAGAGATTGAAACTCCCATTAATAAAAGAAATGAAAGCCATGCAACGCCGACAAACAGCTCTGTTTCCTTCTCTTAAGAATATACTTTCCCCAGAGACTCTGTGGCACTTTCGTGGATTCTTCCCCCGCTTCCTTTTGCGTCTCTTTCCCTTCGGCATTTCTCCTCCTTTTTTCAGTTTTTTAAGAACGAAAAGCATGTTTATGATCGACAATATAAACCATCGAGATTAATGATACGGCTGTCACCAACAATCCTATCGCCCTTAAAGCGTCTACCCCTAACTTCAAAAATTCGACAGCCAGCTTGGAATATTTGGCCAAACCTATGCGAAATTTGCTTTTTGGGTCAACTACGGCGGCCAAAAGATAAAGGCCGGCTGTTATTGCCAAAAGAAAAATAATCCCCAAGCCAAAAAAAAGGTAATAAAAGAAACTTCCCACTCCGCTGCTTACCATGTCGATAAAAAATTTGGCCTTCATTTATAACCTCGCTTTTTTATATTTTTGTGTTCGTTTTTTAAGGAGCTATATAAAAAGCCCGAAAGATTCCCCCTCGGACTTTTTTGCTAATATTAAATAAAATAAACAATTATCTAACCGGAACCG
The DNA here is from genome assembly GCA_041648955.1 of Patescibacteria group bacterium. Lineage (GTDB taxonomy): Bacteria > Patescibacteriota > Patescibacteriia > Patescibacteriales > JAQTRU01 > JBAZOD01. The sequence goes on from JBAZOD010000004.1 coordinate 4,584, forward strand.
GTATTTCATCTTTTATATTTTCATCGTGAACTTTTTGTTTCAAACATTGATAGCCAGCTTCGTGCGGCCATTTTTCCTTATAATAGCTATAATCCCCATTATCATTATCATTATTTTTATTGGAAGTTTTGAACTCAGCGCAAAGTTCATAAGTATTTTCGCCAACTATCCTATATTCAAATTCATTCTTCTTTTCTGGATCTTTCGTGCTATCTTCTCCTAAATAGCTATATTCTCCCTTTAATTCATTCAGTCCTCCTGGCATCTTTTTATATTCTTTGTAATAGCTATTAATAGCTGAATTTATGTTATTAAAATTACCTAATACAAGACTGTCATACTTTCTAGCTCTGGTCTGAACGGGAGATTCAACTGCAAAAAGCGAAGCAACGAAAGTTGCTAAGATAATAGCTAAAGAAGAATAAAAATAAATTTTTATTACCTTGTTAACGCCAATAACATCAACCCTTTTGATGTCATAAAGATAAAAAGAAAAAACTGCAGCTGAAATTAAAAGGGCGGTTATTGCCTTTAAAATGAATTTTGCGGTCATGTCTCCGTTAAGAAAAGTATTGACTGTGCCGATCAGCCAGCCGATCATCACCACCGAAGAAATGAAAAGAATAAAATAAGTTAGCCATTTTCTGATGCCGGAATCTTTTTCCAGCTCCCCTGTTTTCAGATTTGAGTAGATTTGCTTCATGCAGACATAAAAAATAGGCGCAGAAATAATCAAAGCGGAAATAGCGTACTTGAGCTGTCCGGAAGAAAAAGCCCCTTGATAGATATTCAAAATATCAGGAATGTTCTTATTTATAATCTGAAAAATAATCATGCCAGTAGAAAGCGCCATGAAAATAAGCGCTACCAGCGACAGCATGTAGAAAAAAGCGAATTTGGCGGTGTTTTTTTGTTCCATATTTTTTAAAATTAGTTATTTAATCGGCAATTTTACTTGCCGTTCTTTTATTATTTCTTTGGCCGCTTTTTGGCCGCGAGACGTCAACTTCACTTTATGAATAAACCATTTCTGTTTTGTTTTTTTGCCATAAGCAACCAGTAAATCCTTTTCTACCAAACTCTCCAGACTTTTATGAATAATATCTTGAATTATTTTTAAAGATATATTTGATTTATTCTTTTCATAGAAACTATAAAAATCTGCTTTGACACCAGCGCCATTATTGAGACAACATCGACTTAAAATATATTTTTGCAAGCTTGAGAGCCGCATATTTTTTTATTATTTTTTTGCTTCTTTCTGTTCCCCCTCTAACCTTTCTATAAATTTTTTTATTGAATCCTTTTCTTCATAAAAATCGAAAAATTCACAATCATTTCCATCGTAAGTACTTCCCACCAAAATATGAAATAAAGCATAATCACGAATTCTATCTATTCCATAAGTTTTTCTCAAGGCATTAACGAAGGCGGTAATTTTGTCATTAATCATAAATCTATTCTTCTCTTTAAGAAAATCCAATCTCCTTTTCAAATCTTCAGCTTCAGCCCTTTCTGTCTCTCTTTGCTCTGCCGGGATCTCTTGCTTAGGAGATTCTTCATACTTTATTTCTTCTTCTCCTACATTTTTTGGCTCCATTTTTTCGTTCATATTTTAAGATTATTAATTATTTTTAAAATTCCGCGTTCTTTGGCGTTCTGGGAAAAGGTATGACATCTCTGATGTTGGCCATGCCGGTAAAATACATAATTGCCCTTTCAAACCCAAGGCCAAAACCAGCGTGCTTCACGCCGCCATATCTTCGCAAATCTAAATACCATTCATAATCTTCTTTATTTAAGCCAAATTCTTTTAGTCTTCTCTCCAGCACATCCAGACGCTCTTCTCTTTGGCTGCCACCGATAATTTCTCCTATTCCTGGCACCAATAAATCCATAGCCGCTACGGTCTCGCCGTCATCGCTCAGACGCATATAAAAAGCTTTTATTTTAGCTGGATAATCCGTGACAAAAACCGGTTTCTTAAAAACTTTTTCTGCAATATATCTTTCGTGTTCGGTTTGCAAATCCATCCCCCATTTCACCGGATATTTAAATTTTTCTTTAGATTTCTTTAAAATATCAATTGCCTTCGTATAAGTGACCCTTTCAAAATCAGAGTTAGCAACATTGTCCAAACGCTCAATCAATCCCTTATCAACAAATTTATTAAAAAATTCTATTTCCGCCGGGCAATTTTGCTGTACATATTTAATTAAATATTTTATCATTTCTTCCGCTAAATCCATATTGTCCTTCAATTCAGCAAAGGCCACTTCCGGCTCTATCATCCAAAATTCAGCCGCATGGCGGGCGGTATTAGAATTTTCCGCGCGAAAAGTCGGGCCAAAAGTATAAATATTGCGAAAAGCTAAAGCGAAAGCTTCACCATTAAGCTGTCCGCTCACAGTCAACCCAGTTTTTTTCCCAAAAAAATCTTCAGTTAAATCAACTTTTCCCTTTTCATCTCTTGGTAATTTATCTAAATCAAGTGAAGTCACCTGAAACATTTCCCCTGCTCCTTCACAATCGCTAGAACTGATAATCGGTGCATGAAGATAAACAAAGCCTTTCTCTTGAAAAAATTTATGAATAGCGAAAGCTACAACCGAACGCACTCGAAAAACTGCGGAAAGAGTATTGGTGCGCGGCCGTAAATGAGCAACCGTCCGTAAAAATTCAAAAGAATGATGCTTTTTCTGCAAAGGATAACCATCAGCTGTGATGCTTAATATTTCCACTTTATCAACCTTAAGTTCAAAAGGCTGGCCGGCAGCTGGAGATTTGATAAGTTCTCCCTCAATAGTAACCGCCGAACCAATCGGCAATTTTGCCAATTCATCAAAATTATCCAGTTGATTTTCAAAAACCGCCTGTAAATTTTTCAAAAAAGTTCCATCATTAATTTCTATAAAACCAACATTGGCTGATGAACGAATCGTTCTTACCCAGCCGGAAATAGAAATCTTCTTCGCCTTAGGAGAATAATGACCGGATAAAAATTTCTCCGGTTCTTTAAAAATATCTCTTATTAAAATTTTTTCTGCAAGTTGTGTCATGCTATTTTAATTCCTAATTCTTTTAATTGCTTGGGGTCAACTTCGCTTGGAGTATCCATCATTACATCGCGCGCCTGCCCGTCCTTGGGGAAAGCGTAAATATCCCGAATTGATTCACAGTCAAGCAAAATCATCAGCAGCCGGTCCAAACCCGGAGCAAGGCCGCCATGAGGCGGAGTGCCGTATTTAAAAGCCTTAAGCATATGCCCAAATTTCTTTTCTACTTCTTCCTTGGAATAGCCGGCGATAGAAAAGGCTTTATACATAGTTTCCGGATCGTGATTTCTGATAGCGCCAGAGGATATTTCATAGCCGTTGCAAACCAAATCATATTGATAAGCTAAAACTTCCAGAGGATTTTTTGTTTTCAAGGCCTCTAATCCTCCCTGGGGCATGGAAAAAGGATTGTGGGAAAAATCAATTTTTCCTTCTTCCAACTCAGAATAATCATACATGGGAAAATCAATAACCCAAGCCCAAGCCGCTTTCTTTGAATCTTTAAGACCGAGCCGGTTGCCGCATTCGCTTCTCACTGCGCCCAAAGACTGGCAGGCAGTCCGCCAGGAATCAGCGGCAAAAAAGATTATATCTCCGGCTTTTGCCTTGAGTTCTTTGACAATTTCTGCCGACAATTCATCGCCTAAAAATTTAATTATCGGCGAATGAAGCTCGTTTTTTTCTTTTACAATTATATAAGCCAAACCTTTAGCGCCTTTAGCTTTAGCAATTTCTGTTAATTCATCTATATCTTTGCGGGAAAATTTTGCTCCTTCGGAAACTTTCAAAGCTTCAACAACGCCGCCGGCTTTTATCGCTTCAGAAAAAACACTGAACCCGCAATTCTTAACAGATTCCGTAATTTCAGCAATTTCCATTCCAAAACGAAGATCGGGTTTATCTGAACCATATTTAGAGATAGCCTCCTTGAAGGTTAACTTGGGAAAAGGTTTTGATAAAACTTTTTTGTCGCTGAATTTTTCTGTTAATTCAATCATCAACGGTTCAGCCATTTTCCAAACATCTTCCTGCTCCACAAAACTCATTTCCAAATCAATCTGGTAAAAATCACCCGGATGTCTGTCGGCCCTGGTATCCTCGTCGCGGAAACAAGGAGCGATCTGAAAATATTTATCAAAACCGCCCACCATCAAAAGCTGTTTAAATTGCTGAGGCGCCTGCGGTAGAGCATAAAATTTCCCCGGGTAAAGACGAGATGGGACTAAATAGTCTCTCGCCCCTTCCGGAGAAGAATTCGCCAAAATCGGAGTTTGGATTTCAATAAAATCTTTTTTATGGAAATAATCTCTGGCGTAAGTTATAACTTCATCTCTAGTCCTGATTATCTCTTGCAGGCGAGACCGGCGCAAATCAATAAAACGGTATTCCAAACGCAAAGCCTCATTGGCCATTTTTGCTTTTTCTTCATCAATCTCAAAAGGCGGAGTTTCTGATTTGCTTAAAATTTCCAATTCTTTTGCCACCACTTCTATTTCTCCGCTTGCCATTTTTTTATTAACCATTTCTTTCGGACGCTCTTCCACTTTGCCTTTTACTCTAATCACCCATTCCCCCCTCAATTTATAAGCTTCCTCCCAAATTTTCTTATTGTTCTCCGGATCAAAATTTATCTGAGTCAATCCATAACGATCGCGCAAATCAATAAAAATAAGACCGCCGTGATTGCGATGACGATGCACCCAGCCGCATAATTCCACAGTTTTCCCTTTATCTTTTTTAGTTAATTCTCCACAGGTATGAGTCCTTAGCATAAAAAAATGAAAAATGAAAAAATAAAAGATAAAAAATTACCTAAAATTAAACAAAAAATTAATCTTAAGCTGTAAATTTTATTTTTTATATTTTATTTTTTATATTTAAATTACACTCCTATCTTAACCTATTTTCCTAATATTAGCAAGGGAAAAGCTAACTATTTAATAAAATAGCCCGTCACATAGCTTGTTGTGCTCTGTATCTCCGGTTTGCCGGCCAAAATCGCCGAATTGGAATTATTAAGAAGCCTAAAGTTAGCTTTATTTAAACGGCTGTATTCAAGCAATGCATAAATTGACGCTGGTGAATCAACATCTAAACCATAAACTTTGCCAAAATCAAAATCAAGAAGCGTCCTAATGCTCTCAGCGTCATTTTTTTGCGCCGTCTCGCTATCTTTATAATGAGAAAAGTCTGCACTTGCGAGAATAAGAACTTTTTTATTTTTGCTTAAGTCAAACAATCCATGCGCCAAATCCTCCGCTTCTTCTGGCGTAACACTTGATTTTAAAATTATTGGCAAAAATTTTGCTTGCGGAAATATTTTTTTTATAAAAGCTACTTCGCTTGTTATGGAATGTTCATTTTTTATCGCCTCTTCGTCAACTTTTATATTCTGAGGTATTTTATCCAAAATTTCATCATCAACCTTCAAAAGACCATAAGGCGTTTGCCAACCATAAGCCGAGGTTATCATTCCCGAGTCGCCCGCATCAAAATGGTTCGGACCGATCAAGACTATTGTATTATATTTTTTTTCTTGCAAATTATAAAAAAATTCGGCAATTAAATCCGCCGCTAAAAGATGGTGAGGAATTATGCCAGCAACAACTTCTTTCCCGGATAGATTGAGTTCGTTTTTTTTAAATTTAAAAACTGTTTCAAAAAATTCCAAATCCGCCGGGGCAGAAGAATGAGTTTTTTTTTCTTCATTTTTCGGAATTTGATGATAAAAATAAAACCCAACAAAAATTAAGCCCGTGAAACACAGGCTTAATATTGTCAAAATTATTATTTTTGAATTAAACTTTACCATTTTTATTTTATAAGATCTTTCGACCACTCGTCTCCAGCCGGTAATTGTCCTTCTCCTAAATAAATTTTCTTCTGCCAATCTTCATCCGTTAATCTACCGTCAATCTTATCTGGAAATTCATAGTGGCTATAGACTAAACCGCGAGTCAGTCGGGCGCCATTAACATCTTTAACCGCCACATAAGCAATGAAGGGCTTGCCAGTCGCTTCATAAAGAATCTGGCTGTTAACTGCATCCGTATGAATATCGGCAATAACCCCCGCTCTTTTTTCTTTATCAGTGAGTTCCTGCCCGGGAAGAGGCGCAGTTATAATTGCGAGATTTGAATTTATTGTGCGCAATTTTTCAAAATCATCGTCGCTTATTTTTTGATTCTGCAGCTCCTGTTCAGCTATCTGCCTAAAGAATTGAGCGGATTTAATAAAAGCTTCATATTTTACCGCAAATTCTTTGGGCAAAATATCTCTATCGGTTAGTCCTTTTTGGGTTAGTTTCGCTAAAGTGATTATTTTATTCCAAAAATCCAAATCTGGCTCAACATAACCTTTTACCACCGGCGGTATCGCATCTGGACCATCACCGCCTCCGCCCCTTTCCGCATAAGACTGCTTAGCATAGAGGAGGGTGTCATGTTTCAACTCCGTATAAGACCCAAGTACAGTTCCTAGATTCTTCTTCATCCACGATTCCTGTTGCATAAAATAAGGATATCCTTCTCCATATCCAGCTAATAATGTTTTATAACAATTGAGCCAGCTCCAATAAATATTTTGCGTCCAAACTGAAGGTTCGTATTTGGAAAATTCTTCTTTTAATTTTGTTAAAACTTTAGGAATAATTTTATCTGATTCCCTTCCCTGGGTTTTTATTCTTGCCGGATCATTAATCCATTTATCCAAATATTTCTTCACGATTTGGCTATTTGGTTCAATCACGGCCAAGGGCTCTAGCGCAGTCGGCATAGTCGGAAGCAATTGCCCGGTTTCCGGATCTGGTGCGCCCACGCCCTGAGTCAAATTATTTATAATATACGCGTCAGGCGTAAATCTTTGCCCCATAAAGCGAAATTGCATGGTATTAATTAAAAGCTCGTTTCTTTCACCGCCGTTATCATAAACGTCCAAAGCTTCGGATACGATTCTTGGAGCCGGCAATTCTTTTTTGGCGCGAGTAACAAATTCTTCCAATTTTTCTTCGTTTGAAAAAATATCGTCGGAAATATCTTCTCCATAAACTTCTTTAATCAAACCAGAATATTCATAGGCGGTTAGATCATCAACTTCGCCTACGAAGAATTCAATCACATCGGCCATATCTGACCACATTTTTGATAATTGCTGGTCCCCTACTTTTAAATTATTTATTTGTCCCGTCACAATCAAAGCGTCTCTGGTCATGTCCAAACTGGTAAGATTAAAACCCATACGCCCATACCACATCATAGAAATAAAATATGATTTTAAAATATTATTTTTAGTATAATGCGATCTAGGTTTGAATTGAGAATAATCATTTTTCAATTCCGGACGCAAGGGGGTAAATATCGGAGACGGAGACAGGCCTTTCGCTTCTTGAATCAATTTTAATTCTGATTTAGCCAAATCATAAACTTCATCGCCTAATTCCACCCCGTCATACTGCTTTTCAGTTAAAGAAAACTTAAGTTCTCCCTCAGCATCTTTTACCTGCAATTCATGCATTGCTTCTATATATTTGGCGTAATTTTCAAAATTTTCTGGTTTTAAAACAACATTGCCGGATTTACTTCCTGCGTCCATAACCACCAAAGGGATTAAATAATATGCGGATAATCTCTTATATGATTCTTTCAATTTAAAATCATCAGTCGAATTATATTTATTAATTGAATCTTCAAAAAGCGCCCTGGTAATTGATCGGAGCATTGGCTGGAACTTATCTTGCTCAATTTGTTGGAAACTCCTATCAACAAGAATATGATAAAGATGCAAAGCCGTATCACTTGTTATAAATATGGCGTCATCCGGTTCGCGATAATAGATATTGCTGCTGCCGTTTAAACTCTCATAGGTATCAATAAAGTCGTCGGTATTGTCATATGCGCTTTGATCCGTAATTATATAATTCTCTGCCAGAAAAAAACCATCTTCTTCCAGCGCTTTTCTCTGCTCTTCAGAAAAAACTATTTTATCATTTTTAATAAAACTATCGAAATTTTCAATTTCAGATACTGCTATTTTAGCAGAAGGGACTGAGGGCTTTATTTTTTGAGTTATATTTTCAATCTGCGCAAAGATCGGTTTGACTAAGTTAAATTTCCATAAACCATTGTTTCCATTCTGGTCTAATTGCTCAGAAATATTTGCTGGCAAATCTGTCTTATTTTTATTGGCGTTTATAAAAAAATAACTCATAATTAATAAAACAACAAAAACCAAAATTAAAGATGCTTGAATAATTTTTCTTCTTAAGTTTAACTTTTTATTTTCTTCTGTGATTATAGTTTCCTGGCCGGAGAATTTTTTCGGCTCTTTTGTCCGCAATTTCCCATTTTTTTCTTCCATATTTTTTAAAAAATAAATAAATAAAAAACGATTAACACTTTTATTTTAACCCAATTCTTTCGGATTGGCAAGAAAACTAAAAAAAGAAGATTTTCTCAAAATCTCCTTTATTGACCGCCATTTGTTGTAAGCCAATTAAAAAAATGATATAATTTGATTATTATAAATCTCTAAAATAAATAATTTTTTAATAAAAAATATGAAACAAAAAATATTCTATTTTTTGATGATAGTTCTTTGCCTCGGACTATTATCTTCCCAAGTTCAGGCGTCTGCACCGACCACAATGGCATTAACTAATACCAGCGGCGATGCAGTCCAGGTAGAAATTACCGGCGATATCAACAGCACTGTTCGTCTTTCTTTTCTGCCGGCCGGCGCCTCAGCCCTATCGACCATCATCTTAGGGACAACTGACGCGAACGGACACCTCACGAATTCAATCAGCAGCGGCGGCTATGGAATCCCAGCCGGATCTCCAGCCTACGCCACAATCAACGGAGTTCAGTCTTCCATGCTTTTGTGGCCATCCTACACCAGCACCATAACTTTCGATCAAACCAGCACTCAAATAGCTGTTGGACAAAGCATATCTATCAACTCCTCAAATACCCTCATTTTATCCTCCAATAGCTTAACTTCAAGCATCGGCACAGTTTTGAGCGGAAGTCGGATAACCATAACCGGGCTCAGCACGGGAACCGGAACTCTTATTCTTTGCGGAGCTAACGCTGGTTGCGGTTCAGTAGCCGTAGTTGTTGGGACTTCTTCCGGGCAAACTCAAATAACTCTGAGCAAATACACTACCACTCTGAATTATTTAGGATCAGAAAATATAACAATTTTCGGAAATTCAATCAATGGTTATGTTGTAAATTCAAATTCTAATTCCGCTTCTGTCAGCGCTAATATCAGCGGCACTACCGATATAGTATCTCTTTTCGGAAATAAAGCCGGAACAGCAACAATAAAAATTTGCGCTGTCGGTTCGGAAACAAATTGCAGCAATCTATATGTAACTGTCCAGAGCGCCACTGCTAATAATTTATCTTTTAGCCAAAATAATCTCAATCTTATTCCTGGTTTATCACAGGGGGTGACGGTTTCTGGAGATACTCAAAATAGTTATTATATTTCTTCCAACACTAATTCTGCCGTGGCAATAGCCACTATCTCCGGAAGCACAATCACGGTTACTGGCGGCAACACCACTGGCTCAACGGTTATAACGGTCTGTTCCGCTTCCGTTAACAACACTTGCAACAATCTCCAAGTAAGCTGCAACGCAAATACAACCACTCCCTCCTCCACTGTTCTTGCCTTTAGTCAAAATGTCGTTTCTGTCCATAAAGAAGATACGACTAATGTGACAGTTTCGGGTGGAGACGGATCCGGATATTCAATTTCTTCAAATTCAAAACCGGAAATAGTAACGGCAAGCATCAGCGGCGGCAGCAATATTATTTCTCTTTACGGCAATGAAGAAGGATCATCCGTTATTGAAGTTTGTTCTACCAATACCGTCTGCGCGAGTATTTATGTAAATGTAACCGCGGCTCTAGTGCCAATCACTTTTAGTCAAAATAATATTTCTTTGGTTCCCGCTCAAACCGTAACCGTGATTATAACCGGAGGAACAGATAATAATGTTGTTTATTCAATAAGCAATGCCAATGTCGTTTCAGCCAATATGAAAAATAACGGCAAGGCCGTAGTCTTAACCGGCGGAAATACATCAGGATCTTCTACTATTAAAATTTGCGAAGATACCGCTGGCAATAATTGTTCTAATATAACTGTTCAACTCACTGCTCCTGCTTCTTCCACAACAACAGATAATAATTCCAATACTAACACCGATACCAATACGAATTCTAATACTACCACAGCCGCCGCCACTCAATTAGAAAAAATACTTTCCGAAGCCACTACAATCTTTACCGAGAACATCAACTCTATTCTCAGCGCTGTCAGCGCCGTCCGTGATGAATCCAAAGAAACTGCCAATGGCAATAAATATATTGTCAGTTTGAAAGCCAAAGTAAAAAATTATTCTGAAACTTCGACTAACCGCCTGAAATTCTTCATTACCTACGGCACAGAATTAACTAAATCTTTAGGCGAAGGTGAAAGAGCGGGCGTCATCAGCTCTTACCAAAAAGCTTTTGGAAAACTTCCGCAGACAGAAAGCGAATGGCAAGATGCGATAAAGATTGCCAATGGCCGCTGGCCTTCTGAAGCCAGCCAAACTGCCATAGATGCTGCTAAAGTTGAATTCCAGAAAGTCTACAAGCGAGCCGCCAATATGACTCAGGCGAATGACAATGCCGCAGTCTCCATAATCGCTTATGGCCTAAGACCAACAGCGAGAAACCTTAATTCAGAAAAAGCCGCCATAAAATCTTTCCGAGCTATTTACGCCCATGACCCAATATCAGCATTAGCTTGGGATATAGTGAGAGCTATTGCCTATTCCGGAGCAACCAGATAACAAAAGATAAAAATACAAAAAATAGTCCCAATATTCGGGACTATTTTTTATTTAAAAATTTTGGGCAAAACTTGAGAGGTGGTTTTGCTCGCATATGCGGACAGCTTCCGAATATTTTTGTTTCAATGGCGGTGTAAGAAGAGATGGTAAAGTTTAATTAATTCTGGCTTATTGTTTCTGCATTTTCAGGATAAATAAATTTATAGATTCTATTTTTAATTTTTTAAAGATGGTTTTAAAAACTATTTTCAAATTCCCCCTCTTTGCATAAAGTATTTTCCCAAAAATATTCTATTCCATCATAAACCTTATCACATTCTATCGATGTTTTTGGTTTTTGGTCCTCATATCTGATTAAACAAGAATCTTTGAACTCATTATACCTCCAACCACGAACATTATTCCATTTATCACTTTCTGTCTTATAAATATTTAAACAATCCTGTTTTCTGTCAGCTATATATTTTTTTGTTTCTAATTCATTTCTCGCATTCTCCGCATCCATATCTGATTGTATTTTAATTTTTTGTTGTCTCTCGATGGATTCCTGTTTCTGTATTTGAATTGAATAAAAAAATCCACCGATAATAATGCACCCAATAATAATACTAGCTGGCAATATTAATTTCTTTTTATCCATAAAATTAAGCTAGTTAATAATATTTAAACTATGTTTCCATTTCTTAATTTTTTACTAAATTTATATTCCATATATACAATAATTTCCATTGTTAAAACGACCAACCCTCCATTTCGAAAAATAAAATCATATTGCAATATTTAATTTTATATTCTTTGCACAAGTCAGGAATAGCTGGATTAATTTTATCACCATTAGGTTTTTCATCAGTTACTAAGACTATATTTTTTAACTTAGCCAAAGCGACCACAAAAGGATCGGCATGATTTGGTTTTGGCTTATTGTATGATGACACTCTTGGATATTTATTTACTATTTCGGAGACAAGTTTTAGTTGTTCTTTGTCAATATCAACTACGCATGAGCTATTTGCATTAAACCATATTTTTAAATCATCATTCCCGGCCAAAATTTCTTTTTTCACCTCTTTAGGCACGACTAGTCTACCTTGATCAATAAGCAATTCTAAACCACTCCAAACGGCAGGAAAAATTTTGTATGGATAATAGCGACTCCAGCTGTTAATAAAAGAACTACTATCAAAACAATATTTAATTTTTTTACTATTTTTTTCCATAATTTTAGCATAGATTCATTTCAAGCTTTGAAACATGCTTTGCATTTAAATTTAATATTTCCGTTACAGCACTAAAACCAATTTTATTATTATGGTAATTTTCTAAAATTAAAGATGAAACACCACGTCCATTTTGGCTTAAGCTTATAATATATTGAGGAATCTTCAAGTCTTTTTTCTTAATTTTTTTATATTGACTATTTTCTTTAACCCAAAAATTTTGTTTTTCATTATAATCTTTTTCGCTGATCAGGCCAAAAGTTAAAAATCTTCTCAATATAACCTCCCTGCTAACTTTAAATTTTCTAGCAACTATTTTCACGATATTTTCATCCCAATCTTCTACTTCCTTCCTAGATAATAATTTTACATTCATATCGGCGACAAAATCATCTTTAGGAACTAAGATGGAAGCGGAAATTTGGTTACAAAATTTTTCAATTTTTACATATTCATAAGAGTTCTTGCTTAAATCATCTGGTTTACAAATTCCAGATTTATGTAATAAGATATGACCAACTTCATGAAACAAAGAAAAAATTCTTCGATTTTCATGCTCTGCATTATTTAGCATAATAATATAAGGGTCTTTATCAACTAAACAGAATGCGCTTATATCATTACTAAAAAAATTTTGCTGTAAAACAAAAATATTTTTTTCTTCTAAGATTTTTCTCCACTCCCTGAGAGCAGTGGCAGCGTCATGCCATTTTTTTTGTTTTTCTAAATCTACACCAATAAATTTTCTAAACCATTCAGCTATTTTATCAGCATCGTCTTTCATGCTTATTCTAGGAAATTTATATTCAAATTTCACATCCTCTATCTCGCTGATTGAAGTTTGAACGAAGCGTGCGCGACGAATTGCCAATAAAATTTCTGGGGAAAACAATAATTCTTCATCTTTATATACAATTCTAAAATCTTTAGGCAATATTACATCATGCGGAATTTTTAAAAGTAAAAAATAAGCCAAGGGGCGTTTGTATATATTTGAAAATTTTTCGATTTGCGTTAACGGTATTTCACTAATATTCTCTTCATATTCTTTAATTTTTTCAATTGAAATTTTCGTCTTTTTAGATACATCTTCCAAGCTAAAACCAGAGTATTTTCGAGCATACTTCAAAATCGACGGTTCAATTTTTAATAAAATTGATTTTGACATTTTTACAATAATTATTTTATATCAAAATATTATTTATTTTTATTTTCACTTTAGTTTCTTTCTTATTGATTATAATTTTTAAAACTGATTAACTATAATATACAATTTATTATTAAAAATAGCAATATTATCGACTTATATCAAATTATGTGCGAAAGTTTTTAAACTATAGCTAAAAAAGTAAAAAACAAACAAGAGCAACCTCGTTTGTTTTTGCTTGAGAATAGACCCAAGCGGGTCGCTTTGCTCCCGAGGCAGCCTGCCTGCCGGCAGGCAGGGGCTCCGGGGCATAAACTTCTCATCCTTCTCTCAAGAAATATAGCAAAAAAACCTGACAATATGTCAGGTTTTTTTGTTATGCTCCCGAGGCAGGATTCGAACCTACGACATCCACGTTAACAGCGTGGCGTTCTACCGCTGAACTACCCGGGAAAATTTAAAACCCGGCCTTAGAGCCGGGATAATTTTTCAAAAACTAATTACCCAGCTTAAGAAGTCGGACCGTTATTGTTATTATTATTTAGTAAACTTAAACGATTTTTCATAATATACAATATAAAAATATTTTAGCAAAGATAATCCTTTTTGCCAAGCCTCCGCCAAATTCCCAAAAAACAGCTAAAAACGATGCTGACAAAAAGAACTAATAATATTGCCTATTTCCCCTTCTAACTCCTTTTCTATTTTTAATTTTTTCAAATCATTAAAATCATTTTTTAAGCATTCCCGCAAAACTTTTATACAATTATCAGAAATAGGCAAAATATTTTTATTTTGGTTGGAACACGATTTGCAAATTAGTCCGCCCTGATTTAAATCAAAATTATTATCAGACGGCGAAATCTTCTTGTGGCACTTTAAGCAATTATTCATCTCTGGCTCATATCCCAAAACAGCCAAAAGTTTTAAAATAAAAAAATCCGCCCATATTTCCAAACTATCATCCTGCGAATTTTTAGCTTCTTTATTTAAAAAATCTAAAAAAATTTTCAGAAGAGAAAAAACTCTTTTATCTCCCTCTTCTTGGCTGACTAATTTATTAAATATCATTATCGCTCTGCCGGCGGTTTTTATAGCGGACAAATTGTTTTTTATTGATAAATAACAATTACGGCTGATTGCGGCTCCGATATAATCAAATTGCCGGCCACGAATCACCATAATTTCTGATAAGCTTAAGGGTTCTAAATGGGCTGCTAATTTTGACTTCATCCTCTTGACGCCGCGAGCAACCAGGCTTAGCCTGCCTTTTTCTAAACTATAAATTATTTTTCTCCCGTCATATTCTCGAAAAGGCTGGCTGGATAAAATTATGGCGCTGGCGCGATAGGTTTCTTCCATAGGTTCAAGATATTTAGATTGATTACTTAATTCAGATAAACCATTAATTCGAATTCTTCTGTATTTTGTCTTCTTATTTATATTAATTAATTCAAATCTACAAATTTTTTAATAATTAATTTGAAGCATTTGAATTATATTTTTTTAATTTGAATTATGTTTGTCTAAATAATTTTGCAAAATCAGCATTGCTGCGACGGTATCGCGCGGCGCTTTTGTTTTTTTGCTGCCAGACAAGGCATCCGCCCCTAGACTAGACAAACGCTCATCAACTTTTTCAATCGGAATTTTTAATTCTTTTTTTAAAACTTGAAAAAAATTCAAAAAATCTTCAGATAATGGATATTTAATATCAGACATTTTTAGGGGTTCGCCGATAACAACAACATCGATTTCTTCTTCTTTCACAACTTTAACTACATCCTGAATATTCTCGACAATCTTAAAAGGCGTAGCCGTTCTTGTCAGGCTATCGCCCAAAGCCAGGCCTATTCTTTTTTCTCCCCAGTCAATTCCTAAATACTTTTTTTCTTTTTTATCCATATTTTATAATTCAGTCAAAACCAAATATCCATTTTCTGTCACCGCTATTGTATGTTCAAAATGAGCGGAAAGACTTCCGTCAATCGTCAAAATTGTTAAATCATCAGAAGCAATTTCTATCCCCCACTCGCCCGTATTTATCATCGGCTCAATTGCAATTACCATGCCCGGCTTCAAAGTGACATTGTCTATACTCTTTCTCGGAATTTCATAATTAGGAACGCGCGGTTCTTCGTGAACATCGTGTCCGACGCCATGTCCGACTAAATCGCGAACAACTGAAAAACCGTTAGCCTCGGCAAATTGCTGAATTGTGCTGCCAATATCGTTTAAAGTATTTCCCGGCTTCACTTTTTTTATCGCCAAATCCAAAGACTTCTTCGTCACGGAAATCAATCTGGACGCCTCTTTATCAATTTTGCCCACTGCTAAAGTAACCGCCATATCAGTATAATAACCATTGACGTCTTTTTTGTATGGATATTCCATGCCAATATCTACGCCGATGATATCGCCTTCTTTTAGGGTTCTTGCCGGCAAGGAAGGGGCGTGAACGATTTCATTATTAATGGAAGTACATAAAGCAGTCGGATAAGGCTTTTCATCCAAAACCGATTTATAACCCTTGAAAGAGGGGCGCCCTCCGGCTTCTCTAATTAGATCACAAGCCATTTTCTCCAGCTCCTCCGTAGTTGCTCCAGGAACGGTTATTTCGGAAATTTTTTTCAAAATTTCTGCCAAAATCTTTCCACCCTCGCGCAACATTTTTATTTCTTCTTTTGTCTTCAAAGTAATCATATAATTAATCTAACCAATATTTATAAAAATCTTTTTGGCCCCAATCCGCTGGCTGATGGCATGGTCGGGTTAGCCATTCCCTGATTAGGAGAGGAAGGACTGCCCAAGCCAAAACGATTCGGAGTTTTCCCTACATTACCCCTATCTACGCTCACCCTTGATCTGGTATCCATTTTCGTCCCCCCAAAAGAAACTTGGCTGGAGGCATAAGCCGTTTTACCGGAAATCGCGGTCATTCTCGATCCTATTATATTTCGCCTTTTTTGTTCTTCCGTCTGATTCTCTGATTTATTTTTAGAAATTTGCCCCATTATACCTGTTCTTTTTTTTACATTATAACCAGCTTCTTTTAACTTTTCATCCATTTGCCTCTTGCTAAAACCTCTGCTGCCAGCAGATCTTGCTAAATCTGTCTTTTCTTTTATCCCGCTCTTAAAAGAATTGGTTTTCATTCTGCTAATAACGCTTTTTCTAAATGGATTAATTCCCATATTTTATGGCTTATTTTTAGGTAATATTAACGATATCTCAATTATATCACATAAATTAACGTAAAACAAAAAGCCCCAGAGGGGCTTCTTTTTTATTTTAAATATATTTTTTTAGTTTCCTTCGTACTCCCTCATGGTCATCTGCGCTTCAATTTGCTTAACAGTTTCAATAACCACAGCCACCACAATCAAAAGAGATGTTCCGCCAATAGCCAAAGATTGCATACCAGTGAAATAACGCATTATTAAAGGTAAAATAGCGATAATGCCAAGAAATAAAGCGCCAACAAATATGATGCGATGAGTAGTATTAGCTAAATATTCGCTGGTGTGGCGGCCGGGACGAATGCCCGGTATAAATCCGCCTTGCTTCTGTAAATTTTCTGCAATTTGAGATGGATGAAAAATAACTTCGGTATAGAAATAAGTAAAAGCAAAAACTAAAATAAAATACAAAACTGCGTAAAATAATTGATTATTAAAAAGCTCAATTGTCCATTCGGCAAAATTTGCTACCCAAGCTGTCCTAGCATGTATAAAAAACTGGGCAATCATCGTTGGGAATATGACAACGGAAATAGCAAATATAATCGGGATAACTCCGGCCATATTAACACGCAAAGGTAAGTGAGTACTGGTACCGCCGTAAGATCTATTTCCTCGGACTTGTCTGGCATATTGAACAGGAATTTTTCTCTGTCCCTCATTTATTACGACCACGCCGATAACTGTGATTAAAGCGATAACGACAAAACCTATTAAAATAAACAGCCTAGAGGGATCAAAGGTGACAATAGCTTGCTGAATTATTTGAGGCAAGCTGGAAACGATACCAGCAAAAATTAACAGAGAAATTCCGTTGCCAACTTTCTTTTCCGTTATTAATTCGCCAATCCACATCAAAAAAATTGTTCCCGCCGTTATTGTAATAATCATTGCACTTAAATCAAAGGTGCTAACATCGCCTAAGATGCTATAAGAAGAGCGGCGCAATATTGCAATCATTCCATAGGACTGCATAACGGCTAACGGAACAGACAGCCATCTGGTCCATTTATTTATCCTCTGCTGTCCGGATTGTTCTTTCTGCATTTCTTCCAAAGCAGGGACGATCATGCCAAGGAGCTGAAAAATAATAGAAGAGGTAATATATGGAGCTACGCCCATCATCACAATGGAAAAATTCTGCATGCCGCCGCCGGAAAATATATTCATCAAACCTAAAATTTGATTATCGGCAAAAACTTCTTTTAGGGCGACAATATTTACTCCTGGTATTGGAATATGCGCAGCCAATCGGAAAATCACCAACATCGCCATGACAAAAAGGATGTTATTGCGCAAATCTTTTATTTTCCAAATTTGTATAATCTTATCAAACATTTATTCTTTATTTTATTTTTTGCTCGCACCAATTTGTTTTTTAACGCTATCGCTCACTTTCACTTCTGAAAATTTAACATCTTTTATTTTTAGTTCGCCGTTACCTAAGATTTTTACCGGCAATTTTATCGTACCAATCAACCCTTTAGCAAGTAAATCCTTAGGAGTGATAACACTTCCGTCCTTAAAATTGTTATTTATATCGCTAAGATTTACGACTTGATTTTTCGGTTTCGCCGATTTAAAGCCTCTCAACTTAGGAACTTGCAATAATTTTTGTCTCATTCCGAGTTTTTTTAAGCCGCTTACGCCGGAACGAGATTTTTGTCCCTTTTGACCGCGAGTACTATAAGTGCCATGGCCGGAAGCATTGCCCCTGCCGACGCGCTTGCGCTTCTTTTTGGCGCCTTTATTCGCTCTGATATTATGTAGTGTTAATGCCATATTATTATTTTCTCATGTTTAATTTTTTTCTTCAACCTTTTGCTCTTTTTTCTCTTCTCCTGGCTTTTCTTCCTTTTTCTTTATTTCTGTTTTTTTCAATCTTTTGAAAGCTTCAACTGCGCATCTTGCATTATTTATCTTATTATTAGTGCCTAAAATTTTACTGCTTACATTATGAACGCCAGCCAATTCCAAGATAACGCGAACCACTCCGCCGGCAATTACTCCTTTACCTTTCTTGGCCGGCTTAAATAATATTTTTGCTGCCCCTAATTTGCAATAAACTTCATGAGGAATCGTCTCGTTTACTATCGGTACCTCAACCATGCTCTTTTGAGCTTTGTTAACCGCTTTATTGACAGCCATAGTAACATCCGCCCCCTTGCCAAGCCCAACTCCAATTTTTCCCTTCTTATCTCCGATAGCTACGCATGTCCGAAAATTCATTCTTTTGCCGCCAGCCATAACACGGGTAACCCTGGCAACATCCAAAACTCTTTGCTCAAATTCATCTTTCTTTTCAAATTTATCTCTACCGCCGCTTCTTCCCTTTTTCATCTTTTTTCTATCTCCGCCGCCTGCGCCAAAAAAACGCTTGTTGGCTTCAACTGGAGCTTTTTTTTGTTCCTTTGCGGCCTCTGCCTGATTCGATTCAATAACAATATTTTCCGGTTTTTCAATAATCGGCTCTTCGCTTTTGTTTTCTTGATTGTTATTTTTTTCTTCTGACATATTCTAAAATTATTTCCTGCCTGTCGGCAGTCAAGTATTATTTATTTTTAAAAATTAAGTCCGCCTTCCCTGGCGCCATCGGCCAAAGATTTTACTCGGCCATGATATTTGTATCCGCCTCGATCAAAAACAGCTTTTGTTATTTTCTTTTCTAAAGCTTTGGCAGCTATTAATTTGCCTAATTCAAAACTAACATCTTTTTTCGGGGTTTTCTTGCTAACTTTTATTTCCTTGACGTTGGCAGAAACTATTGTTGTACTCTTGTCATCGTCAATTAACTGCGCATACATTCCCCTATTAGATCTGAACACGTTTAAACGCGGGCAATCTTTTGTTCCCTTTATTTTGGCCCTTACTTTTTTTTGTCTCACGGCCCGCTTTTGATTTTTTCCTTTATTTTTAATCATAAAATTAAAATTTAGCTATCTTTAGAAGCTGCTTTTCCAGCCTTTCTTCTTATAACCTCTCCGCTGTATTTTATTCCTTTTGCCTTATACGGATCTGGTATTCTCATTTTTCTTATTTGTGCAGCGATTTCCCCCACCAATTGTCTGTCTATACCTTTTATAGTAATAACATTTTCTTCTACGGTTGCGGTTATCCCCTCTGGCAAATCAAATATAACCGGATGAGAAAATCCCAAGTTTAAAGTTATTTTGTTCCCGCTCAAAGCTGCTCGATAACCAACTCCGCTGATTTCCAATTTTTTCTCAAAACCGCTATTAACGCCAACCACCATATTATCAACCAAGCTTCGATAAAGACCCCAAAGAGATTTTTCTTTTTTTTCTTTTGGATTTTTTATACTTACCACTATTTCCTTTTCTCCTATTTCTATTTTAACTAAATCATTAGTTTTTTCTTTGATTTCCCCTTTCGGACCCTTTACAATAATAAAACCGTTCTCAATTTTGGCTTGAGTACCCGCTGGTAATTCAATTGGCAATTTTCCTAATCTAGACATACTTTTTCTAAAAAGTTTTTAAAGTTTAGTATATTTCGCAAAGAACTTCTCCGCCCGTTCCTTTTCTTCTGGCCTCGCGATTTGTCATTATTCCCTGGGAGGTAGAAATTATAGCTATTCCTAAATTATTCAATACTCTTGGCAATTCATCTTTTTTCACATACACCTTTAAGCCCGGCTTGCTTATTCTTTTCAAAGAAGTTATAGCCGGTCGGCCGCTCTTTTTATATTTCAAAACAATTTTAAGCTGATCAAAAGCACAGCCTTCGTTGCTATTGCCTTTTACTACTTCCACCCTTTGCACCCAGCCTTCTTTTTCCAAAATTTTTGCCACCTCAAACTTGATCTTGCTCATAGGCAAAACCACTTCAAATTTTTTAACGGCTGAAGCGTTTCTGATTCTTGTTATCATGTCGGCAATTGGATCTATCATATTTTATGTTATTCTTAATTTATTTTAATTTAAATCAAAAAACTTTTTTGAAAAATTATTTTTTAGAAACCGGAAGCTGTTTACCAAGAAGATTTCTTTATTCCCGGCAAATCTCCATTATTGGCTAATTCCCTAAAACAAATCCGGCACAACCCGAAATCGCGCATAAAACCGTGATTACGGCCACAACGCCAGCAACGTCTGATTACCCGGGTGGAAAATTTTGGTTTTCTTTTTGATTTTACTATTAAAGCTGTTCTCGCCATATTTTAATTACTACTTTTATTATAAATTAATTTTTTATTTCTTTCTTAAACGGAAAGCCTATCTGTTTCAAAAATTCCAATCCTTCTTCTCTGCTTTTGGCGCCAGTGGAGATACTTACTTCCAAGCCGTGGACATTTTCAATTGATTCAGGAGAAATTTCCGGAAAAGGCAAATGCTCGCGAAACCCGACTGTTAAATTACCATTTTTATCAACTGATTTTTCGCTTATTCCTCGGAAATCTCTAACTCTAGGAAAAGTAACGTTTACAAGCTTTTCAATAAAATCGTACATTCTTTCCCCTCGCAAAGTTACCATCGCTCCAATAATCAATCCGTCTCTAATCTTAAAAGCAGAAATTGATTTTTTAGATTTTGTCAAAACACATCTCTGGCCGGTTATATTTGTCAAACTTTTCTTGATATTTTCAACTAAATCATTATCCTTATAATTTCTGCCAAAACCAACATTAACCACCACCTTTTCTAACTTAGGCGCCATAAAATCATTTTTATAACCGAATTTCTTTTTCAATTCCGGCAATATTTCTTTTTTGTATTTTTCTTTTAATCTCATATATAAATTCTTTAAAAAATTAATCAATTTCCTGAAGACATTTCTTACAAACCCTTATCTTCTTGTTCTTTTTTTTGTCGCCGGCAGCTACTTCAACGGTTTTGCTTCCAATGCGGGTAGCTTTTCCGCATTGCGGACAAACCAAAGATACTTTAGACAAAGCTAACGGAGCGGGAAATTCTATTCTTTGGCCCTTTTCTCCCTGTCTTCTCGGACGCATATGCTTAATGGCCACATTCAAACCTTCAACACTCACCTTGTCATAAGCAGGAAAAACCTGCAAAACTTTTCCGATTTTGCCCTTATCTTTTCCTGACAATATTTTAACTTTGTCTCCTTTTTTTATCTTCATACTTATAGAAGTTAAATATCAATTGTTATTATAATACTTCCGGCGCCAAAGAAGCGATCTTGAAAAATCCGGCTCGTCTGACTTCTCTTGCTACTGGGCCGAAAATTCTGGTTCCTTTTGGCTCTTTCTTTTCTTTATCAACAATTACGCAAGCATTATCGTCAAATCTCAGATAAGTGCCGTCTTTTCTTCTGATTTCTTTCTTAGTTCTCACGATGACAGCCTTAACTACATCGCCCTTCTTGATAGCAGAATGAGGCGTAGCTTCTTTAACCGCGGCGGTGATAATTTCTCCTACCCCGGCATAACGCTTTTTATAGCCTCCTAAAACCCTGATGCACATAATCTTCTTGGCTCCGGAATTATCGGCTACTTTTAATATAGTTTGTACTTGTATCATAAAATTACACTAAGAATCTTAATATATAACGCGCCATCGCTTATCTTTGCTTAATGGCCGGCATTCAATAAAAATCACTTTATCGTCTTCTTTATATTTATTTTTTTCATCATGAACTTTATATTTTTTGCTGGCAGTATATCTTTTCCCATATTTAGGGTCGATTTTAACACGATCAACTCTAACAACAATTGTTTTGTCCATTTTACTGCTGACAACCACACCGTTGAATTTCTTTTTCAAGACGGTTTTTTGCTTGCTTGATTTTTCTTGTTTTTTAACTTCTTCCATATTTATAAAATTATTTTATACTTTTTTCCGCCTTAATCTTATTAAGCAATGTTAAAACATGAGAAATCGTTTCTCTTACGACTCTAATTTCTCTAACATTTTTTAATTGTTTATTGGCATCCTTAAAACGCAAATCTCTCAATTTTTCCCGAGACTGAGCCAAAATCTTATGTAATTCTTTTTCTTCTTTAATTTTTAATTCCTTAAATTCCATATTTATTATCTAATTAATATTTTTTCGCAAATCTGCACTTAATAGGAAGCTTATGAGCCGCGGAAATTATAGCTTCTTTAGCTTCAGCTTCGCTTATTCCTTCAATTTCAAACAAAACCATCCCCGGTTTAACAACAACTACGTAGTGATCAACTGCGCCCTTTCCTTTTCCCATCGGAATTTCTCCACCTTTTTCTGTAACCGGTTTATCCGGGAAAACTCTGATCCACATTTTTCCGCCCTTTTTCAAATATTTAGTCAAAACTTTTCTAGCTGCTTCTATTTGCCGAGAGGTAACCCAACGAGCTTCCAAACTCTTCATTCCAAAACTGCCAAAACTAACACTGGCCAAGCGAGTGGCTTTTCCGCCTCGTTTGCCTTTGTGGCTTTTTCTGTATTTTGTCTTCTTTGGCATTAACATACTTATCTATATTTATTTCTTATTTATTATTTAACTTTCAATTCTTTTCTACCTATCACTTCGCCCCTCTTTAATTCTTTTTCTTTTTCAAAAATTTCTCCCTTATAAATCCAAACTTTTACACCGATACAGCCATAAGTAGTGTGGGCTGTCCCTCTGGAATAATCAATATCAGCTCTCAGAGTATTAAGCGGAACTTTTCCAGAAACCAATTTTTCTGTTCTGGCAATTTCCGCTCCGTTCAATCTGCCGCTAACTACGACTTTTACGCCTAACGCTCCTGCTCTTTCCACTCGGCTGATAGCCTGTTTCATTACTCGGCGGAAAGGCATTCTCTTTTCTATATCCAAAACCATTGATTGCATTGTTATCTGGGCGCTCAAATTCGGCCTATCAACCTCGGAAATATTCAAATTTATTTCTCCCAAGCGGAAACTCTTCAAAAACTTATCATGAATCTTCTTTTTTAAATCTTCCGCTCCGGTTCCTCCTCGACCGATAATAATACCCGGTTTAGCAGTATGAACATTTACGCTTATCTTATTAACACTTCTTTCTATTTCTACTCTATCAACGCCCGCCTCTCTCAATTCCTTTAACAAGAACTTTCTTACCCTTACATCTTGCTGAACATTTTTAATATATTTTTGGCCATTACCAAACCAAACCGACGGCCAAGTCTTGGTTATACCCATTCTAAATATTTTTGGATTAACTTTTTTACCCATACGATTCTAATTCGTAAATTCCTGCCTGCCTACAGGCAGGTGAATAATTTATAAACCTAAATAATTAACCACTCTTTCTTCTGAAAATTTTCTTTGAAAAACCTTTAGCGCTGCCGCCTTCAATTTTGACGTGCTTGCCGCTCCCCTCTTCTCTCGGATCAATTATTTCTTTTCCTTTTTCTCTTGTTATATCTTTAGATTTTTTCTCTTTATTTTCTTTTTTAATTTCCACACCTTCATCTTCTTTCGGTTTAGCTCCCAATTTCACCGGAGCTTCTATTTTGTGCTTTTTGGATTTTGTCTTCCCGCTTGACTTTATCTCAGCCAAGGTCAAAATAATATGGCTCATTTTTTTTCTCAAAGTAGTGGCTCGGCCATGAGCTTTCGGCTGCCAGCGCTTTAAAACCGCTCCTTCATCAACTCTTATTTCTTTTATATACAAATTATCTTGTTCCAATTCATAATTGTTAACCGCGTTCGCTATGCCTGACTTTAATAATTTTCCTACCGGTCCAGATGCTTTTTTGTTGATAAACTTCAAATGCTCCAAAGCTTTAGTAGCGTTCAGTCCCCGAACAGCATCAACCACCAGACGAACTTTTCTGGGAGATATTTTTATATGTTTTGCTTTTGCTTTTATTTCCATAGTTTTATCTTAGATGGCGGATAATTATTTCTTGCCTGCTTGTCCGTCTTTAGCTTGGGTTTTTGCCATTTTTCCTCCATGAACAATGAATTTTTTCGTAGGAGAAAATTCACCCAATTTGTGTCCAACCATATTTTCTACAATATAAACCGGGGTATGTTCTTTGCCATTATGAACACCGATGGTAAATCCCACCATTTCAGGAGTTATAGCCGAAGCTCTATCCCAAACTTTTATAATTGTTTTATCGCCCTGCTTCAAGTTGCTGATTTTCTTTAGTATCCTTGGATTAACGTAAGGGCCTTTTTTTAAACTTCTTGACATATATATTTATAAATTCACTTTATTATTTTCTTCTTCTCTTTCTTCTCTTTACTATAAATTTATCTGAATATTTTTTCTTTCTAGTTTTTACGCCTAAAGCTGGTTTACCCCAAGGAGTCTTTGGATGTTTCAAACCGATTGACTGATTGCCTTCACCGCCGCCATGAGGATGATCAACCGGATTCATAGCCTTACCTCTTACCGTCGGCCTGATTCCCAAATGACGAGTTCTGCCGGCAGATCCCAAAACGATATGCCTCTTGTCTGGGTTGCTAGCTTGGCCAACTGTGCAAAGACATTCTTTATTTACCAATCTTATTTCTCCTGAAGGCATTTTGACTTGTGCATACTTTCCTTCAACGCCCATGACTGAAATTAAATTGCCAGCGCTTCTGGCTATTCTTCCGCCGGCACCTGGTTCTAATTCTAGATTATAAATATCCACTCCGGCTGGAATATATTTCACCGGCATGGCATTTCCTCTTTTTATTTCAATTAAATTTTTTGAACTAACAATAATTTCTCCAACATTTAAACCAGCCGGAGCAACAATATATCTTTTAGCACCGTCTCTATAATTAATAAGAGCGATTCTTGCGCCTCGATTCGGATCATATTCAATCGCAACTACTTTTCCAGGGATATCAAACTTGTCTCTTTTAAAATCAACTAAGCGAACGTATCTTTTAGCGCCACCGCCCTGATGACGGACGGTAATTTTACCACTGGCATTACGGCCGCCTCTTTTCTTTTTTATAACAATCAAATTCTTTTCCGGTCTCTTTTTAGTAATATCAGAAAAATCGTCAAAAGTTGCTTGACGTCGTCCCGGTGTTGTTGGTTTTACTTTCTTAATTCCCATATTGATAATTCGTAATTGATAATTTTAAATTGATTATACTCCTTCGTAAATTTTTATAGTTTTGCCTTCAGGCAAAGCGACTATCGCTTTCTTCCAATCTTTTCTTTTGCCTAAGGTTCTTCCGCTGCGGACAGTTTTACCCTCGCTATTTATAATATTAACACTAATTGGCTTTATTCCATAAACTTCTTCAATCGCTTTAGCAATTTCTATTTTATTTGTTTTAAGAGAAACCGCGAAAACATATTTATTGTGTGTTCCTAAATTAGCAGCTTTTTCAGTCACTAATGGCTTAATCAAAACTCTGTAAGCCTGGCCATATTTTCTTTGAGCCTTCTCTTCTCCTGCTTTCCCCTCTTTGCCTGCAGCAACCACAGTCTTTTCTTCGTAAAGATCTTTCATGCTTTTTGCTTCCTTTTTTTCATTAACAACTTTTGACGCCTGAGGAGCCTTTGCTTTTTTGTCATCTTCAGTTTTTCTGTTGAATATGCCCATATATTAATTTTTTATATAAATTTTTTCCAAATTTTTAATGGCTTCGGTTGTCATGATTAAATTTCTATATTTTAACAAATCCACAACATTTATATTTTCTAAATTTATGATTTTCACGCCAGCGATATTTCTACCGGAATATTTGACCTTTTCATCTTTATTGTCATTAATTACCAAGATGCTTTTCTTCGCTCTTTTATTTTTTCCTGTTTTGGTTTTATTTATCCTGACAATTTCGGAAAAAAACTTTTCTAATCCGGATAAAATTCCAACAAAAATTTTAGTTTTATAATCTTCTACTTCAAATTTATCTAAAACAACAAAATTCTTTTCTGCGACTTTATCTGACAAAGCCATAAAAATAGCCTTCTGTCTCATTTTTTTGTTTATATTTTTAGAAAAATTTC
>JBAZOD010000005.1:0-27253 GCA_041648955.1 Patescibacteria group bacterium
TCAAAAAAGCCGAAGAAAACTTGGCAGAAATAGAAAAAATTCTTCAAAAGCTGGAAAAAAATTTCGGCCAGCAAAGAATAAATGAAGAAGGATCATACAAGGCGGCCGTAGAAGAATATACTGAAGCAAAAATGTTTTATTTTATAATAACCGGTAAAAAAATTGATAAAATAAAAGAAGTAAATTTAAGCTTTGACAGCTATCTGGGCGGAATCTGCGATACGACCGGCGAATTGGTCCGCTATGCGGTCAACCAGGCCGCTTCTGGAAAATTCGGCGAAGTGGAAAAAACAAAAAATATTATAAATGAAATAATGGAACAACTGGTAGAATTCGATATGACTGGCTATCTCCGCACTAAATATGACCAGGCTAAGGGAAATTTAAGAAAAATAGAGCAAATTCATTACGAAATAAACTTAAAAAAATAAAAGGATAGGAAAATAGAAAAACCATATTTTATATGGTTTTTTTAATATTTGCGTTATAATTATTGTATGAGTTTTATTTTTAAAAATAGCCCTAAAAAATTAATAAAAATATTAAGCTTGCTGGCAGTTTTGTTGACTTGCATCTTTTTGGTGTTGGCTTTTTATTCTCTCAGTAGAAATGGAAAAAATAGTTCAACACTCTTCCAGCCCCAAAAAAATCAAGAAAATAGCAAAACTGTAAAAATGCTTTTTTTCGGCGACCTGATGCTTGACCGGCATGTGGGAGAAAAAATCAAACAAAACGGGGTTGATTGGCCTTTTGCTAAATTAACCGGCGGAGAAAACAGATTTTCCCAAGGGTTTGATATTGTCTCGGCGAATCTGGAAGGGGCGGTCGCGGATAACGGCGCTCATTATAGCCCGGCCATGGCTTATGATTTTTCTTTTTCCCCGGAAATTGTTTCTAACCTGAAAAAATATAATTTTAATTTTTTTAATCTAGCCAACAATCATTTTTCCGACCAAGGCGAGCGTGGTATAATAGAAACAAGAAAAAACCTGGATGATCTTGACTTCAATTATGCCGGTTGTAAAGACAGTCAAATCGACGATTGCAGTGAAAAAATAATAGAAATTAGCGATAAAAAAATTGGCCTGGCCGGCTTCAGTTCTGTTTATTCTTTAATTGATTCCGAGAAGGCCGGAGAAGTCGTAAAAAAATTAGCGGATGAAACCGACTTAGTGATAGTTAATTTTCATTGGGGCGTGGAATACGATCATCAATTTAATCAAATTCAAAAAAAATTGGCGCACGCCTTAATTGATGCCGGTGCTGATATTATCATCGGCCATCATCCGCATGTTGTTCAGGGATTGGAAATTTATAAAAATAAACCAATCTTTTATTCCTTGGGAAATTTCATTTTTGACCAATATTTTTCTGCCGATACGCAAGAAGAATTAGCCGTCGCCATAAGCGTCGCGGACAAAAATACTGAAATCTATCTTTTCCCGATGAAATCAAAATTAAGCCAGCCGGAATTAATGACAGGGCAAACCAAAGAAAAATTTTTAAACAACCTGATCAATTGGTCAGATTTAGAGGAAAATTTTAAAGAACAAATTAAACAAGGAAAATTTACTGTTAACAATTAATACTATGAGCAAAAATTATTTTCACGCTATCGCCACCTTAATCGGCACCATCATCGGTGTTGGGATGTTTTCCATTCCTTATGTCATTAGTAAATCGGGAATTATTTTACTTTTTATTTACCTGCCAATTTTAGGCACGGTTCAATATTTCCTTCATAAAATTTATGCGGAAATAGTTTTATCAACCAAAGAAAAACATCGTCTGCCCGGTTATGCGGAAAAATATATCGGGAAAAAGGGAAAAATACTTTCTTTCATTATAAATATATTAGCAAGCTACGGAACTTTGCTCGCTTATATTATTATCGGCGGAATTTTTCTTCATGAACTTATTGGACCGATTTTAGGCGGTAGCGTTTTTTCTTATTCACTAATTTTATTTGCCCTTCAAGCGATTATTGTTTTATTGGGTTTAAGGCTAATTGCCTCAGTAGAACTGGGAATGACTGGTCTCTTACTCTTTGTTATCGGGCTCCTGGTTTGGCGGGGATGGAGTTATATCGAACCAGCGAATTTCAATCTTGTTTCTTGGCCATATATTTTTCTTCCTTATGGGCCGATTTTCTTTGCAGTCGGAGGCGCTGATGCTATACCAACAATGTGCAAGCTTCTTGCGCAAAAAAAAGATAACATAAAAAGCGCTATTGCCTGGGGAACATTTATCCCTCTTGTTGTAACTATGATTTTTGCTTTTGTTATTGTTGGCATCACCGGCGGCAATACTTCTCCTGATACTCTGGTTGGATTGCGCGCCGTGTTATCAGATGGCGTTATAATCGCCGTTTTATCTCTAGGCTTATTATCCATCATTACTTCATTTCTAATAACCGCTCAAGCAGCCAGAGAAATATTTTGGTGGGATTTTGGAATGAATAAAAATATCGCCTGGGCTTTAGCTTGTTTTGTCCCATTGATTTTATATTTATTGGGTTTGCAGAATTTAACAAAAATAGTTAGCTTAACTGGGGCAATAACCGGCGGGCTCATTGGCCTCCTCTATATTTGGCTTTTGATAGAAGTAAAGAAAAAAGCGGAACAGCCTTCTATAATAAAAAATAAAATCAATAAGCCGGTTGTCTGGGTTCTTTCTTTCCTTTTTATTTCCGGCTTAATTTATGAGATCTATTATTTCTTAGTAAAATAATTATATGCTCGTTGCTATAATCTCCGATGTCCACGATAATTTGCCAAACTTAAAAAAATGTCTTGGCTGGTGCGAAAAAAATAAAATAGACAGGCTCATCTGTTGCGGAGATCTCGCCAACGCAGAAACTCTT
Organism: Patescibacteria group bacterium; assembly: GCA_041648955.1. Taxonomy (GTDB): domain Bacteria; phylum Patescibacteriota; class Patescibacteriia; order Patescibacteriales; family JAQTRU01; genus JBAZOD01. The sequence continues at coordinate 2,864 of JBAZOD010000005.1, forward strand.
TTTTATTTGGCGGAAAATTTTAAAAAACCAATTTATCTGGTGAGCGGCAATGCTGATTCATATTCCGAGAAAGAAACAAAAAAATTTAAAAATATAAATTACTTCGGTGAAATTGGTGAATTCAAACTTGAAGGAAAAAATATCGGTATCTGCCACTGGCCGTACCTCATAGATAAACTACTGGAAAATAAAGATTGCGAAATAATTTTCTACGGCCACACGCACAAGCCTTGGCTCGCAGAAAAAGATGAAATAAAGAAAATCAACCCGGGAGAAATGTCGGGAATGTGGAGCATATCCACCTTTGCCGTTTGGGATACGGAAAATAATAATCTGGAATTAAAACTGCTTGAAAAATTATAAAAACATGAAAAACGAACTGCTTACAAAAGAAGAGGGAAAAATTTTACTGGATGTTGCCCGCCAAACCGTAGAAAAATATGTTCAGGAAAAAAAAATTCCTGAATTTAATATTGATAAAAAAAGACTAAAAGAACAAGAAGGAGTTTTTGTAACTATCCGGAAGGGAAACCGATTGCGAGGCTGCATCGGCCAAATTATTTCTTCTGGACAACCACTCTGGGAGTTAACCCGCGATATGGCTATATCCGCCTGCAGCCAGGATTACAGATTTGAACCGGTCTCTTCCAAAGAGTTGGGTGAACTTAATTATGAAGTCAGCGTTCTGTCAATTCCAAAAGAAATAGACAAATGGCAGGATATAAAATTAGGCAAACATGGGGTAATTATAGAAAAAGGGTTAAGAACTGGAGTATTTTTACCCCAGGTAGCCGAGGAAACCAGCTGGAATTTGGAAGAATTTTTAAGCGAATTATGCTCCCAAAAAGCCGGCCTAGCCCCAGATTCGTACAAAAATGACCCAAAGGTTAAAATAAAAATTTTCACTGCCCAAGTCATAAAAGAGGATAATAAGATATAATTATTTTATTTAATATTAGCAAAATTTTTAATAAAACAGAAAAAACCCTTGACAATATTTAAAAGATATGATATGATGATTCATTACTATTTGACAGAAAAATTTTTTCTATTAAAATAGTAATATAATATAAAATATAAAAAGCGGTTTTCAATACCGCAAGCGCAGGTTTCCCACTTGGAAACCAGGTTTGAACGATCATCACAAGGAGGACATTATGATCCGCCGAACGTCCGATCCGCCCACGATCAACACCACCTCTCTTTGCGAAGATATGAACTCCATCAACGGCGCCGACTTCAAGCCCTGGTGATCACCGCGGCCGGGCGCCCTTCCGTCAAAACGTGGACATGAGCCCAGCGATCGGAAGGGTCTCCGAGAAAAACCTGCCCCGAATCCCGAAGGCAACGACGCTATCGGAGATAAGGGTGGAAAACCAAAGCGAGGAGACTAGTCGTGATACGATTTGTCATAATCGCCTGCCACCGGAGCGGCAAGATCCGCCTTCAAGAGCAGGAAAACATTCTTCGCGGAGGTGAAAAACCCTTCGCCCGCCAAACAACCCCAAACCAATGAGGAGGTGTGATCGGTGATCATACTCAAATCGAACAAACACAACGACGCGATTCGTTGTAGGGGTTGAACCATCATAATATTATTCGAGGTTCAAAGAACGAATGGGCTGTTGTAAAAGCCCGCGAAAAAGAAAAAATAAAAAAAACACGCAACGTTGCCTTGCGGGGTAACGTAAAAACAAGGCGTTATGAGTGGCTAAGGGTCTACATGGGCCTCCGAATTGCATTTTAGATTCGGTTGCTAACCTGGACCAACAAAAAAAGGCCAAACTAACGCAAATACACCTTAGTAAAAAATAACATCTTCGTTGAACATTGCGTTCGCCCTTCGCCGATAATATCGGACTCGGCCACGGCTCAAACGAAAGTTTCCGCGGGTTTGCAAAACCCCGACCAGCCAATAAGGTCAACGCTTTGGACACGAAGAAGAGGGGGCAGTGATTAATTTCATTGCCCCTCTTTTATTTTTTGATAATATTTAACAAAACTAAAAGATTGGACAAAAAAATAAAAGGAGCGATAAATTTAAATTCATCGCTCCTGTTTTTTTATCTTATTTTCTATTTTAACACCTTCGCCAAATACTGTCCTGTATAACTTCTTTTAACTTTCGCTACTTCGCGCGGCGTGCCGGCAGCAACAATTTCTCCACCATTATTTCCGCCTTCCGGCCCCAAATCAATAACCCAGTCAACAGATTTTATCACATCCAAATTATGTTCAATAACCAAAACAGTATTGCCTTTGTCTACCAACTTATTTAATACCTGCAATAATCTTTTAATATCATCAAAATGCAATCCCGTAGTCGGCTCGTCCAAAATATACAAAGTTTTTCCAGTGGCTCGACGAGATAATTCGGTTGCTAATTTTACTCTTTGCGCTTCTCCCCCCGAAAGAGTAGTGGCCGACTGTCCAAGTTTTATATAATCCAAACCAACCTCATGAAGGGTTACTAATTTTTGATGAATTGCTGGAATATTTTTGAAAAAACCAGTTGCTTCTTCCACAGTCATATTTAGAACATCAGAAATATTTTTTTCTTTATAGTGAATTTCCAAAGCTTCTTTATTATATCTCTGACCATGGCAAACTTCGCACTCTACATAAACGTCAGGCAAAAATTGCATTTCTATTTTCACTAGACCATCGCCGGAACAAGCCTCGCATCGCCCGCCGACCACATTAAAAGAAAAACGGCCAGCCTTGTAGCCTCTTATTTTTGCTTCTGGTAAAGAAGCAAATAATTCTCTAATCGGCGTAAAAGCGCCGGTATAAGTCGCTGGATTGGAGCGAGGAGTCCTGCCAATGGGAGATTGGTCAATATTTATAACTTTATCAATATACTGCCAGCCATCAATGCTTTTATGCTGGCCGGGTTCAGTTTTGGCCCGATAAAATTTCTTGTTTAAGGCGCGAGCCAAAATATCCGTCATTAAAGTTGATTTCCCTGAACCAGACACGCCTGTGATAGCTACAAATTTACCTAAGGGGATAGCAACGTCAATATTTTTTAAATTATGTTCTGATGCTCCAAGAATTGTTAAATGCTTTTTGTTGCCATCTCTATATTTAACAGGAGCAGAAATAAATTTCTTGCCGGATAAATATTGCCCTGTCAAAGAAGCTGCGTTTTTCTTTATTTGTGCCGGCGTCCCTTCAGCGACTATTTTTCCGCCATGTTCGCCTGCTCCCGGCCCAACGTCAACTATATAATCTGCTTCCATCATCGTCATTTCATCATGCTCTACAACAATCACCGTGTTGCCTATGTCGCGTAATTTCTTCAAAGTGCCAATCAATTTATCATTATCTCTCTGATGCAAGCCGATTGATGGTTCGTCCAAAATATACAAAACACCAACCAAAGCTGAACCGATTTGAGTTGCTAAACGAATTCTTTGCGCTTCTCCGCCAGAAAGAGTGGCGGCGGCGCGGTCCAAAGTTAAATAATCCAAACCGACATTAGAAAGAAATGTAAGTCGAGCGCAAATTTCTTTAATTATCTGAGCCGCAACTTTTTTGTCGCGAATTGATAATTTTTTTGTTTTTTCTAATGCTACAAAAAAATCTCTGGCTTCATTTATAGCCTTAGAAGAAATATCATGAATTGAAAAATCTTTACCATTGGCGTCCGGAGAAGGTATTTTAACAGCCAACATTTCCGGCTTCAACCTTTTGCCTTCACAAGTTGGACAAACCAAAACTCTCATATACTGTTCTATCTCTCGGCGAATATAATCGGATTCGGTTTGCTTATATCTTCTTTCCAGATTTGGAATAACGCCTTCAAAGTCAGTGGTTAATTCTCCGGTAAAACGGTCGCTTGTATATTCTACATTATAATTTTTTTCACCGCTGCCATAAAGTACCACATTCAATTGATCTTTAGTCAAATCTTTTATGGGGGTATTTAAATCAAATCCGTGCTTGCCCGCGACTGTTCCGAGAATTCTCATCATCCAAGTCTGGCCGGAAGCGGTATTATGCGCCCAGGGGCGGATCGCTCCTTGGGCAATCGTTAAGTTGTAATTCAAAATTAAGTTAGAATCAACTTCCAATTTTGTTCCCAGGCCGGAACACTCCGGGCAAGCGCCATGAGGCGAATTAAAAGAAAAATTTCTCGGTTCCAACTCCGGCAGATTTATTCCGCAGTCCGGACAAGCGAACAATTGAGAATAAGTAATCTCCGGCGTTTTTTGTTTATCATCTTGTAAAGCGATAGTCACCAAGCCGTTCGCCAAGTCAAGAGCTTTTTCCAAGCTTTCCGATAATCTAGCTTTATCTTCTTTGTTTTTACTTATTAACAAACGATCAATTACTATTTCTAAAGTATGTTTTTTATTTTTATCTATCTTCATTTCTTCCATCTCTTCCAAAGGAAAAATTGCCCCATCAAATCTAATGCGATTGAAACCGGCTTTATTTATTCTATCGGCGACGCTTTTATGTTCACCTTTTTTATCTTTAATAATTGGCGAAAGAATTAAAATATTTTTTTCGGAATAAGCTTTTTCTACTTGTTCAATAATCTCATCCAAAGAATGCTGTTTTATTTTCCGGCCGCATTTAGGACAATGAGGCACGCCGATGCGAGCAAAAAGCAAGCGCAAATAATCATAGATTTCTGTAATAGTTCCGACTGTAGAGCGAGGATTATGAGAAGTGGATTTCTGGTCAATCGATATCGCCGGAGACAACCCCTCTATCAAATCCACATCCGGCTTATCCATCAAACCAATAAATTGCCGAGCATAAGCAGACAAAGACTCCACATAACGACGCTGCCCTTCAGCGTAGATTGTATCAAAAGCTAGCGATGATTTGCCCGAGCCAGAAAGACCGGTAATCACCACAAATTTATCACGGGGAATTTCTAAACTGACATTTTTTAAGTTATGGACCCTAGCGCCTTTGATTATAATTTTTCCAGCCGGAGCGGCCACGATGTTTTTTGCCATACTATAAAAATAAAAATTTTACCTTATTAGAAAAAATATTTGATTAAATTTCTAACCGGGTAAAATCAATTAATTTCATTTTTTAGTTATTCTTTATCAGCAATTATTATACAGGAAATACAAAAACAAGGCAAGAGCAAAACAAAAATACAGTTATTTACGGCTATATTTTATATTATTATTTTTTTATTATTGTACCTATAGATCCGTTACCTTTTAAAAAATTTCTAAAGTTTCCAACATTTTTCCCATTTACAATTATTACTTCCAGGTCAAGCTTTTCTGCCAGCCGAGAAGCTACTGGATCAAAGGGAGCATTTAATCCCGGATCCCATTTATTGCCGACAATTTTCCTGAAATTTTTCCAATTTATTTCTTTTATCGGTTCAGCATCTTTATTTTTTCTCGGATCGCTGGTATAAACATAATCAATATTAGATAAATTGATAACAGTTTTAATTTTATACTCGCGCGCCAATACAGTCGCGACATAATCAGTCGACCAGCCAGGCTTCCAGCCGCCAGCAATAAATATTTTTTCCTTGCCCTTCATATGGACTGTCGGATTTTTTATGATTTCCGGATGAGCGATGTCATAAAAAATAGTCCTAAGCAGATGGGCATTGAGGCGGGTGGAATGGATCCCCAGCCAATCCCTGTCTTCATCGCTCACTTTTACGACCTTGTCAGCTGCGGCAATATAATTTCTGCAAGTGATGCCGCCGCCGGCGATAATAAAAAATCTATTTCCAATTTTTGTTTCCGAAACAATTAATTTTCGGAAATCTTTTAAAAACTTCCAATCAATTCCTTCTGGCGGGGCGATTAAAGATCCGCCCAAAGAAATTACATAAACTTTTTTTTCATTCATAAAGACAAGAAAAACCCGTTAGAAAAAAATTTAACGGGTTTTTTTATATTTTATTCTTTTATTTCAATCTCGCGCGCTTTTGCCTCAGACATTATTTTATTTCTTATTTCTTTCATTAATTTTTTGTCAGTCCGTAAAAATTTCCTCGCGTTTTCTCTCCCTACTCCCAATTTTACATCTCCGAAAGAATAAGAATTTCCAGATTTACTGATAACTCCATAAACAGAACCGGTATCAAGTAAATCTCCGGCAACGGAAATTCCCTCATTATACATGATGTCAAATTCACAGGTTCGGAAAGGAGCTGCCACTTTGTTCTTTACAATCTTAACCTTTACCCGATTGCCAATAATTTTATCTCCTTGCTTAATCTGAGCCGCTCTTCTCACTTCAATTCTGACAGAAGAATAAAATTTCAAAGCATTTCCGCCCGTGGTTGTTTCTGGATTTCCAAAGAAAACGCCGATTTTCATTCTGATCTGATTTATAAAAATCACTACTGTTTTTGATTTAGCAATTGCCCCAGTCAATTTGCGCAAACCTTGGCTCATCAGGCGAGCCTGTAAACCCATATGGCTGTCGCCCATGTCGCCATCTATTTCTTTTTGCGGAACTAAGGCCGCTACACTGTCAACAACGATAACATCAACAGCATTTGAACGGGCTAACGTTTCTACAATTTCCAAAGCCTGCTCTCCTGTATCTGGCTGGGAAATAAGCATTTCTTTTATGTTAACGCCGATTTTAACCGCATAATCAGGATCAAGTGCATGCTCAGCATCAACAAAAGCAGCAATTCCTCCCATTTTCTGTACTTCAGCGACAATATGCTGGGCTAAAGTCGTTTTTCCAGAAGCTTCTGGACCAAAAACCTCTATTACTCTACCACGCGGAACTCCCCCAATCCCAAGGGCTAAATCCAAGGAAAGACACCCTGTTGGTATTGCATCGACATCTGACCTCTTTGCTTCTCCGAATTTCATAATCGCTCCATCTCCAAATCGATCTCTTATCTGTTCAACTGCAGTCATGGCAGCCGCAGAACGCTTGTCTTTCTCAATCCCCCCCTTGTTTTTTTCATCATTTGGCATATTTTTTGAGTAATTTCTTAAAAAATAATTTTTCACCTGCCTATAAGATACCATATGATAAACTCGAGATCAAGAAGGCAATATTTTAAAAATTATATTTTTAAATAAGTCATAAACAGATAATAATTTTTCACTTTCTCAAAATTTAACTATAAAAATATAAAATAAAATTTTATATTCATAAAAAATTGATAATATTTTTAAAAACTGTTGTTAATTGAAAAAAAATCATGTATAATATAAAAAGAAAGAATAAAAAATATTTTTTCCATATTTTTTAAAAAAAAGTATTGTCAATAAAAAAAATATTTTGTATAATATAAGTAAATAGAAAGATAAAAGTAAAAAATAATTTTATTACTAAACGCGCATCAAAGATTGCGTGTAAGAAAGGGGGTGATAAATATGGCAGCTAAAAAAAGAAAGGCAGCAAAAAAGAAACCGGCAAAAAGAAAGGTGGCAAAAAAGAAAGTAGCGAAAAAAAAAGTCGCGAAAAAAAAGCCGGCGAAAAAAAAGGCAGCAAAAAAAAGAAAGAGATAAAAAAATTCTCCTCTTCGCCAGATAAGCAAGCCGAAAAAGTTTAGTCTTGGTTATTTGGCGAACGAGGAGGAACAAAAAAACGCCTGAAATAAGACGTTTTTTTGTTTGCAAAAAAATTAGAATAATTTTTGTTGATTGTCGGCTTTTTCTTCTGGAGAAAAAATATTAACCCTCCCATATTGGCCGTCATATCCGGGATCAATAAACAGTTTTCCTTCCCGCACCCGTTTTATGCCTTCAACAATCGGCGAGGTAGTTATTTTTTCTAGATTTTCTAATGGTTCATCTAGCAAAATTTTCATTTCTGTCCCGACTTTTTTAATCATACTATTATATTCTAACTGAACTTTTCGAGATTGCCGGTTTTTTAAATCCAAAGCTTCGGCAATTATTTTATCAAGCTCCACTAATTTTCTAAAAGGAACCGCTCCGTCTGGTTGAAAACCCATTGGTTTATCGGCTAATTCATCAACCCGATGGTCCACTCCTATGGTTAAAGGTTTTTTGCAGACAGGGCAGATACCTTTATATTTTTTAGTCTCTCCTGGCGAAAATCTGATTTTGCAATCACGATGACCGTCAAAATGATACATTCCTTCTTCTGGATAGAATTCAATTGTATATTTTAATTTTTTCAAATTCTTTTTCTTTATCGTCTCATAAATTTCATCATAGCTGATTTCATCTAAATCCATAACATTAGCTTCTCTCCCGATATTGGGCAGACTATGAGCATCTGAATTTGATAAAATTGTTAGCCCATCCAGGGCGGATAAGCGCCAATTCATAGCCGGATCGCTGGACAAGCCGGTTTCTATGGCATAAATATTTTCGGTTTGCTCATGAAAACATTCTTCCAAGCTATCAAATCCGGATTTGGAGCCAAAAACCGCGAACCATGGCGTCCAAATATGCGCCGGGTAAATCAAAAACTTAGGATGAATAGACAAGCAAAGTTTTACCAACTCCGGCGCCTTCATTCCCAAAATCGGCCGACCGTCAGAACGAATATTATATTTTTTATCTAAATAATTATTTAGTTCTTCCGCCGCCTTCACGTTTGGCGCCTGCACTACGATGTGGATTCTCCTCGCCTTACTGCCATCTTTATATATCAAAGCTACTTCCGTAGAAAGTAAAAATTTTATTTTTTCATCCGGCGCCTTTTTCAATTTATATAATCCTGACTTGCCGATTTCTTCCAACTCATTTTTAATATCAGAAAACCAGGCTGGATAAGTGAAATCTCCGGTCGCGATAACATCCACGCCCTTTGTTCGGCAGATAGCACCAATACCGCTTAAAGTAAGCTGCGGTGAACAAGCGCGGGAATATCTGGAATGAATATGTAAATCTAAAATTTGGCGCATATAATTAACCGAAATATTTTAGATGCTTGCCGATTGGCATGCCTCTATGTTTTTCTCCGACATCAACATCGAGCCACTTGTCATCTAATTTCACCTGTAAATACTGATGAGGAACAAAATTAACAAAAACATGGCGGCGGCGAATATCATCTTCTCTGAAAAATCCGCTCTTTACCAAAAAAATTCGCAATAAAAAATTGCTTTGTGTGCAAGGAATGAAGCCATTTGTTACCCAGACATTTTCCAGATTTTTAAACAAATAGGAAAATTTTAAAATAGTGGCCAATCTTTCGGAATGATATTTTTTCCCCAAATAATTAAAACTCAATTCCAAAAATTCTTTTGGGGAACTGGACTGCGTTTTTAATTTTTCAATAGTTTCTTCCATTTCTCTCGGGATTGTTTCGGGAACAGGGCTTTGCCAAAAAGAAAGATGGGGAACAAAAAAACGAGAAAGAAAAAAAGAAAAAATTATATAAACTGCAAAGAGATAAAAGAATATTTCCATAATTTTTTATTTGTTCAAACTCCAGATTATATAATTCAAATAAGTCGCGAAAAATACCCAAGCAGAATAAGGAAATAAAAGTCCGGAAGCTAATTTTGAAATCGGCCAAATCAAAATTATCAAAACCAAAACGGAAATTTCCAACAGGCCAGCCACAAAGACGTCAACGCCAATCAAATGTTTGCCGAAAAATAAATAACTCCAGAAAAAATTAAGTAAAGCATTGATAATAAAAAATATTATAACCACTTTAAAATTTTTAATATCCACGCCTTTATTCCAAACTAAAATCACCGATATTGCAGTGAAAGTAAAAATAGTTGTCCATACCAGGCCGATAATAGACCCGGCTGGGGTCCAAGACGGCAAACTGATAGTTCTATACCAATCCATGCCGGCCGAGGTAACTCTTCCACCGAAATAAGCAACCGCAAAAGTTATAAGCGGAATAACAAAATAATTGAGTTTTAACATACTTTTTATTTTAATTATTAGCTATTTTCATTATATCCTGCTTAAAATCGTTAGGCAAATAAAAAAACCGGTTACCCGGTTTTTATTTTTTATTCTAATTTTTCTATTTTATCAAACTTTCGGCTACTGCCAATTCTTCTGGGCTGTTTATGCCAACCGCTTGGCGCGGATCAATGATTACCGTATTTATTTTGTGGTTCTGGCTGGCAGCCAACCCAATTAAATCCGTGAGATAATATTCTTGTTGTTTATTATTATTTGTCAGTTTCTCTATATTCTCGCAAAGCCAATCTTTGTCAAAACAATAGAAGCCCGGGTTCACTTCTTTTATTTTTTGTTCTTCTTCGGTCGCGTCCTTAAACTCAACAATTTTTTCAACCTCGTCGCCTTTTCTCACAATTCTGCCCCAGTTATAAAAGTTTTTTCTATAATCCTCAAAATCATCAACTACAATCGTCACCATGGTAATTATTCCTTTGTGGCTGTCGGCTATTTTTTTTACCGTATCAGGCTGGACAAAAGGATGATCGCCGTAAAAACTGATGATGTTTTTTATTTCCGGACCAAACAAACCGCGAGCGCAAGCCAAGGCATGGCCAGTACCAAGCTGATCTTTTTGGATAGCATAATCACAACCATAAGAAGAAAGTGTTTTTTCAATTGCTTCTTTATTGTCAGGGGAAACCACTATTATTGGTCGACCGTCAACTTTTGCGCCTATAACTGAGTCAACCAAATATTCTATCATCGGTTTGCCGCAAAGCGGAGTCAAAACCTTCGGCAGAGATGATTTCATTCTTGTGCCTTTGCCGGCAGCCAAAATTACGATTTTATTCATAAACCAATAACTATTAAAAATAATCTCACAAAATCCTCCTTTTTTAAAAAAATCAAAGGAAAAAAATATTTCCTTTTCTTTAAGATTATCTTAGCAAAATATTTATTAATAAGCAAACTTATCACAAATATTTTGGCTAATATTAAATAAATTACTTAATATTTTTTTATACAAAAAAACACCATTGTTCTGGCGGCTACCTACTCTTCCAGGGTTAAAACCCAAGTACCATCGGCGCCAAGAGGCTTAACTTCTGAGTTCGAGATGGGATCAGGTGTGACCCTCCCGCTAAAACCACCAGAACAATGATGTCTTTTTAACTATTAACCTTTGACAATTAACTTTATAAAAAATAGTCAATAGTCAAATGTTAACTGTTAATTGTCGATTTGTCATTTAAAAACAAAAATGTGGGAAAATTAAATGGTTTATTAGTACTCCTCGGCTGAATGTGTTGCCACACTTACACCTGGAGCCTATCAACGTGATAGTCTCTCACGAACCTATGAAACCTAATCTTGAGGACAGCTTCGCGCTTAGATGCTTTCAGCGCTTATCTTAACCGAAGGTAGCTACCCAACAATGCCCCTGGTGGAACAGCTGGTACACTAGAGCTTCGTCCTTCCCGGTCCTCTCGTACTAGGGAAGGGCCCTCTCAAGTTTCCACGACCATAGTGGATAGGAGACCGACCTGTCTTACGACGGTCTGAACCCAGCTCGCGTGCCGCTTTAATGGGCGAACAGCCCAACCCTTGGGAGCTTCTCCACCCCCAGGATGCGACGGGCCGACATCGAGGTGCCGAACCACGCCGTCGCTGTGGACGCTTGGGCGTGACTAGCCTGTTATCCCCGGAGTAACTTTTATCCGATGAGCTTCCGCCGTCCTATATCGAACGGTCGGATCACTAAGTTCTGCTTTCGCAACTGCTCGACTAGTAAGTCTTGCAGTAAAGCTGGCTTAAGCCTTTACACTATCTCTCGGGTTTCCATTCCGAGATAGCCAACCTTTGTAAACGCCTCCGTTACCTTTTAGGAGGCATCCGCCCCAGACAAACTACCCACCAGAAACTGTCTCCCGCTTGCGCGGGATAAGAATTAAAAACATACAGGGGTGGTATCTCACTGTTGCCTTGCGGCTCCCACCTATTCTGAACATGCATATTCCTAATTCAATATCAAGTTGTAGTAAAGCTTCACGGGGTCTTTTCGTCCAGCTATGGTTAACGAGCATCTTTACTCGTCTTGCAATTTCACCGAGTCCTTCGTTGAGACAGTGCCCAAGTGGTTACGCTATTCGTGCAGGTCGGAACTTACCCGACAAGGAATTTCGCTACCTTAGGACGATTATAGTTATCGCCGGCGTTCATCCGCGCTTCAATTCAAAGCTACATCTTGATTGCTCAAGGTTTCACCTCTCTTCTTAACGTTCGGACACTGGCCAAGCGTCACCCCCTATACATCCTTTTTCAAGTTAGCAGGGAGCTATGTTTTTGATAAACAGTCCCTTGGGCTCTTTAGCTGCGGCCCTGATTGCTCAGGGCAGGCCTTATCTCTAAATTACGGCCGCTGTTTTGCCGAGTTCCTTAACGAAGGTTCTCTCGTACACCTGAGGCTTCTCGCCTCACCTACCTGTGTCGGTTTACGGTACGGTTACTATAGTCTTAGCCTTAGAGGTTTTTCTAGACAGCTCCTTCACTTAAGTTGATTCCGCCTTGCGGCTTCATCTTCCAACGACTTCTTGAAATTGGCGATCCGGATTTGCCTGGATCATTTCTTGAAGCAATTAACGTGCATACCATAAACACGCTTAAACTCTGGAACTGCGTCCCCCCATCAGAAAACTATAGTAGTGCTGGAATATTAACCAGCTCATCCATCGGCTACGCCCGCACTACACGGGCCTCGTCTTAGGACCGACTAACCCTGGGTCGATTTGCGTTGCCCAGGAAACCTGAGGTTTTCGGTGGGCAGGGTTTTAACCTGCCTTTCTGCTACTCATGCCAACATTCTCTCTTCTGTTTTCTCCACCGCTCTTCACAAAGCGGCTTCAGCGACAAACAGAATGCTCCTCTACCGCTCGCTCAAAAAAATGAGCGAGCCCGTACCTTCGGTAATATGCTTAGCCCCGATAAATTTTCGGCGCGAGACAACTTGACTAGTGAGCTATTACGCTTTCTTTAAAGGATGGCTGCTTCTAAGCCAACCTCCTAGTTGTCGCAGTCGCGACACCACCTTTTACACTTAGCATATATTTAGGGACCTTAGATAACGATTTGGGCTGTTTCCCTTTCGACTAATGGAGCTTAGCCCCCATAGTCTAACTCCCGGATTACACCTACGGGTATTCGGAGTTTGGTTAAAGACGGTATCTTGCGACCCGCCTTCATTCAGTGCTCTACCCCCCGCAGTCAGCGTCCGAGGCTAGCCCTAAAGCTATTTCGAGGAGAACCAGCTATTGCCGAGTTCGATTGGAATTTCTCCGCTAACCACAGATCATCCCCTAGTGTTGCACGGCTAGTGGGTTCGGTCCTCCCTCCGTCTTTCGACGAAGTTCAACCTGTCTATGGCTAGATCACACGGCTTCGGGTCTTGTGCATGCGACTTTCTATTTATTTTGTAGGTATTGCAGAATAAAATTCTGCAACCTACAAAATAATAGATACGGGCGGTTAACCCTCGCTTTCACTGTACATATCTTCCAAAAGGAATTTATGTCAGCCGCATACAACAAACTCGTTGGCTCATTCTTCAATAGGCACGCCGTCATCCCGATTGCTCGAGACTCCGACTCCTTGTAAGTATATGGTTTCAGGTACTATTTCACCTCCCTCACCGGGATGCTTTTCACCTTTCCCTCACGGTACTAGTTCACTATTGATCATAAGAAGTATTTAGCCTTGGGTCATAGTCGACCCTGCTTCCTACGGGATTTCGCGAGTCCCGCAGTACTTAAGAATAATAACCGTAGAGCAATAACCCCTTTCACTTACAGGGCTATCACCTGCTCTGGCGGAGCTTTCCAGCTCGCTTCAACTAGGGAAGTTATTTTTGTATACTCTACCTTACCTTTCTAGGAGGTAAACACTATTATCTTACAACCCCCAGAAAACATATGGTCCCAGAACCTTCAGATCCCTCACCCGAAGGTGATTGATCGCAGTTTTTTGAGTTTAGGCTCATCCCCTTTCGCTCGCCACTACTTAGGGAATCTTCTAGCTCATAGCTTTTAGCTGCCAGCTCGCGGGTTGCCCTGCAAGCTTTAAACTAAAAGCTAGAAGCTAATTTTGTTTTTTTCTTTTCCTCCGGCTACTAAGATGTTTCAGTTCACCGGGTAATCCCCCTAAACTACGAGAGTTTAGGGCGCCCTGTCTTCAACAGGGCAGGTTTCCCCATTCGGAAATCCACGGGTCAAAGGTTGCTTGCCACCTTACCGAGGCTTATCGCAGGCTGCTACGTCCTTCATCGTCTTCTTATGTCGAGGCATCCACCATATACTCTTAATGAAATTTTCCCACACTTTTATTTTTAAAAGTGTGATTATATTTTTTCTCTGTTTTTATGTTCGACTCGATTTGTTCTATATTAAATTGTTAAGGTTCCGCAAATGTCAATTTTCTGCTCGCTAATTTCTGTAATTAACATTCAAAAATTTAACATCTTTTTAAACTAAAAAAACCGCTTCTGGCGGTTTCTAAGGGCGCTTTAAAAAAAGCCATCTTATTAACCGCTTGTAAGTTTAAATACAAAACTAGATATTCTCATAAAGTTAGGAAATTTATTATATATAACATTATACATTATTATAAAACTGTGTCAAGGGGTGAGAAAAGGCTAATTTTAGGCTCTATAATATTCTAAATTTATCCAGCATTTCCGGGTTATTCATCTGGGCCTGAGCAACTTCCTTGCTTATTACTTTATCTTCATATAATTTTTTCAAATGCTGGTCCATGCTTATCATCCCTTCTTTAGAACTAGTTTCTATAACTGTTCTTAATTGAGCGATCTTATTTTCTCTGATCAAATTAGCCACTGCTGGGGTATTAAACATCAACTCCCTAGCGGCCACTCTTCCTCCTTTTATTTTCGGCAACAATCTCTGTGATATTACTGCAGCCAGCACCATAGATAATTGCATCCTAACTTGGTTCTGTTGATGAGGAGGAAATATATCAATAATACGATCAACAGTTTGAGCGGCGCTATAAGTATGCAAAGTTGCCAAAACTAAATGCCCGGTTTCTGCTAAAGTAATAGTGGTGCCGATAGTTTCCAAGTCGCGCATTTCTCCAACCATAACCACATCCGGATCTTGTCTTAAAACATGTTTTAAGCCATTAGGGAAAGACGTCATATCGCTACCCAACTGGCGCTGAGTGATAACACTTTTATCCGACTTAAATAGAAATTCAATAGGATCCTCCAGGGTAATAATATTGCGGTGGCGATTTTCATTAATATAATTTATCATCGCTGCTAAAGTTAAAGATTTTCCGCAGCCAGTCGGACCAGTAACTAAAATCAAACCTTGATCAAGATTTAATAAATTATAAATAATTTTCGGCATGCCTATTTCTTCAAGGGTCGGCATTTTTTCATTTATCACCCTCGCCACCAAACTCACATTGCCTCTTTCATAGCGAAGGTTTACTCTGAACCTTTCTTTATCTCCAAAAGAAATACCAAAATCTAAATCTTTATTTTCCACAAACATTTTTTTCTGAGCCTCTTCTAATATAGAAAATGCCATTTGCTCTAATTCCTTTTGTTCCAATTTTTCTAAACCTTTAATCGGCCTCAGCTCGCCGTCAATACGCA
The DNA here is from genome assembly GCA_041648955.1 of Patescibacteria group bacterium. Classification (GTDB taxonomy): domain Bacteria; phylum Patescibacteriota; class Patescibacteriia; order Patescibacteriales; family JAQTRU01; genus JBAZOD01. The sequence continues at coordinate 18,350 of JBAZOD010000005.1, forward strand.
ACATCGGCGGCAACCCAACGACTAAATGGAGGTCCGAGGCTCCTTCGGCAACAGCGGTTTTAAAAAGTTCTTTGATATTCATAATTGTAAAAACAAAATAATAAAATAATATAAAAAAATAAAACTTACCAACCCTTTTTCTTTATCCCATTACTAGCAGCTTTTATTTGCGCCTCTTGCTTTGATGATCCCTTTCCGCGGGAAATCAATTCATCTCCTAAATATAACCCCACTTCAAATATTTTGGAATGGTCTGGTCCTGATTCGCTTAAAACTTTGTAATGAGGGGTGATTCCAAATTCATCCTGCGATTTTTCCTGAAATTTTGACTTGGGATCAAGATAAAGCTGATTTTCTAAAATATTATCTAACTTTGAAATTATACAATTTTTTATAAACTTTTTAGCTAATTTCGTTCCTTGGTCAAGATATATAGCTCCTATTAAAGCTTCTACGGCATTAGCTAAAATATATTGCCTGGCCTTTGAATTTTTATCTTTTGACTCTCCCTTAGAAAGAAAAAGATAATCTTCTAATTCAATCTCATTGGCAATAATAGAAAGCATCTTGGCATTAACCAAACTGGCGCGCCAGTTAGTTAAATCGCCTTCAGGAGTTTCTGGAAATTTGTAATACAGATATTCTGTCACAATTATTTCCAGAACAGCATCTCCTAAAAATTCTAATCTTTCATTATGGTTCAGTTCAAAATCAGGATGTTCATTCAAATAAGATCTATGAACTACTGACTGCTTAAGCAGATCTTGATTTTTGAACTTAATTCCTAATTTTTCTTCAAGCTTGGAAAAAGTTTTCATTTTTTTCCATTGTTCAATGGCTGAATTATTAAATTATACGAACACCGCAATTTAACAATGTAGCCATGTAACAATTATTTAATATTATTTTTTATTGGAGGCTGTTCATCTTCAACCGTCTTTTTTTTCCTATCCATATCTTTAAAGATCGCCCCTAAAACTCCATTAACAAATTTCCCAGAGGATTCTCCGCCAAAAGTTTTGGCGATCTCAATCGCTTCATTAATCGCTACTTTCGGTGGAATATCTGTAGCCATTAAAAGTTCAAAAACGCCTATGCGCAAAATATTTCTATCTACTATAGTAATTTGGTCAAGCGGCCATTCAGTTGCATATTTAACGATGGCTTTATCTATTTCTGGCAAGTTATCTACCACTCCTTTTAATATTTTTTTTACAAAGCCATTATCATTAAAACTTGGAGCAAAATAAGAAAAATTGCCCTTAACAATTTCACTTAAATCTTTATCTTGTCGGCCATTAAAATCCCACATAAATAAAGATTGCATAGCAATAGTACGAGCTAGATGGCGATTAGACATAATTGTTAATTCTTATTAACTCGAGATTTTACTTTTACAGAACTAAATTTATTATTTCTTATCCTTTTTAGCTTTAACTTTGATTTTAACTGCCTGTCGCCCTCGATAAGTTCCGCAAAAAGAGCAAGCCTTGTGCGGTTGCACTGCTTGACCGCATTTAGAACATTTATTCAGGGTAGTCTTTTTTAAAGCTTGATGAGACCGGCCGCGCCTAGCTTGGCTGGAAGACCTTCTTTGTCCTGGTACTGACATAATTTAGATATAAAAACAAAATAACATACAATAAAATTTTATCTTGTTTTTTATTATTTTATTATTTAATATTCTCTAACTTTAGTATATCTTAAAGGGTAGATTAGTCAACCCCGTTAATCTTATAAAAATAACATCCAATAGCTATTCTCCTTGCTTTTTATCTTTTTCTATTTTAACTCCGACAATTTTTTCAAATTCTTCACGCTCTAATGTTTCTTTTTCTAACAAAGCGGCTACCACATCTTTTAACAAATCTTTTTTGGTATTTATAATTTCTTTTGCCTGACGGACGCCTTTATCAATGAAGTTTGTTATCTCTCCATCAATTTGTTCTGCCACCTTTTCACTATAATCTCTCTGTTCGTGAATTTCCCGACCCAAAAATATCATCTCATCTTTTTCGCCAAAAGTGCGGGGACCTAAATTTTCCGACATTCCATAATCAGTAATTAAATGACGAGCCAAAGCTGTCGCTCGACGCAAATCAGAAGTGGCGCCAGTCGTTACTTCTCCAAAAATTTCCTTTTCCGCTGTATGCCCGGCCAAAAGAACCGCTAATTCTTCCACAAATTCTGATTTAGTATGCATATGCTTGTCTTCAGTCGGCAATTTCAAAGTATAACCTCCGGCTTGTCCGCGAGCAATAATAGAAATTTTATGTATTGGATCAGTATTAGGAAGAAAATGAGCAACCAGAGCGTGGCCAGCTTCATGATAAGCGGTAATGTTTTTTTCTTTTTCTGTAATTACCCGGCTCTTTCTTTCCGGACCCATCATAACTTTTTCAATTGATTCAAAAAGTTCATCCATTTCTATCATTTTTTTATTTCTTCTGGCTGCCAAAATAGCTGCTTCATTCAAAAGATTAGCTAAATCTGCGCCGCTAAAACCCGGGGTTCTTTCCGCCACCTTGCGCAAACTGACTTCTTTGCCCAACGGCTTTTTTCTAGCATGAACTTTCAAAATTTCTTCCCTATCCTTAAGGTCCGGTTCATCAATTACTACTCGCCGATCAAAACGACCGGGACGAAGCAGAGCTGGATCCAAAACATCCGGCCGATTAGTAGCTGCTATAACTATAACATTAGTATGAACTTCAAAGCCATCCATTTCTACTAAAATCTGATTTAAAGTTTGTTCCCGTTCATCATGAGACCCTCCTAATCCGGCACCGCGTCTTCGCCCAACAGCGTCAATTTCATCAATAAACAAAATACAGGGAGCATTCTTTTTAGCCCGTTTGAATAAATCACGAACTCGAGAAGCGCCAACGCCAACAAACATTTCTACAAATTCTGAACCGGAAATATGAAAAAAGGGAACACCAGCTTCTCCTGCCACGGCTCGCGCCATCAATGTTTTTCCGGTGCCTGGACTGCCAAGAAGCAACACTCCGCGAGGAATACGAGCACCAAGCTCATAAAATTTTTTCGGCTGTTTTAAAAATTCAACCACCTCTTTTAATTCCTCTTTCGCTTCCTTGGCTCCAGCCACATCTTTAAAAGTAACTTTATTTTGAGGATCTTTGCTGAATTCCTTCGCTTGCGATTGACCGAACATCATCGCTTTGGAATTGGCGCCGGAAACGCTTCGCATCATGAAATAAATAAAAACCGCAATAATTAAAAATGGGAGAAGAAAAGGCAAAATTGACATCAGCCAAAAATCCCAGCCCTCATTTTCTTTTACCTCAATTTTCACAGCCGATAATTTAGCCGGATCTACTCCAAAATTTTTAAATAACTGAGAAGATGATTCACCGGTTTCTTTTTTGGCGATTTCTTCATCGCCATTTTTCAAAGTAATTTTCATTTCGCTTCCGTTAACCACCAGAGAAGAAATTTCTTCATTATTTATTTGCGAAATCAAAGTCTCAATTCCTACGTTTTTAGGCTTTTCTCCTTGCCCGCTGAAAGAAGAAAAAATAGCAGCAATTACCAAAAAAACCAGAAAAAAAATCAAAAAATTTTTAATTAAATTTTTCATAATTCACTATTACAATCTTAAAAATTAAAAAATAATCGCCATATTCAGCGCTTAAAAGGCTAAAAGGCTAAATTTAGTATATAACATAAGGCCTTTTTTAGCAAACGAAAAGCGCCAGAGAAAATACAAAAACGAGGCATCGCCTCGTTTTTGTATTTATATTTTTATTTATCTGATTTCTCTGTTCTTTCTTTAATTTTGGTTTTTTTCTTAGCCGGTTTTTCTTTATCTTCTTTTTCTTCCTTTTTTGCTTTCTTCTCTGTTTTCTTTTCTTCTGCTTTTTCTATTTTTTTATCTTTTTTTTCTTTTCCTTCTTTCACTAGCTTCAAGCCCAAACGATGCTCTTTTGGTTCCAAGGACATAATTTCAAAATCAGCTTTATCGCCTGAATTAAATAATTCACTGATTTTTTGATTTAAATTCAAACTGAGTTGACTGGCATGAGCAAGACCATGTATATCCTCATCTAATTTAACAAACAAGCCAAAGGGGTTAACTTTCAAAATTGTGCCGGAAACTGTTTGGCCGACTTTATATTTAGCACTGGCTTCTTCCCACGGATCCTTCATTAATTTCTTGGCGCTCAAAAATATCTTTGCTCCTTCTAAACTGATGACTTCTGCTTTTATTTTATCCCCGACTTTAAAAAGGTCGGCTGGAGAATCTATTCGCTGCCAAGCCAATTCAGAAATATGAATAAGTCCTTCCATGTTTTCGCCAAAACTTATAAAGACGCCAAAATCGGTGACGGCAGTGATATTTCCCTCCACCACTGTGCCGATTTTATATTTAGCGATCGTACTTTTTTGCTTTTCGCTCCAAACATCTTTTTCACTAAAAATAATTTTATCTTCTTTCTCGTCCAAGGTCATAACCGTAACTTCAAATTCCTTGCCGACAAAAGATTTTAATTTTTCCAAAATCTTTCCTTTATCACCGCCGCTTACTCGTGGATAATTTTCCGGAGCCAACTGAGAAACTGGTAAAAATCCCTGAATTTGGCAATAACGGACTAAGAGACCGCCTTTATTAGCATCAATTACTTTTACTTTTATAGTTGTTTTATCTTTAGCGGCTTGTCGCAAACTTTCCCAAGCTTTTTCTTGACCAGCATGGCGGAAAGATAATTCTAAATCGCCGTTTTCATTTTCTTCTTCTATAACTGTCGCCTCTACTTCATCTCCCGGTTTTAGACCAGCGTACTCTTCCGCTTCTTCATAAAGTTCTGGACCCCTTACTACGCCGACTAAAATACCGTCAATATCTAATTTAACCTCTGCTTTAGACGCAGAAACAACGATACCTTTGACCGTATCGCCTGTCTGGGGAATTTTTAAACTGTCACTTTCTAACAGTTTTCCAAAATCTTTGTTTTCTTCCATATTATTATTCAATAATCTCTTTTAAATTTCTGAAAATAAAAAAAGATTATTTAACCTCCCCTAGGGGAAGTCTTTCGGCCACCTTCCGCCGGCTGGCGGACCGAAAGCTTTATTAAAAGGTGTTTATTTAGTTTGTTTCTTTATTATACATAATAATTAAAAAATTGCAAGCCCCCTGCTTCCTATTTTAGCCAAACCGAGATAAAAAAATTAATAATACAAGAAACTTTTTCTTACCTGTTCAAAATATGGACGGCATTGATTTTTATCCTTTTCTTCAGATGACATAACATAATCTACAATAACGCTTCCAATTGGAATTTGCATTTCATAAATAAACTTTCCATTTTCCAATATTTCCTCTTTTTTTATCGCCGGGGTTATCCCAGCATAAATTATGGAAAATCCAGTTTGTTCTTTTAACAACCTATTTATATTAATTTCCCCCGCGCTCCTATTCACCCTACTTTTTATTTCACAAATCTTTTGCCCATCAATATCAAAATAAAAATCAGGCGCCTTTCCTTGCGTTGCCTCCCATCCCGCTGGCAAAGTTATTTCGAAGCCATCCAAAACATTGCCGACAATAGTCCGGCCGTTATCCATTTCGGTAATAGCATAGACGGAAGGATTATGGACTAATTGACCGGCAATCCAGTCCACGCTTTCATCTCTTACCAGCGCCCACCAAATAAATAATTCTCCCAAAACCGCTGCCAAAACCAAAACAACAACTTTTACCAAATAATATTTACCATACTTTAACCTATAATACATACAATTTATATATTAGGTTGTATATACTCTTGCCAAGCCTTATATAATTTAGCTGTTGCTATCAAATCCCTACTATTATACTCAGCAATTTTTTTATATTCTCCATTTTTAAACAATAGGCCGACATCATCGCCAGTGACACCTGAAATTTTAGGACTTTCAATCCCGAGAGCTCGGCAATATAAATGAAGATTCCCCTTTCTCCTAACTGCTCCATAAAATGAAAGCTGATCCAATAAATCTATATGCTTAACTCCGTATTGGCTGCCAAGATAGCGATTTGACATTAAATTTACAGTTGGCTTTACCTGGCAGACGGCTGATCTTATTAGCATAAAAGGGACATCAAAAGATCGGCCATTAAAACTTATCGTTTCTTTATAATTTCTTACACCCTGCCAAAAAGCATAAAGCATTTGCGCTTCATCTCGCTGTTTAAAAATAAAATTCCCGCTATTCCATTCTTTTATTTCTGCTTTGGGGGCGGAAAAATATACTACTCCTTTATTTTTAATCGTATCATAAACCCCGATTGCGACAATCTCTCCGGTCAAAGGAGAAAAACCTAATCCTTCTTTCAAATCGGAAAGCATGGCATTATACTTCCCATCTTCTTCTCCTGCTTCACGCTTAATCCAGCGAGTTAAATTCTCTTGAGTTTGAATATCAATATTTTCCCATTCTTCTCCAATTGTTTCTATATCAAAAACTAAAGCCATATCTTTAAAATTATCTATTTTAATTCTATCTTTTTAAGCCTCGATCGTCAAACAAAATCCCGCCCTTCAGGAGGGCGGGATTATTTTATCTCTATATTTTAATTTTATCTTAATTGCAGCTAGCATCAGAAGGAGCGGAAGTTGTACCAGTTCCAAACCCAGCAGAGGGAGAGGCTGAAGATAATTCTTTACTACATTCTTCTGGCTGGTTGTTAAAAGCTGAACAAATCGTTGTAAGCAAGCTGGCAGAATCACGGCTGGAAGAAATTTGCGCACCATTAACAACTAAAGTCGGGGAACCTTGTACGCCATAAGTATCATTATCGGCTTTATAAACATCAAAAACCGGAAATTGACCGCTAGACCAAGTGCTCTTATCAGCAAATTTTTCCATAACTTTATATTCTTTATCAGTAGATGAAACGCAAGAGCTTAATTTTGTTTTATCCACGCCGGTTTTGCTTAAACATCCTTCTCCATCGCCAGCTTCAAGAAAACATTTTAAATAAGTATTTAATTTATCCCCTTGCTCCTTTTGAATACAATATTGGTTTAATTGTTCTTTCAACTCTTTTTCACCATGCATGGCATAATCACAAAATTTCAAAGTAAAATCAATTTTATCTCCCAGGGCCTCAACAACCGGTAAAATTCCTTTTTCAATCTGAGTGCCATAAGGGCAGTGGCTCATAACAAATAATTCTACTTTCGGCTTATCGGATTTACTGGCAGCTGTTTGCGCCTCAGCAGCTGGAGCGGCTGTTTCATCGTTTGCAGCAGCATTTAATTGTTCTGTCATGTTCAAAACCTGCGGAAAAAACTTTTCTCCATCTTTCGTTAAATAAGAATCAAAATCCTGACCGCCGACATTCACTATAATTTTATAAAGACCCTGTTCTTCCGTAATACCTTTGACATCGGCTACTGTCCCGTCTGAAACCAAGTTACTATTGATAAACTCAACTGCTTTTGCCTTAGCTTCTTCTGGGGATAAGATGCTTTTAGCAGTTTTGGCTTCAAAAAATTTATAGCCTGCCCCTCCCAAGACGACTAAAACCGCTAAAATGATAACAATTTTTTTCATATCTTTTAATTAAACATTTATTCCTATTAAATAACGCCGTCGAGAGTATAAAATGCGTCGCAGCTAATAACCTGAGAGCTGCCAGCCAGCCCGTATAATAGACCGGTGAACGATGCGTATTTAACGGAATTTATTTTTAAAAAGTTATTAAATTTGTTATTTTACTTTAGCAAAATAGAAAAAATAAGTCAAATAATTTTTCTCTTATTTTTTCTTTAATTCTTTTACCAAAAGCCCAGCTAAAATTAGAATAACCCCGCCGGCTAAAATTAGCAAATATTTTAAAAATTCTTGTTTCTTATTCCTCCCTGATAGATTCCATTCGGAACTTTGGGCAACCTCGCCCAAAACCTGACCGTTATCGCTATCGCTATTATCCCCGCCCCTTCCTATTATATCATCTGAAGAACGGGGCATAATCTTCAAGCCAGATGAAGTCTGGCTTACTATGCCAGTGATCTCCATTCTTTCGCCTTCTATAAAACTTTTTAAGTCTATACCAGTATTCTTTTTTATATAAATCCTCGCTTCATCAGTACTATCATCCAAGTAAACATCCGAAGCTTTTCTGTCTGTAATTTCCCCTGTTATAGAAACCAAGCAACCAAGATATTCTTCGGTAATTTTATCTGCTGTAATATTTTCCGGCAAAGGCGCTGTTCGGCTTTCAACCTTTACTATATCTTCTTTCTGTTTGGTCTTAATTCTCTTCTCACCGTTTATTTCTGAGATTTCACCCTGCACCTCTATATAATCTCCAATTTTTAAAAAAGGAAAATCTTTTTTATAATTATAAATCTGAACCCCGGATGAACCAACGATATAGAAATACTGTGTTCCAAAAATTCCCGGCTCTACTGCCACTATTCCTTTTGTTTTTACCAAATCTCCTATTTCCGACTCTCTTATTTTTTCCAGAGTTGTTAAAATATATCCTCCATCCCCTCCGGAAGAAATTTTTATTCCAGCCACTTCCGCTACCAATTTACTACCTTGACTATCAGCTACGGAAATAATATTTTCTTCTCCAGGAGTAACTACAGTAGTCCAAAACCATTTTTTATTTTCTGCCCGAGCATAAGACTCCCCTGAAAAAGATTTTTCGTAATCAACTTCATCAATCAATTCATCTGAATTATTAAATAAACGAACAGATTCATTGGAATTATTCAAAGCTAACCCAGTTTCCGATCTTTCTGCCAAATAAAAACCGCCGCTTTCTATCCACAAATCATGATTAATCTTGTACGGCAAGCTTCCGCCTTCGATATCATCCAATTTCCAGCCAAATAAATTTACTCTATCAACTCCAATATTTTTCAATTCTATCCACTCTCCTTC
>JBAZOD010000006.1:0-25067 GCA_041648955.1 Patescibacteria group bacterium
CCTTACCCCCCCCCCAATTTTCTCCGCTATCGGCAGGTTTGCAACATCCAATTATTTTTTGTTTTTTGTTTATTGTTAGTTAAAAAATAGGTTTTATTATGTTTAGAGAGATTTTAAGCCATAAGCCCTAAATATCAAAAGCTCTGAATATCAAAGTATCGCCTTATTCAAGGAGTTATCTTTATTGGATTTATTTATGTTGTGAGATGCAAAAAATGCTGGAAAATTATGTTATTAAGGATTAAAATGCCTAACAGAGGCAAAGAGGGGTAATTAAAAGTTATTTAGTGCTAAATTGTTATTAGATGATTTAAACAAATGAACAATGGTTTCCAATACAAAGCAGATTATAAATTTTTTCTTGAACAAGTTGGCAAGAGGAGGTAAGGTTCTGTTTAAGAAAAAGCTTTTAATTGTATGGGTAATTTAGAAAAACTTAAAACATTTATTAAAAATATTAATATTATCCGCGAAGAAGATGTTGTATATTTATTTGTGTTAATTAGAAAAATAATTGAAGATAGTTATCAAAATGCTGATTCTGAGAATGATAAAAAATGTTTGAGATTAAAATTTTATTGTGATTGGCCATTGCATAATGTTCTATCCAGAAAATCAGCCATAATAACACTATCGTTGCCCGGGTTTCCTGATGCGCTTGTAAAATTAGAAGAACTTAGAGAAGAATTAATTAAATTTTGTTATAAATATCAGTTAGAAAATTTAGAAAATAAAGTACTCGGAAATTGGGATATATTTAAAATGACATATATTGGCATTATTTCTAATTCTATTTTAGAGGTAAGCGATAATGAGTTTAACAACATAAAGCATAACAGGTTTAAATGTTTCATTAATAATACAGAAATTGGAGATTTAAAGTTTATTAATTTTATATATGATGAGCACTAACAGTTTTTATTTTTTATGGTAACCAAAGAAGCAATCATTAGACAGCTGAAAGAGACCAGCGTCCAAATTGGCGAACGTATGGATGTCGTCTGTGATCAAGAAATTGGCGATATTGCAGAAGAGTTGGCAATAGCATATAGCCAGTTGCTTAAAATTATTAATGAGAATAAGAGTAAAGTTTCTGATAATGACTTTTTAGCAGCTACAACATTATGGACTGCCTGTAATACAATCCTTGCGGGGTTAGATTTGTTTAGACGTGGGTATTCGATAGAGCATCTAATGCTATTAAGAAACTCATTAGAAATTATGGCTTCGGCATATGTAATACATGTTGATAATAAAAAGTATATTGTTATGCGCGATACCCCTGATAAGTTTGATTCCACGGGGAGCATTGCAGAGGCCAAGAAGGTTGTCCCATTGATTGGCCCAATGTATGGGATGCTTAGTGGTCATTTTACACATGTTAGCGCTTTCCATGTAATCCCCCATAAATCTGACACCCCGTTTTGTATTGGTGGGATATATGATCCGAAAAATCAATCATGTAATCCTCTTATTTTATCAATGTTTATTACGGTATCAGAATTTGTAAATAGTTTTATTGAAACAATGTTTACCGATCATGTTGATAAAATGAGATTTTGGAAATCAACCGGAGGCGGCCTTCTTCAATATAGCCCTATTCAAGAAGTTAGGGATAGGCAAGAAAGTTTAATGAAAAAAATTGGTGATAGTTTAAAAAGTTTGTAAGTAGCTATAAATTTGGATATGAAAAGAGCTTATCACTACCGCAGATCCTCAAATGGTTTATGGCCAGACACCAATAGATTAATTGGAAGTTTAACATATTTTGTTTTTCACTCTTTCATATTCTGGCTTTCTTACAAAATATGGGGCATACAGATGTTTGATGAGATATGGTTTTATGTTATGCATTTAGCTGCGCTTTCTTTAGCTAAGCTATTTCTTATGGCTATACATGTTTGGGATCATTAATTAACAAAAAAATGACAAAAACAGCAGAGCAATATAATAGATTAAAAAGATGGTATAATCTTTTTTTGGAAATTAATCAAGGGATAACACATAATCGCGATAGTGATTATTATGTTGATACTGTATATAGTTTTTTTCAAAATTGTCATCATCTAAAAGACTGGGTTGTTAATGATGAAGAGAATGTTCTTACCGCAAACGATTTAAATGTTTATATAAATAGGAATAAAGAGTTAAAAGTGTGTGGCGCATTATGCAATGGCTCTAAACATCTTGTGATTAAAAATGAGAATTTTGATAAGAACACAAGAATAGATCATAAAGAAATTAAGTTGGCTTTGGGTGGAGGGACCCCTCATATTAAAATTAAATTTGAAATTAGCACCTCTGACGAAACTTATGATGCATTTGATTTAGCAACAAAGTGTTTGAGTTTGTGGGAAGATTTTTTAAAAATTAATAAAATAATTTAAGGAAGATAATTATACTAAAAAAATGTAGGCAATTTTATTTATGATGCCCATAAACAAGGAAGTAATAAGAGAATACGCTGATAAATACGACAAGGCCGTTGTTGGTAGTTTTGATGAATATGGGGAGAAAGAATTAAAGGAATGGTTTGTAAATCATAAGTATTTAGATAAAGAGAACTTTGTTAGATTGGGGAGGTGGAAATCTCGTCGGCCAACTAAACACTATGAAAGTAATGATGATAGATTGGTCAGAGATATTACTAAATTAAGCCTTTTGTCCGAGGATGAAGAAGCCCGTATTAAAATCCTATTTACGTTGAAAGGTGTATCTTGACCAGTTGCTTCCACGATTTTACATTTTGCTTTTCCGGATAGATACTCGATTTTGGATTTTAGGGCCTTATGGTCGCTTGGCATTGAGCAGCCAAAAAGTTATAACATTAATTTCTGGTTACACTACTGTGAAAAAGTAAGAGAAATAGCCAAGAGTGTTCAAGAAGATATTAGAACGGTAGACAAGGCTCTTTGGCGGTATTCTAAAGAAAATCAAGATATTAATTAACGCTAAGCTAAAATGAACGGATTTCAATATAAATCAGACTATAATTTTTTCTTAAATAGGCTGGCTAACGGAGATGAGATATTATTTAAGAAGAAGTTTTTAAAAATGTTTGATTTTAGATCGCCATTCATTAAAAGAAAAGAGTTTAATTTAATAAGGAATAAAATTTTTAAGGAGTTGGTTGCAAAATATGACAAGAAATGCCAATTAAAGATTCATCCCGATTGTAGTAAAGAGGAGAAATTTGATGTTGATCATTATATCCCGCTCTCGACTAATCAGCTTAATAAAAGTTTAAGAGGCTTAAAGCCGAAGGTCGGTAAAAAAATAGCCTCGCAGAGTTTTGGATCTAATAATATTTCTAACTTAAGGATAGCTTGCAAACGTTGTAATTCCTTTAAAAAGCACAAAATTTTAATATAAAATTATTTTTTATTAATTATATGGATGTATTATATGTATTACTGGGTTAGCTTCTTGGAAATAGTAAGTAAAGGAATGGATTATTTTAATCATTAATTAAATTGCTAAATCGTACCAAAAAACTTGATGTTAGAGACTAATTTTGTTGGTTATCGATATCTTTTAATTTGTCCCTAATTTTGGTATAATTAAAATACAAAAAATTAATATAGCATAAGAAATAGAGTAAATTATTTATGGCATTTTTAGAGAGAATTGAGTTATATAAACAAATTGAGATAAACAGAGGCAACCCTCTTATTGTTTATGTTACATCTCAGAGACAGGGGGCGCTTGCTTCGATGGCCGGAGATGTTATTAATGAATTAATTGATCAGGTACGTGCTATTGAAATAACCCCAGAAACCTCCGTCGACTTATTAATTGAATCGTTCGGTGGTGACCCCCTTGTTTCATGGAGGATAATTTCCCTTCTACGTTCTTTATTCCAAAAAGTGAATGTGATTGTGCCACACTCCGCTTTTAGCGCGGCGACCTTGTTAGCTCTTGGAGCCGATGAAATTGTTATGGGTTCATATGGTTCGTTGGGGCCGATTGACCCACAAATTACAACGAAGAGAAAAGATGGCACAACACAGGAGTTTGGCTATGAAGATGTGGTTTCTTTTTTGAGTTTTGTGCGAGAAGAGGGAGGAATAACTGAACAGCAGTATATAAAAGGTGCTTTTGAAAAACTATGCGAAGTTGTGGAACCACCAGTTTTAGGTTTTGCAAAGAGATCATCTTCGCTCTCAATTTCAATAGGAGAAAAAATGCTCCAAATGCATATGACTGATCCAGAAGAAAAAACGCAGGCCCATACAATAGCCATGAAACTCAATAAAAGTTTTTTTAGTCACGGACACGCCCTCGGGAGGAAAGAGGCAGAGGAAATAGGATTGAATGTGATAGCTCCTAATGCAGATTTGGAAAAACTAATATGGGATGTCCATACAGATTTCGAGTTAGAACTTCAGACTCGTACTCCATTTGATCCGGTGGCAGAATATTTGAAAGATCCATTAGCCGCCCCACTTCTTCAATCGCCACCACCATTTAGCATTCCTCCGCAGATAGCTAATAATCAGCAAGTTCTTCTTCAATTACTCCAAAATTATATAAATCAACAATCTAATGTCGCTCTTCCCAATATTGAGGTTGAATTAAAACATGCTTTTGTAGAAAGTCAAAGAGTGTCATCAGAATGCTATGCTAAAGGCAGAATACTTATTCAGAGAACGCTGGATATGCGATTAAATAGTAATGTAATATTTTTGGATAGAGGGTGGCATAAGGTTGAAATTCCGACAGCAGTAGAGACGTCGATATCAGAAACAACCACGCCTCCATCAGTTTCAGCGCCGGCGCAAGAACCTGTTGTCGCGTCTATTTAAGATTATAATTAAATAAAATGAATACTATTGATAATAGACCAGAAAATAGATATTTAGAGAGCCCTTATAGTATTAGAGAAACGGGGTTAGACACGCAGATGCCTTTTAGTGAAAAGAATTCACTTGAGGGCGGCCATCATTTTTCGCAGAAAAATTCTTTTCCCGAATCGCCTGTACCTGATAATGAGGGATAATAAAAATATATAATATGAAAACATTTAAATCTAACTCAACGCGATTAATGGAAAATAAAAAATGGACACCCTCCGGAACGTTATTTGAAGTCATTGATTACGGGAAACAGATAATAACGGAGGCTGACGGATTTTCCGTCCAATTTGATACCAAAGAAGAGGCAGACAACTATTTTGAGAATTATTATATCAATAAGGGTTATAAGCCGAGTAAGATAAATTAGAATTTTTTATTTTTACCCCTCTCCTATATCGCCGTGACCACATTGTGGCCACATTGTGTCCAAGAGGTAATGAAAATTAAGAAAACTTAGTAAAATATAATTTCAAATAAGAAATCATATTTATTCTAACATTCCGCAATTTACCCGAATATTTCTATCTTTCTGAAAACTGGCCCGAGCTCTTCGATTCCCGTTACCCGCTCCATAAGGGGGGATTTATAAATTCATTATCCCCAGTATTTACAAGAGCCTTCTCATTTTGAGAGGGCTTTTGTAATTTAAGCAGAGCCTTGAATAGAGGCGTAGGGATAGCCTCTACTATGGTTTTGCCTTCTACTATGAATTTCTCCCAGAAAAAGCCTAGATACCGCCTTTTAACCTCAAATTGTCCGTTCTTGTAGTTCTGATAGATGTTTCGACTATATTCCACTACTTTCGCAAATTCTTCTGGATTAACCGTTTTTCTACTTCTTAGCTTGGCTATTTCCAGTTCAATTCTATTAATTTCGGTTTCGTATTCGGCTGCTTTTTTCTTATAGACTTCTGGTGTAATCGTTTCTTGGATTAGCAAGTCTTCAATTCGACTAGCTTGTTTTTTAACCGCCCCTTGTCTTTCTTGTAATACTAGTATGTCTTTCCCAACACCTTTTTGATATTCATTGAAAGTATTTTTTAATTCTACGATTAGCTCATCGTAAAACGAATCAGAGAAATTAACTTTTTTGAAGAATTCTTCCACTTGCTTTTCTAGATCAGGGAGGGATATATTAACGCTAGAATGACATTTTTTCCCTTTAGTACAATGATAATAGGAATAAGTTTTTCCGTTGGTATTCTTGCTATGGTGTTCAGCAGTGAATCGGCGTCCGCATTTACAGAATACAAATCCGGCCAAAAGGAAATTATGTTTTCTTTCGGCGTTTTTCTTGAGAGTTCGAGAATTTCTTATGTCTTGGACAAGAAGCCAAGTATCTTTGGAAATTAGGGGTTCATGCTTGCCTTTATGAATTTTGCCAGCCCACTTAAACTCGCCATAATAGAAGGGGTTTTCTAAGGCTTCGCTTAGTCGGCTAATTTGCAATTTTTTGCCGTTTTTTGTCCGATAGCCATCGTCGTATAGTCGGTCATTAATTTCTTCAATGCTATAACCACCAGAAGCGTATAGGTCGAAAGCCTTTTTTATCAGCGGAGCTCTAACTGGGTCTAAAGTTAATATCAGTTTTTCGTCTTTTCTAGTGTTTTGGTAGCCGCAAGGGGCTTTGCCAGGAAGCCAGCCAGATATTGCCTTCTGTTCCATCCCTTTTTTAACTTTACGACTAGTAATGTCTGATTGAAATTGGTTTACTGAAGCGGTGATAGTGTCTATAAGTTTTCCTTCGGCCGTGTCATCAAAACCAGGCTGGGAGACGGATAGCAGTTTAGCGCCGTTTCTTCTAAGGAGAGCTTTTATTGCTAGGTGGTCTTCGGTGTTTCTAGCTATTCTGTCGGTGTCTTGGACTAGGACGGTAGTGATGTCCTTATGCTCTTCAATATAGGCTAGCATTTCTTTAAGAGCCGGACGGCCTTTAATACTCGTGCCAGATTTACCGGCATCTTCAAAAATCTCAACAATAACCAGCCCCTCCTTAGAGGCTGATTCAGCACAAATTCTTTTCTGAGCGTCGAGAGAGTAATGATTTTCCTTAGCTTGCTCTTCGGTGCTCACCCTTGTATAGACTACTGCTTTTTCCATTCTTTTTGCTTATTGTTGAGTGAAATTATATGTTATCTCTGGGAAGAAAAATACCGTTAATTATCTGAGGAGTTTTATCTTTCGGTGGGGGAGTAGAAATCAAAATCAAGAAAAGAGGGGTGGGGCATAATATATATACCCAGTGATAGCTGGTCGTCTCCTGGCCTGGTTAAATTTGAAATTTCAGTCACCATTTAAAAATTATAAAGGGTTCATTTATTCTTCTAAACCGAGCCGTTAAGAAAACTTAATCAATAAATATATTAAATATAAATATATTAGTAATTAAATTTGGGATTTTATTTTAAGAAAATAAAATCGGTATCTCTCTCATTACATTTAATATTTATTAAGAGCTTCTCCACCTATTAAAGGTTTCCCAAATATAACCAGGCTTATTTGCTATACAGCTACTTTTAGCTGTTCTCCTTATTATTTTTATATTGTCTTTTAAAAATTCTTCCCAACTCGCTATTTCCTCTGCTTGGCCAACATTCATTCCTAGACTGATTAGTAACGTAAACACCTCTTTATTGGTTTCACTGTAGATAGCATTTATAATGATATTACATAGTTCGGTTTTTCTAATATATTTTCTCGGTCGACCATTTACAGTAGAGTTTTTTGTTTCAATTAATTTTAAGGCTTCTAACTTGTTTAAATTACCAGTTATGCTAGCGGCACTCCGGCCTTTAAGTAGGGGCATATCTTTTAACAGTTTACCGAAGTTTACCCAGGTGTAGCCATCAAGACGCTGGGCTTCTATTTTAGGATTAGTGCTAGAACAGATATCTATCAAGTAAGACAACAACGCGGCCAGTTCAAAAGAAATTTTTATATGGTTGTCCGTATAAGCTTTCTGATTAATCGAAACCCAGTATTTGTAGTATTTATCATTTATCATTTTCGTTATTGTTATTTTCAATCAAAAAAGTTTCCCAAATTAACTCCGATAGTAGTTCTATGGCCTTTTGGTTTTTAGTATTTCGATTTTCATTTTCATTATTTTCCATCCCTAAATTATATGCCGAATTTGGCTCCTGTTTATTTGTGGAAAAATAAAAAAATGGCTTAATTTTAAACCATTTTTATATACTAAAAGTTAAATTTTTAGGGGTTTAATCAACGGGAATTGGAGAGGGCATATTTATCCTTAAGTCGTTTAATTTGAAAGGGGAAGTTATTTCTCTGTGGATAATTATCTACCGCATCGGCTAAGTCTTCTTGGAGATTTATCCCTAGTAATTTTCTTAAGGCAGAAATTTTTTGTTCTCTGTCAGTGCGTGGGTTAATTTTATCCAGTTCTTTTAAAGTAAGCTTTTTATTTTTCAATAGCATTTTTAATAAAAAGAAATTAGCGCTAGTAGTTTTAAGTTTTTTTGTTCGGTCTTTTATTATTGTGCCGTCTATGTCTTTAATATTAAGAAGGCCGTTTTGAGTGTTGAGGACGACGAACTTAGTCCTAATAATATAGTCTTTTTCTGCTTTGCTTAGCTTTTTTAAGAAATTTGCCACAGCAATTGGATTAAAGAATACATCAAAAGAAATTTGTTCGATAAATAAGGAATTTCTTTTATTTCCTCTATAAAAATTATCGAAGAGTATTGGTTCTCCTCTCGGAGAAAAGTCTGCCGGCCAAATTATTTCTAAGTTATGTAAAAAATTTAAATAGTTTTCCACTTCCTTCATTCCGCCAAGAAATTTCACATTAAATTTTCCTTTAAAATCTTTTCTGTTGATAGTTATTTCTGCCGATTTAAGGCCGTCATATTTCTTGGCCAACTCTTTTCGCCTGCTTTTAGTCTTATTTGTTATAGTCCGCAAAATACATTGTAAAATATATCGATGGTTTGGATTTTCTAATGATATTTTAACCATATTTAAATTAAAAAATATTTTATAATATTATAAAGTGGCTAGCCATAGGAAATTATCGTTAATATTAAAAAATTATTATAGTTTTCTTTGCCATCGAATTTTATAACGGTTTTACCGTCAGAAACAGTGGGATTTACAGGAAGCGATAGGCACTCCCACTCCATAGCCCCTTGATTGCTTATAGTTTTATTCTATTCTTCTTTGGCCGTTTTATCAAACAAAAAACGCCCTACTAGGGCGCTTTTATGAGTAAAGTTTATTACTATTTTTGTTGTTGCTTTA
Source organism: Patescibacteria group bacterium (assembly GCA_041648955.1). Taxonomy (GTDB): domain Bacteria; phylum Patescibacteriota; class Patescibacteriia; order Patescibacteriales; family JAQTRU01; genus JBAZOD01. The sequence continues at coordinate 9,116 of JBAZOD010000006.1, forward strand.
AGAGAGAAAAAACGGTTAAAAGTAACAACGCATCAAGCGTCCAAAGCATTTTCAACCCCACATCATATTTCAGTTTATTGTTTTCTAGTTTTAATTGCCAAAAATTATAGTGTTCATCAATCCATTTAACATCTTGTTCGGTTCCATTTGTTGTATCGACCGCTAAAATAAAATAGGTATTATTTCTGTAGTCTTCTCTAATGGAGCGAAAGGCAAAAATGTTACCAATTATTATTAGTAAGAAAGAAATGATAATTAAAATTGATTTTCTTTTCATAAAATTTATAAATTATTTTTTTATTTCTTGTTTTTTAGAAAATTTAGCTTGAAACCACTTAAAAATACTTATAATAATTCCAAGACAAATTAAAATTTCGCCTCCTATACCTAAAACAGCTCCAGCATAGGCCAAGTTAGCTCGTGATATCGGATTCGATAGGGCGAAACTGCTTTGTGTCAGAATAGGCTGAACTAAATAGGTCAGAGAGGCTCCGATTATTATAATTAGCCACCCCCTTATTTTGACTTTTCTACCCATAGTTTTTATTGAGTTGGAAATTATACGGAAATTAGATTTAAACCTTAGCTCACCCCCTTCTCATAGGGAATTTAAGGTGATGCCAGCCGGAGTGCTGCCATCATTTATCAATTTTTGATAAATTTTATAGTCTAATTCAGAAAAACAGACAAAAATTATCTCTCTAAAATAGTCGACATAACGTTTTGCGACACTAATGGCAATTTTAGCGGCTTCATCTTTAGGAAATTTATAACAGCCAGTGCCAATACAAGGGAAGGCGATTGTTTCTATTTTATTTTTTTTGGCAAGTTTGAAACAATTAACGTAGCAGTTGGTTAGTATCTGCTTTTCATTTCCATTTTCTTGCCCATAGATCGGCCCGACTGTATGAATAATATACTTAGCTGGCAGATTATAGCCTTTTGTTATTTTAGCTTCGCCCTTTCTACAACCATTAAGAGTTTTACATTCTTCTGATAACTTTGAACCAGCCGATATATGGATAGCACCATCGCAGCCTCCACCACCAAGTAATGTTTCGTTGGCCGGGTTGACTATGGCGTCGGCATTAATTTTAGTAATGTCTGATTGGATAATAGATAAGTTCATTTTTAATAAATATTGCACTCCATTTCTCTTAGATATTGCCCGCTAAGCGCAAGAACAGCTATTAACATTAAAATCAATACAGTTAGAGCTAAGCCTTTCCAGAGTTTTTCTAAAGACGTTTTCTTTTCTTTATTTCCAGAATTATTTTCCCACACGTTATTGATTGTTTTAACAAAATAAACGAATCCAGCCAGGGTTAGAAGCGTATTTATCTCAAACGCAATTTGTTTTATAGAATTTAGCATACAAAAAAGGTCTCCCGACTCGATTTCTACCCCCTTTCGAGGATAGGCCTAGATAGCAAAAAACCGGTCAGAAGACCATTTCTACTATCTAGGACTTGAAACCATGCCTTAAGAAACTTTAAGGTTTAGGTTTGATTTATTTAATTGTGCCTTTATAATAGCATATTTTTGCCAATAAATAAAGTGCTAATTATTTAAGGTGTTTTTTGGCTAATTTTAATAAAATTAAAGCAATGTTAAAAATAAATTATTTCTAGACACTTGACAAGAGAATTGTTGGCGAGGTATAATAGTGGCAGATTAAGAGATAATAAAGCAATAAAAAACATATGGGGTTTAATTTTACTAAATTTGATGGTAGAAATGCAAGATTGGAGAACAGAATAACAATAACAAAATCCAATAGCATCGGTTTTCCTCAAAAATTTTATGAAGATAACAAAATAAAAGACTATAAATACGCCGTTTTATTTTGGGATAGTGAAAATAAGGCTATTGGGATTAACTTTATAAATGATGAAAATGAGAAAAGTAAATTTTCCGTTATGCACAGCAAAATAGGTTACGGGGGGAGCATAGTTGCTCGTAGTTTTTTTAAAACTTACAATATTGATTTAGATACTCATCATGGACGTTATGATTGGGAAAAAGTTAATTTTAATGGAAAAGAAATCTTTGTTGTTAAATTAGATAAAAGTAAATTTATATAACAAAAAATCAGGGTGCATCCTGATTTCTTGCATAAAGTCCTGTAATAACTATAGTCCTCTCCATGGTTTGGACAGAAAGGTTGGTATAGTTTTAAAGGATATTAAAAATGTATCAGCCGATTAGGCTATTATTATATTAGCATATTCGGCCAGAAAATCAATGGCGAAGTTTATCTTAAAGAATTATCAACCCAACCAATATTATTGGATACTGCAAGCTAATAATGGCAATACTATTTGTTGGTGCGAAGGGTACACTACGAAACAGAGCGCTAAAGATGCAATAGCTTTTGTTAAAGCGAACGCAGCCTCGACTCCAATTGTAGACCAAACTAAATAAAAACTGAGGGGGCGGCTTAGTCCGCCCTCTGGTTTATAAATATGCACAGAAATGCAAAAAGAGGAAAGGCGCGCGCCGTTACTCCGGCCAGAACAGGATGGGCAGACCAATGGCAACCAGCCGGTCCGGTTACGATAACAAAGCTTGAAGTCAAAAAATGTCCTGTTTGCGGTAATTTTTTAAAAAAACGAGACGGAAAATTTGGTGAATTTTACGGATGTGAAAGCTATCCTAGGTGTCGATATATTGAAAAGATTAATAATAGTAAGTGAATTTAATATTTTAATATAAAATTTATGTTTAGTGATGAAAAAAAGGAGCCGGATTATACTTGTCCGAACTGCGAAGAAAATAAACCGGCTTTTCGAGAGCCGTGCCCGGATTGTGGGTATGACGATAAAAAAGTAAATAATAGCAAGAATAAATAAATTTATTTATATTCCTATTAATTCAGAGGGTATGATAAGTATTGTTAATGCTGCATTAGATTTTATGACTAGGCACAAAGAACTAATTGTGATTTTATTATCACCAGTAGTTGCCGTTGTTGTGGGGGAATGGCTCCGAAAACGTAATTATGAAAAACAACAACATAGAGATTTTTTGCGGAGATTAATTTCCTATGTTTATCAAATGTCGTCTACTTATCATGGCGAAAAGGATAAAGTTTTAGAGGTGCTAAATGAAACTAAATATTGGTATTCTAATCATCGATTAATTAAAGAGCAAATTTTTAAAGTTATGGGGAAAATGAGTAGCGGAGAGGATGCTCAGGATGATTTCATAGACTTAATCCAAAAAATATCAAAAAAAGCAAAACTTAAATTATCAAAAGATGAAATAACAAAAGTTTTTTCATCTCGATAACAAAGAATAATCTAAATATTATGCCAACAAAAGCAAAACAAACCACCCCAGTGTCCGCAAATTTATCTTTACAACAGATGGAATTAGCAATTCCAAAGATAGAAAGGAGAATCACAGATTTAGAAGAATTTAATGTTAATTCAGTAAATGATATTGGAGATGCTCGTGTCGACGCTATGGAAAGAGAATTGGATTCATTTCTTGTTTCCATATTTGGAGCCGATACGGTTGAATATCAACGATATAAACACGCCGTAGCTAATTTAACCCCTAGTATAGTTTGGTCGGACATGCCTGTAGGGAAGATTAGAGATGATTTGGCCCGTGGAATTTCTACCTCAAAAGCCAACCTTGAATCTATAAAAAAGGGTTTTTTAGAGGAATTGACTGATGCAGGCCGTACAATAGTTGGAAAAACTTTAAAAGCTTATGAAGGGTTAGAACTTCACCCTGCTATTGAACGCGCAGCTGGCCAACTGTTCCATGATGGGCATTATGCAAACGCTATTGAAGATTCGGTAAAAGCATTAAATGCGTTGGTTCGGTTAAATAGTGGCATCGAAGATAAAGACGGGGTGGCGTTAATGGAATATGTTTTTAGCCCGAAAGCACCAATTTTAAAATTTAACTCTTTAGCAGATGCCTCTGATATTGAGGAACAAAAAGGTTTTATGATGATGTTCTCAGGGGCTGTTTCGGGCTTGCGTAATCCACGGGCACATAAACTTATTAAAGACAACGAAGAGATGGCTTTAGAATTTATTGCTTTTATTAGTTTATTAGCAAAACTTGCCGATAAATCTACAAGATAATATTTTAATCATAGTTTAAAGATTTAAAATTTTTAAATTTATAACCAAACTGCAAAAGGAGCTCCATTTACGGGGATTTATAATCCCCAGATTACAGAAACCCTCGTAATGAGGGTTTTTGTATATTTGTATTTAGTTTATTTACTATCTAAAATGAACTTATATCCTTTTATTTTAATCATTTATTATTCTCACCAAATTTATAACTTTGGAATAAATTTTAATTTTATGACTTTAGAAAATTATTTAGATATTATAAGTATAATTATTTTAGGACTAACAGGATATATAATTTATTTATATACAAAGGCAGCTCAAGAGACCAATAGTATAAGACTCAGGCCGGTATTAAATTTATATTTAAGGGGCGAAGGAGGAAATGAATATTTTGCTTTAAGAAATATTGGTGAAACAACTGCATATAACATTCAAGTTCATCCTATAGAAATTGAAGGCTATACTTATGAGTTTACCTTCAAACAGTCTAATTTTATCCTAGAATCCAATGGGGATGAGAAAAGGATATTCTTTCCGACAAGAAAAATGCCAAATGGAGGCATCCAGGGTACAAATATGATATGGCTTAAACAGCATCTTGTATTAAAACAATTAACCGACGAGGCTTTTCAAGCGGTCGCTAAATTATATTTATCATTTTTAATAAACTATAATAATATTAATGGGGAAAAATTTTATTCAGTCTTCAAACTTTATTTAGATGCCCCAATTAGCGACGATTTAGTAATTGAATTTATTAGGAGCGAAACAGGTGAATGTAAAATGGAAGAAGCTAAAGATATTTGTCGGGCTCAAAACAGATTAAACTAGATTTATTTTATTAATTGTGATGGGTTAAAAGATTGGCTTAGTTTTATAACCAAACTGCCAAAGGAGCTCATAAAGAAAAAGGACAGGTTAGTGCCTGTTCTTTTTTTGATGTTCAGCGTCGATTTCTACAAGCCCTCTCTCATTGTCTTGCTCCATCGCGCGTCATTGAAGAATTTTTCTTCGGCAGCCAGAGATCCTTGTAATCTCATTGCGCCTTCTCTGAATTCTTGGTTTTCTCTTGCCACTTTCTCTAAATTATTTCTTTTTGAGGAGCGACGTTGGTTCGATTTTTTCTGGCTCATGGCTATGGTTTTTTTTGAATGTTCTTTAAATAGTGTAGTTTATATCACAATATAATATTATTATTTTTTTGTCAATGGTTATGAGATATTTATAACCAAACTGCAAAAGGAGCTCACAAACAAAAGCAGCCTACACGGGCTGTTTTGTGTTATAATATAGCCGTATGAAGCACAAACTTACGGCTATCTGGCCCAACCGCTCCTACTCTTTATATGTAATGAGCATGGTTACGGAGGCCACGGTTAAAGGATTCAAAAAAATCTTTCCTAAAAGTTCGATTAACTTCGGTTTTAATTATTATAAAAATACTGAAAATACCTACCTGTATTCTGAGAGTCAGTTTTTAAATACAGCCAACGCTATCGCCAGGCAAGCCCTCGCTAATCCAGATTTTTTATTAAAAACATTAAAAATCGCGTATTTAAAAGCGTTAAGATTAAATAAGTTTATAAAAATAAAAACTAGAGTTATCGCAGAAATATCGGATTACCAATTATTAGATATAGTAAAAAAATTTTCCAATCAATTCATGAAGATGTATTCTTACGGGACGGTTGCGATACTAGTCGGCTATTCACAGGATAATGTCCTGTATAAACAAGCCGAAAAAATCATAAAAGAGAAAACGCTAGCCGGCCAGGGTAATTTTTCCAGGCTATATGTAGCGCTCACTAACCAGCCTAGATTAAATCGTAATTCCGACTTTGATTTGGCTATTATAAATCTCGCTAAAAGAATGAAAAAAGAGCCAAAGTATTCTTTTAAAAGCATCAGGAGAAATTACAGTCAGGAAATCAAAGAAATTTTAGATAAACATGGCTGGCTTTCCTATGATCTGTGCGATAGCGCTGGCTGGGATGATAATTATCTTGTTAATCTTATCCTGGAAAAAACAAAACAGGATTTAAACAGACAAAAAAATAATATAATTGAATATCGGAATAAAACCAGTAGGGAATTTGACAAGGCCGTAAAAGAATTGAATCTAAATAAAAAAGAAATTGATACTTTTAAATCTATAAGAAACTTAGCTTATTATAAATGGGCCAGGGAATATGAATTTATTGAGGCGCTTTTTAATTTCAAGAAGATCCAGGATGAATTGGCTAGAAGACTAGGTATTGGCACGCTAGAGATGAAATTCTTAATGGTCTCCGAGTATCCAGGATTATTTGAAAATATTAAAAAAATAAAACCAGAGCTTTTTAAAAGGTTGTCTCAATGTTTGTTTTACTATGATTTTAAAGATGGCTCCAAGGTTAGTTCCGGCCAAAAAGCACGAGCAGAATGGAATAGGATAAAGCCAAAGTTCAAGGTACAAAATACAAATACTGTCTTAAAAGGCTCGCCAGCTTATGGCGGAATCGTAAAAGGAACCGTCAGAATAATTAATTCAGTAAGACATATTTCAAAGTTATCGCCTGGTGATATACTTATCGCCGTGGCTACTAATCCCGCCTTGTTGCCAGCCATGAAAAAAGCAGCCGCGATAGTTACAAACGAAGGTGGGATAACCTCGCATGCCGCTATTGTTTCCAGGGAACTGCAAATTCCGTGTATCGTGGGGACAAAAACGGCTACTAAGGTTTTTAAAGATGGAGATATGGTCGAAGTCGACGCCAAGCACGGATTAATAAAGAAGATTAAATAAAGATATTTTATGACCAAATTACCAAAAATCAATTGGCAGAAAGTAGTGACCAGGGAATATCCATTTCTATGGGCAGATTATACTAACGATGCCTATAAGATAATGAGAAAGATAGTCGGCACAACTTTGCGGTACAATTTATTTTATGGAAATAAAGACATTTTAAATATCTATCGAGATCCCAAAGATGTTAGGCGCTCCTATGCCTTGATTGACGGGGTCGCCAAAGATGTCGCCGCTGTTAGAAGGATGATGGATGTATATGATGAATTAGTCGCCAGGAATTATCAATTATTTAAGGAGATCGTTGTTCTAAAAGATAAAAACAATATCAGACGGAAACTCTTGGAGTTAGATAGAAATTTTTTGCAGACAGTAATCTATTTTTTGTTTTTTGTTTTTCTCGGTTATGGAGCCGATAAGCCAAACATAAAGAACTTTTTAAAAAAACACGGTAAAAGATTCGATAAGATAAGAATGTACACGATTGACATGGACATGAAACACAAATTCCCTAAATGTTTTTCCCGATATAACAAGCGGCTGTTAAATTTAACGCCGTTAATGCGGAGGAAAGAGTTGTCGATTTTTTTGAAATCTGGAAAGATTAATATAAGTAAAATAAGACAGAGAGCTAAAAATTATCTGGTTGTAACTAAAAGTTTGCGGACCAAGGAATACGAATTGGCCGATGTCCAAAGAGTGCTAAAAAAAGAGTTAGCGCATCTGAAAGTTGATATCAGAGCCAAGCTAATCAGAGGGCAAGTATCTTATTTAGGTAATGTTCGAGGTCGGGCCATAGTGATAATGTCTAAAAAAGATTACCATAGAATAAAAGTTGGCGATATTTTAGTGACCCCGATGACTAAACCGGATATTGTCTCGTATCTTAAGCGCGTAAGCGGCATTATCACTAATGATGGCGGCACGCTCTCTCATGCCTCGATTATTTCCCGAGAGATGAAGATTCCTTGCCTGACCGGCACTAAATATGCTACCGATATTATCAAAGATGGTGAACGCTTGCATTTAAGAGCTTCTGAGGGATTAGTTGAAAGAATGATTTAAATTTTATAATGTTTGATAATTATAGATGGATTATTGCTTATATGCCAAAATTTGATTCTCTTGAGAATAATTACATTAGATCAAAATCGGAGCTAGAGCCACCGGTTGAACTTCGCGATGATTTTGACGGCCAATCTTTGGGTAAAATATGGGAATTGGATCGGCTGCCACCGAATGGTTACCAACAAGTTGATGCTCCGGATCGGCCAGGAGAAAAAGCCGTTGAACTTACGGTTCACCCGGGTGATTTTTTGAGGCAGGGGCCGGCCGCCGGGCAAATACGTGAACGTTGTGAAATAGGAGAGAAGGCTGAGTATTTTATAAAACCAGGAGCTAATATTTGGTATGGTTTATCTTTTTACATTCCTAAAAATTTCTTGGTAGTCGATAATCGCTTAGTCATTGCCCAGTGGCGGAATAATAAAACTACTAAGCGCCACGAAAATCCGCCGCTAGCTTTACGCTACATTAACGGCGAATTAAGATTTACTATAAAAAATGAAGATGAATGGATAACCTTATTTAACGAACCTAACGCGGAAAAAGGCGCTTGGCACGATCTCTTGGTTAATTATCAGTGGAACAAAGATCACTCTGGTTATTGCGGCGTGGCTCTTGATGGGGCTGATAAAGGTAAATATGAAGGCCATATCGGCTATGATCATTTACCGGCCGAAATGCATTTTCGTATGGGTCTTTATCGCGATCATTTAGAAGAGCCTCAAAGTTTGCTTTTTAGTCGTTTTCGGCGAGGCGCAAGTCGTGAGTTTTGCGAAAAATAATTTTTAAAATAGTCCGTCCGGACTATTTTTTGTTTAAACTGATTTTTGACCAAGATTAGGGGGCTTAAACGGTTTAGTTGGTAGATTGACAAGATTGAGTTTTAGGAGTAAACTTGAAGTAATTAATTTAATAACCACCTTTAAGAAAATTTGCGGGTTAGATGGCTATTGCCGGAGGTGACCGCGAAACTTGATCGTCAGATCAGGTTAGGGAAACTTTTTTTATTATAAAAAGTTAACCGTGAATAATATGGAGGATAAGAATTTGATAACCGATAACGAATTTGCTAAGTTGCTGGAAAAAGACGACATTAAAATTCCACAAGTCGGCGATATTGTTAAGGGAAAAGTGGTGGCGGCCTCAAAGTCAGAAGTAAAACTGGATATAGACGGTGTTTTAATGGGCGTTGTCCGTGGGCCGGAAATGTACAATGAGGTTCCGGAATTCTCCGAGCTTAAACCGGGCGATGAAATCGAAGCGGCCGTTATCGACGAAGAAAATGAAAATGGCGAGCTAGAATTATCTTTCCGGCTAGTCGGGCAAGAAAAGGCTTGGAATAATTTACGTCAGGCCATAAAAGATAAGACCACAGTTAAGGTTAAAATTATGGATGCTAATAAGGGTGGTTTGTTGAGCCGTTATTGCCAGATTGACGGGTTTTTGCCAGTTTCTCAATTGGCACCAGAAAATTATCCGCGCATTTCTGGCGGCGATAAAAGTAAAATATTAGAAAAATTAAAATCCTTTGTCGGCTCGGAGTTTGAAGTCACAGTAATGACGTTAAGTGAAGAAGACAATAAGGTTATTTTCAGCGAAAAGGACGTCTGGAATAAGAAACAAAAACCGGCCCTAGATAAATATAAGATCGGCATGACGGTGGACGGTAAGATTACGGCCATTACTAACTTTGGTGTCTTCGTTACCTTTGGTGAGAACATTGAAGGTTTAGTCCACATTTCCGAATTAGCCTGGCAAAGAATTGATTCGCCGAGCGAGATGTATAAAGTCGGCGATAAGATCAAGGCGGAAATTATTTCTATCGACGGCGCCAAGGTGTTTTTAAGCGCCAAGAAATTATTGGTTGATCCGTGGCTGGAGGCCAGTGCTAAATATCAAATTGGGCAGATTGTCAGCGGGACAATTTTGAAAGTTAATCCCTTCGGTTTGTTTGTTAAGCTCGATGAAGAAATCCACGGCCTAGCTCATGTTAGTCTCTTAAATTTGGGCGGCAAAGAGAAGATTACGGAGTTATATCAACCTGGTGAAGTTAAAAATTTTGAAGTGGTCAGTATTTCTCCCTCGGAACATCGCTTGGGTTTAAAATTAGCCGGCGTCGGCAAAGAACCAACTAAGGTTGAAAAGAAAGAAAAGGCGGAAAAAGTTGAAAAAACCGAAAAAGTTGATAAGGCAGAGAAAACTAAAGAATTAAAAACAGATAAGTCCGCTAAAGCGAAAAAGAGCGAAGTTAAAGAAGAAGTTAAGGAAGAGAAGAAAGAAAAGAAAGCCAAGGCGATTAAAAAAGCTAAATAAACGTCAAGTTAAGATAAAAATTGATAAAAATGCCCGGATTTTCCGGGCGTTTTTAGACAGATTTTGGTTGCTAATCGGCTTTTTTCTGATTTGTCAAACGCTTTTTTTCGTATTATAATAAAAGTACTAAATTTATCCTTATCTTATGAAAAAACTAATCAAAAACTTTCTATTATTCTTCATAGTTTTTTTAGTGCTCGCCGCTATTTTTAATGCTTTTTCCAATAAAAATACTAAAAGCGAGACCGTGGGCTTAGAAACGCTGATTAACCAAATTAATGAAGGCCAGGTCTCCGAGATTGTCGTCAGCGGAAACCAGCTAAATATTATTCTTAAGAATAATCAGAAAGAAACAGTCAAAAAAGAACCTAGTGATTCTTTATCAACGCTTTTAAATAATTTTAAAGTTGATCCGGAAAAATCAACTGCCATTAAGATGTCAGTCAAAGATGAGAGCGGTTGGGATTATTGGTTAGCGAATATTATTCCTTTTTTACTGCCGTTGCTTCTTGTTGGCGTCTTTATTTTTTTTATGATGCGTGGTCTGCAGGGCGCGAATTCACGGGCAATGAGTTTTGGACAATCGACGGCTAAGGATTTTAAACCGGATGCTAAGAATCGGACGACCTTTAAAGACGTGGCCGGCGCTAAAGAAGCGAAAGAAGAGCTAAAAGAAATCGTGGAATTTTTACGATTTCCGAAAAAGTTTCATGAGCTCGGGGCGAAAATTCCGCGCGGTGTTTTATTGTTAGGCGCACCGGGAACCGGCAAGACCTTACTCGCTCGTTCGGTGGCCGGTGAAGCGCAAGTGCCGTTTTTTCATATGTCCGGCTCGGAATTCGTAGAGATGTTTGTCGGCGTCGGGGCTTCACGAGTGCGTTCTCTCTTTGAAAAAGCGAAAAAGAATGCGCCTTGTATTGTTTTTATTGACGAGATTGACGCCGTTGGCCGTCGGCGTGGCGCGGGTCTAGGCGGTTCGCATGATGAAAGGGAACAAACCTTGAATCAAATTTTAGTGGAGATGGATGGTTTTGAACCAACGCAAAATATTATTGTCGTGGCGGCGACTAATCGGCCGGATGTATTAGATCCGGCCTTACTGCGACCCGGACGTTTTGACCGCCGGGTAATGATTGATTTGCCGGATCTAAAAGATCGTGAAGAAATTCTTTTGGTCCATGCCCGTCAGAAGCCGCTAGCCAAATCAGTAGAATTAAAAAAGATTGCCGAGCGCACGGCCGGTTTTTCGGGCGCGGATTTGGCTAATATTTTAAATGAAGCGGCAATTTTGGCAGCGCGCGGCGACAAAAAAGAAATTATCAATGAAAATTTATTTGAAGCGATTGAGAAAGTAATGATCGGGCCGGAAAGAAAAAGCCGAGTGATTACGGAAAAGGAAAAAAAGATTACCGCTTATCATGAAGCCGGTCATGCCGTGGTTTCGCATTTTTTACCGGACGCTGATCCGGTCCATAAGGTTTCTATTATTGCCCGAGGTTCGGCCGGCGGCTATACTTTGAAGGCCCCGACCGAAGACCGCCATATGCACGCCAAATCTGAATTTATTTCGGAGATTGCTGTTTTGCTTGCCGGCCACTTAGTGGAAAAAGATATTTTTGGCGAAGTAACAACCGGGGCGACTTCGGATTTACGTCGGGCGACCGCTTTAGCGCGCAGCCTGGTAACTGACTTCGGTATGAGCGATCATCTAGGCCCACGCACGTACGGCGAAAAAGAAGAAATGATCTTCCTTGGAAGAGAAATTCATGAGCAGCGCGATTATAGCGAGAAAGTCGCGGAAAAAATTGATGAGGAAATCTCCAGCTTTATTAAGCAGGGCGAAACTAGGGCGCAAAAGATTATTATTGAACAAAAAGAGAAACTGGAAAAAATCGTCGCCGCCCTTCTCAAAGAAGAAACCCTGGAAAAAGAAGAATTTGAGAAAATTGTCGGATCGAAACCAAAAAGTCCGGTTTAATAGGCATTAATTGACTAATACTAGATTTAAGATATACTAAAATTAAGATAATTAAAAGATTGAAAGTTGAAAATTAAAAGATTTAATAAATAATTTTTCAATTTTTCAATTTTGAATAATAAAATATGGCTAATCCTAAAAAAAGAAAGACTCATAGCGCGAGTCATAAGGGCCGATCTCATTTGGCTTTAAAGAAAACGACTCTAAAAAAATGCCCAAAATGCGGCCAGATGCGTCAACCGCATACGGTTTGCCGTTTCTGTGGCAGTTATAAAGGAAAAGAAGTTTTAAAAATAAAGACTAAGGCGACTAAAAAGAAATAATTATGTCTAATCGACATTTAGCTCGGACGATTGTTCTGCAAACTTTGTTTGCTTGGGATTTTAATGGTCAAAAAGAAGGAGATATTGACCGAATAATCGTTGATAATTTCGCTAATTTCGCCCCAAATTTTGATGATGGTGGCTTCGTTAAAGAGTTAGTGACCGGCGTCAAAGAGCATTTGGTTAAAATTGATAAACAAATTGTTAAATACGCGACCGAATGGCCGCTCGATCAGATTACCACAGTTGACCGCAATATTTTGCGATTAGGAATCTATGAATTAATGTATACGAGTATTCCACCCCGCGTCGCCATTAATGAATCTATTGAAATTGCTAAAAGTTTCGGTGGCGATTCGTCCGGGAAATTTGTTAACGGCGTTTTAGGCGCTTTATATAATGATGAACCGGAAATTCAGAAGCGCGACAATAAGGAAGAAATGGAGATGGCCAAGAAAGAAGAAAGCGAAGCCACCAATAAGCCAAACGAAGATAAAGAAATGATGGAAATGCTCGGAGAATAAGCGTCGGCGATTTAAAAGATTATTAAATTTTATATGGCAGGAAGTGATTTGGCAAAATTACAAAAAAGATTGGGAACCAAATTCAAAAATGAAGGCTTGCTGAAACAGGCTTTGGTTCACCGGTCCTATTTGAATGAGCATCCGGATTTTAAAATTGGCCATAACGAAAGATTAGAATTTTTAGGCGACGCGGTTTTGGAAATCATTGTCACTGAATTTTTATATTTAAATTTTACAACGACGCCAGAGGGAGATTTAACAAATTGGCGTGCTTCGCTCGTTAACGCCAAGATGCTGTATGAGGTCGCGACCGAACTAGGCGTGGAAGAATGTTTGTATTTATCCAAAGGCGAGGCGCGCGATAAGAATAAAAAATCTCGCCAGTTTATTTTAGCTAACGCGATTGAAGCGATTATCGGTGCGATTTACTTAGATCAGGGGATTGAGGCAGCTAAAAAATTTGTAACGAAGAATATCGTTACAAAATTTGATGACATCTTAGCCAACCAAACTTATTTGGATCCAAAATCACATTTTCAGGAAAAGGCCCAAGAAATTAAGGGTGTTACACCTCATTATCAACTTTTAGATGAAACCGGACCGGATCACGCCAAGATTTTTAAAGTCGGTTTATATTTGGAAGAAGAATTGATCGCTACCGGATCAGGTTCGTCAAAACAAGAAGCGCAAGTTGATGCCGCGGCCAAAGGAATTAAGAAAATGGCCTGGTAGACGATTAAAAGATTAAAAATTGAAAGATTGAAAATTATAATTTTTTAATTTGTAATTTTCAATTTTTAATTATATGGATATTAATAATTTGTTAAAATTGGCGGCGGAAAAGAAAGCTTCGGATGTTCATCTTTTGTTTGATCAGGCGCCGATTTTAAGAATTGACGGCGAATTAAAAGATATCAACGAAGTCGTGCCCGAAGGAAACTTTTTGAAATTATCCAATTTGGATCTAGAGAATATAATTGACGTTTTGATTACTAAAGAGCAGAAGGCTCGTTTTTTGGATAAGCGGGATTTGGATTTTGGTTACCAAATCGCCGGCTATCGTTATCGACTTAATTTAGCCTTTGAAAAAAATAATATCATGATTGTCGCGCGAGTAATCGATGAACACCAGCCGACCTTAGAGGAAATTGGTATGCCACCAGTCGTTGAAAAGCTTTTGGATTTGCCGCAAGGCTTTATCTTAGTGACCGGTCCGACGGGTTGCGGAAAATCCACGACACTCGCCGCTATGGTTAACCATATTAATGACACGCGTCGCGCCAATATTATTACTCTAGAAGATCCGATTGAATTTGTTTTTACGCCGAATAAAAGTATTATCTCGCAAAGACAACTAGGTAACGACATGATTAGTTTCGCGGCTGGTTTAAAACATGTTTTACGACAAGATCCGAACGTGATTATGCTCGGCGAGATGCGCGATTTAGAAACAATTGCCGCTGCGGTTACCTTGGCGGAGACCGGCCATTTGGTTTTAGCGACGCTCCATACTTATAGCGCCGCCCAAACTATTGATCGGATAATTGATATTTTTCCACCCCATCAACAAGCGCAAATCAAATCACAGCTTTCGTCGGTTTTAAGCGCGGTAATTTCTCAAAGACTATTGCCGCGTCTTAAAGGGGGGCGAGTGGCGGCGCGGGAAATTTTAGTTAATAATTCAGCCATTGCCAATTTAATCCGCGAAGGCAAAATAGCACAAATAAAAAGCGCGCTGGAAACAGGGGCGAATATGGGAATGGTCACCCTAGATAGACATATTAAACAACTTTATCAGGCGAATGAAATAAGCCGCGAGGCAGCCGAGAGACAGATGGAGGATCCGCAATTGTTAGGCGATTAAAAAATAATTAAATTCAGACACTTAAAAATAGCCTAATTATGGCTATTTTTTGCACAGTTTATCCCCCTTGACATAATTTTTAAAACAGTTATAATTGTTATCAGTTTTAACAGGGCTGAAAAAGCCAAAAATAATATGCAAAAACAGTTCAGAAACCATGTTAAAAAGCGATTCTAAATAATGGCTATTTTGCGATTACTTAGAACCGCTCCAAAGCGGTTTTTTTGCGCCCTGCGAACCTTAACAATTCATGTTAGAGTAAAGACATCAAAAATATAAAGTAAATCTAGCATCTTGTCCTGAAATCTCAATTTTTCGTCCGAGATTAGGGGCGCTGTAATGAGATGCTAAAAAACACGCTTTTTGTAGCTTTAAAAATAAAAGCGTGGGAAAATCACGTTAAGAGTGTATGGTGGATGCCTTGACATAAGAAGACGATGAAGGACGTAGCAGCCTGCGATAAGCTGCGGTGAGGTGGCAAGCAACCTTTGACCCGCAGATCTCCGAATGGGGAAACCCCCTCGATTGAAGATCGAGGAAGCTCAGCCTTTTAGGCGAGCTGGAAGACCCGGTGAACTGAAACATCTTAGTAGCCGGAGGAAAATAAAATAATCTAATCATTCCCTGAGTAGTGGCGAGCGAAAGGGGAGAAGTCTAAACCGAAATAACCGAGTAATCAGCTTAGTTCGCTAAGTTGGTTACAGAAGGCTCTGGAGCCACATGTTTTTTCGGTGTTGCAAGATACAAACGCCTGTTGCCAGATCAACGGGGCGAAGTCAAAAAAATTATTTCTTAGTTGAACGAGCTGGAAAGCTCGGCCAGAGACGGTGATAGCCCGGTAAATGAAAAGATTTAATTCTTCGTGGTTTGCTATCTTAAGTAGGGCGGGACTCGTGAAATCCCGTCTGAAGCCAGGTCGACTATGACCTAAGACTAAATACTTCTTATGATCGATAGTGAACAAGTACCGTGAGGGAAAGGTGAAAAGCATCCCGTT
>JBAZOD010000007.1:0-24439 GCA_041648955.1 Patescibacteria group bacterium
GTACCTTCAACCGCTCGAGTCACCTCTCCATTTTATTTATTATTTTCTAAATAACATTTTAATAAATATTTTCTTCTTTCTCTACCCTGACCGGTTTTTAAAAACTTTTCTTCTCTATTGGCATCTTCCTTTTCCATAAAGGCTTCGTAGTAGACAAGCGTCCAAGGAATTCCTCTTGATATAAATGTTGTTTCTCCTAAATTATGCTCTTTAAATCTATTTTTTAAGTTTTCCGTTGATCCTATATGAAACTTATTTAATTTCTTGCTAAATATTATATATACATATCACATAGCGATATGAATAAGTTTTCAATTTAACCTTCCCCGCCCGAGGCGGGTGCGCCTAGGGCGCAAACCACTCGAGCCACCTCTCCATTATTTTTTTATTTCTTCTGTCTCTTTTTTCTTTAGTGGCCGCCACTGTTTTTCCGGCAAATCTTCCAACTCTAAACTGCCGATAGAAACTCTGACTAAATCTCTAACCTTTAAGCCGAAAGCCATAAACATTCGCCTGATTTGACGCTTTTTACCCTCCCTTAATGTTATTTCAAATTCTCTATTGTTTAAACTTTTTGCTTCTTTTGCTCTTACAACGCTATCCCCATCACCGATATCAATCCCGGATTTTAAACGGTTGGCAATAATCTCGGGATTAGAAACAGAAGATTCTAATTTTATTATATATTTTTTCTCGTGGCCAAAACTCGGATGAGTAATTTTTTGCGCCAAATCGCCGTCGTTGGTTAGAAGTATAAGACCCCGACTATCCTTGTCTAATCGGCCAGCAACAAAAAGACGTTCTTTCCTTCCGATCAAACTAAAAATATTTTTTTCGCCCTTGAATCTCCTCGCCGTACAAGTATAGCCTGCCGGCTTATTCATTTTTATATAAATTTTTTCTTCCGGCAAGCCAATTATTTCTCCAAAAATCTTTACTTCGTCTTTTTCGTCGACTTTTGTCCCTGGTTCAGCCAATTCTCCATTTACAAAAACCTCACCTTGCTTTATCCATTCTTCCGCCTTGCGTCTGGAGCAATATCCAGATTCGGCAATAAATTTTTGCAATACTATTTTCATTTTATTTTTTGTATAGACACTATTGCTATTAATGTCCAAAACATTACAGCCAAATCATTTTTAAAATATGGCACATCGACTAAGCCGTGAACTATTATTACGACCATCGCACATAACAATCCTAAAACGATAAATTTGTTTTCATTATCTAAAATCACGAGTTTAAAACTAATAACTAAATATTTGCCAATAATCCAAATAAAAAGCAACATCCCCGCCAAACCCAGTTCACTCCAGAAATTTAATAAAATATTGTGCGGATACAAATAAATTTCTGTCGGCTGCCAAACGCTAGCCCGGAATTCAGCGTTAAAAACGGTCTTTTTGTGCCAATCAGGATCACTATAATCGCGTAAAAATATTCCTTCCTGGTGATAAGGTGCCACGGATTTCTGGTAATTAGCTAACCCAGCACCGCTTATCATGCGTCTATCCCGAAGCATCTCCCAAGTTTCTTTCCATTGTTGTTCTCTTATTTGGAAAGATTTACTATAAACGGTTTTTCCCAAAGCGAAATTCCGCGCAGGAGTGTAAACTAATACGCCAGCCGCCAAAATCAAAGCTAAAAATATAATCACCAATCTTATTTTCTTCTCAACCGAAAGTAAAAAGAAAATTCCTAATCCCGCCGCCACTCCAACCAAAGCACCTTTAGATTTGGCAAAATAAATCGCTAAAAAAGATAGAATTATTATTAAACTAATGAAAAATGATTTTGAATATTGTTTGGTTGTTGGTTGTTGGTTCTTGATTATTTTGAAAGAATTAAACAGCCATCCAAACATCACCAAAATCAACGGCGCCAAATAAAGCCCCACCGCATTCGGATAACCAAAAAAGGAGGTTACCCGTCTTTGGCTGGCCATAGCCCAAAAATCATTAAAAATCCAAGCGCCGGTTATCTGTTGATATATTGCTAAAATTGAAACAACGAGCGCTGAAACAGAAAAAGCTAAAATAATTTTTCTCAAATTTTTATCAGCTTCTTCTTTTCTCCCAAAAATATTCAAAATCAAAATAAACAATAAAGCTGGTTCGAAAAAATAAGCCTTCCAAATCCCAAAGGCACCGTCGCTAAACTTCGCTACTGCTACTGCGATAAAAGAAATTATTAATAAAAAAATAATCTCCCAGCCGAAAGGATAATTAATTCTTTCTTTTCTATTTTCCTTAAATTCTCGCCAGCCATATTTTCTCTTAATAAAATTCTTAAACTCTGTCTTAGAAACAAACCAAATAAAAAAAGAGGTCAAAATCATGGCTTCCAGCAAGGTAAAAGGAATTCCGAAAATTTGAAATCTAATTAAATAAGACGGCAATGCCGCCAATAAAAACAAAACTGCCCAATCCAAACGGAAATAAGCTAAAATTAAATACAATATTAAATATAACCAGATTAATAAATCCACAATTTTAAATTCTTATTCAAATATTATACAACCAACATATATAAACCAACTCCCACCAATAAAATTCCAATAATTTTTTGCAGCATTACCCCGCCCCCGAGTTCTTCTTTCAATATTTTTGGATGCTTATATGATAAAAATAAAACTATAAGAATCAGAAATATGTATTGCACGCCCTGCAAAGAATTAACCAAGGCCACGCTGCCGAGGCTAATTGCCCAATTAAGCATTATAAAAGCTATGGCTGCTAATAATCTAACGGATAAGAAAAAAGACAAATTTTTCGGGCTTTTAACCCCCTCCTGATGCTCGAATATCAACACTCGCCATTGCGGAATAAAAAGAATAAATAACACACCCAAAAATGATCCCATTCTTGACCAAACAAAACTACCAATAAATGGCTGATTAAGGTAAATATATTTTATTAAAACATAATAAAGGGCAAAAAATAAAGCGGAAATTGTAGAATTAACAACTAAACGGCGCATTGGCCTATTTTCTGCGTGTACGCCTCCGAATATCCTTCCGGAGACAACCCGCACTCTATTAAAGAGCTCTCCTGCTCTATAAAATCTAGTTCGTTTTATAGATATTAAAACTCCACCAATAATTAGAATAAAAAAGGCTAGCATCTGCTTCTCTCCTAAACTTTCCCCCAAAAACAAATAAGAAAGCCAAAAAGAAAAAATTGGGACCAAGGCACCGACAATCGGAACAACTCTTGTCGCTTCGCTTTGGTGAAGAGCTTTATACCAAAAAACAAGG
Organism: Patescibacteria group bacterium; assembly: GCA_041648955.1. Taxonomy (GTDB): domain Bacteria; phylum Patescibacteriota; class Patescibacteriia; order Patescibacteriales; family JAQTRU01; genus JBAZOD01. The sequence goes on from JBAZOD010000007.1 coordinate 3,257, forward strand.
GTAAATAAAAATAATATTCCGGCTGACAAATCAAGCAACAATTCTGGTTGGCTCGGAATCCAAGGATCAAAGGCTAAAAGGAAAATATTAAAAATACTCCAAATACCAACATAAAAAGCATAAGTAATGGAAGAATGAATTTTTTGAGAAAGTAAAAATTTGTCAGCAACATAAACGCCGGCGTTGATAAAATAAGCGACAACAGTAATTGTTAACCACATAAATTATAATTTAGAAATTTTTATTATATTACTTTTACAAATTTCCGCATAAACTTTAGCGCTTGGACGAGCTATTCTCTGACAGGTTTTTTGGTCTACTTTATATAAGCCAAATTTCGGATCAAAACCCTCTGCCCACTCAAAATTGTCTATTAAAGACCAATGAAAATAACCGCGGACATCAATACCATCGCTAATTGCCTGATGAACATATTTTAAGTGATTAATGATAAAATCGGCTCTTTTTTTATCATCTGCATCTGCTAAGCCATTTTCTATAATAATAATTGGCTTGCCAAATTTAGATAAAGACTTCAAACTCCAATAAATTCCTTCTGGATAAATTTCCCAGCCCATATCGGTAACTTCTTGGTTTTTATTTTTTTTGAAAGGAGGATACCAAACTATCCGATCATGAAAATAATAATCAAGGCCGATATAATCAAAATATCCTTTCGTTCGGCGCGGAAAAGATCCATTCCAAAACCAATCTGCTAATTTAGCGAATAAAACTTCTACTAAACACCATTTTCTTGCTGGTTCAAAAAAATTTGTTAAATTAGTAAAACTAACCTTAGCATCTGAAAATCTTTTATGAATTATCTTATAACCCACCTTATGCGCTTTAACCAAATTTTTAAAAACTTGATAGGCTTTTACCGGTGATTTTTTATTGGGCGGGAAAATTCCGACTAAGTAGCCGTTTGAAATATGAACCATCGGCTCATTCAAAGTTATCCAATAATCAACCAAATCACCAAGCTCATTGACCACAAACTTAACATAGCGGGAAAAATAATCAACCGCTTTTTTATTTGCCCACCCTCCCTCTTCCGAAAACCAGATCGGATTCGTCCAATGCCAAAGAGTTAAAACTATCTTTAAATCTTTTTTCTTTAAATCCTGCAAAACCTCCCTATAATGCTCTACGCCTTTTTCGCTCCATTTCCCCTTTTCTGGCTCAATTCTTGCCCATTCAATACCGAAACGATAAGCATTACAGTTCAATTTTTTGGCTAAATCAGAGTCTTCTTTATATTTATTATAAGAATCACAAGCTAAACCAGCAACAAAATTGGCATGTTTTTTGCTGTTTTTTTCTAATTCTCGTTTTCTTGCTTCTGATTTTTCCCATTCACTCCAATCATTATAAATTCCACCCTCTATTTGATAAGCAGCGGTAGAAACCCCCCAGAGAAATCCCTTAGGAAATTTTAAAATTTTTTGTTTATTTTCTAGCATATTTATATTATATCATTTTTTTAAGACCGCCACTACAACCGGCAAAAAATTAAATAACAAAAAAAGACGAGAAAATAAACTCGTCTTTTTTATTCCAAAATTTTTAATTTTATGCCCTTTCTACATATTCTCCTGTATCAGTATTTACTTTTATAACGTCGCCTTCGTTTACAAACATCGGAACATTTATCTTAGCTCCTGTTTCCAGTTCAACTTGCTTATTTACGTTACCGGCAGAATTTCCCTTTACTCCCGGGGGCGCACTCACTACTTTCAAATTTAATTTTACAGGTAATTCTATGGCAACCGGCCGGCCGGCAAAATATAAAGTATCAACATCTGTCCCGTCTTTCAAAAATCTTTGCTTTTCTCCAACTTGATCTAGAGGAAAACTGAATTGTTCATAGGTTTCATTATCCATGAAATAAGCCTGCTCTTCATCCTTATACATAAAATTTGTTTTTTTTGTTTCTGTGTCAGCTTCTTCGGCTTTTTCATTTCCCTGAAAAGTTCTTTCCAAAATATTGCCGGTAATCAAATTTCTTAATTTAGTTTTAAGAACTGCGCCTCCCCGGCCCATTTTATGATGATCGGTTCTTATAACAACGTAGGGCTCATCAGTTATCTTAATAACTTTACCCAATTTTATTTCACTGATGCTAAGCATAATTTTGCAATTTATCTATGAATAAAGCCCAATAAAGCCATTATTCTGGAACGTTTAATGGCCGTGGCCAATTTTCTTTGATGCCAAGAACAAACGCCAGTTCTTTTTCTAGGTAAAATCTTCATGTGAAAATTAACAAAACGCCTCAAGGTTCTAGTATCCTTGTAATCTACATCAGCGACATTGTTAGCGCAAAAAAAACACTCTTTTTCTTTTTTTATTGTTTTGTTGTCATTCATAATTAAAATAAGGAAAATAAGAAATAAAAGTAATTCTCTTATTTCATATTTTATTTTTTCTTTTTATCTTAAAACGGTATGTTTTCAACTTCTATTTCCTCCTCATCCGGATTGACTCCGCCTCCAACTGGTTGTTCAACATCGATAATTGGATCTCCGCCCATAGTCGGCTGTTCTTCTGGCATCGGGGTGCGGGGCGAGGCTGGGCTATAATTGCCAGCGCCAGCTCTATCAAGCATAATCATATTTTCAGCAATTATTTCTGTCCGGTATCTCTTTACCCCATCTTGTCCTGCCCAATCTCTAGTCTGTAGTCTCCCTTCAATAAACACTTTGGCGCCTTTGCGTAAATACTGTCCGCAAATTTCCGCCAATCTTCTCCAAGCAACAATATTATGAAATTCAACTTTTTCTTGTTTCTGACCGGCTTGATTCATCCAAACAAAATTAGTGGCGATTGAGAAAGTTGCTACCGTCTGGCCGGAAGGCGTATTTTTTATTTCCGGATCCCGGGTCAAATTCCCGATGATCATGGCTTTGTTTAAATTCATACCTTCGCTTTTATATCCGCGGACATTTTTAATGACCGTGAATAAATTAATATTTAGATATAATCAGACTATTTTCTGATTATAATAAATCTTTGGTATCAAGGATATTATCGAGTTTTTCGTCTAAATCTTTTAACTCTAATTTTTTATCTTTATTTTTTTCTTTTTCTTTTTTCTGGTCTTCAGTTTTCTGTTCTTTCTCTATGTTCTTGGCAGCAATTTTTTCAGAAATTTTCTTTTCTCTTTCCATTTCCTCGGCGGTTTTTATTTTCTTTTTTATAATTTGATGGCGGATAACCTCATCTGACATCCTCAAAGTCTTATCTATTTTTTTTAAATTTTCTCCAGGCAAATCAAACTCAATCAAGCTATAATAGCCGAAACTATTTAATTTAATTGGATAAGACAATTTTTTCTTTCCCCAAAACTCTGAGAAAGTAATATTACCTTCTTTTTCCATTATAACCTTTTTTATTTTTTCAACAATCTCCGTAGCTTCTCCCTCCGTAAATTTATTCGGAATGATAAAAAGAAGCTCATAGTGGCCTAAGCCGGAAAACTTTGTTTTTGACATAATATTTGCTTGCCGATTACGGCAATTTATTTATAAAAATAATAAAACCCCCAGTATTCTCGCTGATATATGAGGGTTAGAGAATACCTTTCCCTCTTATAAAACCAGAGGGATTATCTAGATTACTAGAATATTGGGAAGGTCTATCCCCCATATTTACCCCCTTGATAAAGGGGGCGAGGGGGATTTATTTAATTGTGCTAATACCTTAACATAGGCCAAAAAAAATTGCAAGTAATCATTTATTTTGCTAAAGTTAAGCTATTATGAAATACTTCTTCATCCTAGGCAACAACCCAGCCCTCTCAATAGCTGAAATTTCGGCTGTTTTCAGTCTGGGGGACAATTCAAAAGTAGAATTTCTCGGTCAAGAGGTCTTTTTATTAGAAACAGAAAATAATTTTAACCCAGCTGAATTAATTAAAAAACTGGGAGGAGTAATTAAAATCGGCGCTATTTCGAATGAACTGAATTTTGACAATCAAAAAATAGTGACGGAATCAGAGAAACTAATTACTATCGATTATGAAGGAAAAATAAAATTTGGCGTTTCTTTTTACGGACATAACAAATTTAATTTAAAAATTGTCGGTATGGAAATTAAAAAGCGCTTGCGAGAGAAGAATATCAGCGTTCGTTGGGTGGTAAGCCGAGAGAAAGTTTTATCAAGCGTCGTAGTTGAACAAAACAAATTGATCTCGCAGGGAGCGGAAATAGTTTTAATTCAAAAAGACAATCATGTTTTAATGGGAAAAACTTTAGCTGTTCAGCCTTTCAAGGAATTATCATTCCGCGATTTTGGCCGACCAGCCCGAGATGATTTTTCCGGTATGCTTCCACCGAAGCTCGCGCAGATTATGATAAATCTATCTGGCGCGAAAAATGACGACACAATTCTAGATCCATTCTGCGGTTCCGGTACAATCCTTACTGAAGCAATGCTAATGGGCTGCAAAAACTTAATCGGCTTCGACATCTCCCCTAAAGCCATAGAAGATACAAAAAAAAATATTGAATGGATAAAAAATAAATTCAATATTCAACATTCGACATTTAACATTCAAATCAAAGACGCTACCGCTCTCTCCGAAAGTCTAAAACCAAGCTCCATCAACGCCATCGTCACCGAACCGTACCTTGGTCCGCAAAGAGGCAAAAAAAATATCGGGGAAATTATCACTGAATTAGAAAAATTATACTCAAACAGCTTAGCGGAATTCAAAAAAATTCTAAAACCAGGCGGCCGAATAATTATGATCTGGCCTGTATTCCACGTATCGCAAGCTACCCACAGCATACGACCAAACATTAATGGATTTAAAATAATAAACCCGATTCCAGAAAATTTACGCCAAAGCAAAAAAATTTCATTAACCGAAAGAAACACTATTATTTATGGACGTGAGCAACAAAAAGTTTGGCGGGAAATAATAATTTTAGAAAAATAAAATACTAAAAAAGAGTCTCGAGCATTCGGGACTCTTTTTTATATTCTAATAAAAAATAATTTTTTATTTATTAACCAAAAAATTACAAATATCGCCATCCTGAACTATATAATCTTTCCCTTCAGTTCTAATAAACCCTTTTTCTCGCGCTTTTTGTTCACCTCCGGCTTCAATAAATTTTCCCCAGCTAATTACTTCGGCTCGAATAAAACCTTTAATAAAATCGGTATGAATTACGCCGGCTGCTTGCGGAGCTAAACTTCCCTTCTTAACTGTCCAAGCCCTTGTTTCATCAACGCCAGTTGTAAAAAAAGTAATCAACCCTAATAGTTTATAAGAAATTTTTATAAGCTTATCTAGACCACTTTCTTCCAAGCCTAGTTCGCGGATAAATTCAACTTGTTCTTCTGGCAAGAGCTTGGAAATCTCCTCCTCAGCTTTAACATTCAAAATAATTTTCTCTCCGCCCCAATTACCGCCGATATCATCTTTCTTGTCGCTATTCACGACATAAATTATCGGCTTGTCAGAAAGAAAATTAAAATTTTTTATTTCTTCTTTTTCTTCATCATTAAAATCAATATCGCGGACAGCTGTTCCCGCGTCCAAGTGATTTTTTATTTTTTCTAAAAATTCTTTCTTTTTAATTTTATCTTTGTCTCCGCTCTTAGCTTCTTTGGTAATTTTTTCCAATTGCTTGCTGGCGCTCTGCAAATCAGCAAATATTAATTCCAAATTTATGGTTTCCTTGTCTTCGTCTGGATTAATTCGGCCGTCAACATGAATAATATTTTTATCTTCAAAATTTCTCACCACTTCACAAATCGCATCACATTCGCGAATATGAGATAAAAATTGGTTTCCTAAACCTTCCCCCTTGTGAGCGCCCTTAACCAACCCTGCAATATCAACGAATTCTATTATCGTAGGAATAATTTTTTCCGGCTTGGAAATAACCGCTATTTTCTCTAAACGTTCGTCTGGAACCTTAACTACGCCGACATTGGGCTCAATTGTACAAAAAGGATAATTTGAAGCTTCCGCCTGTTTATTTGTTAGAGCGTTAAATAAAGTTGATTTCCCCACATTGGGGAGCCCCACAATTCCTATAGATAAAGGCATAATAATTATATTAAAGTTATAATTGTATCTTAAAGTCTGCTAAAAGTTATGTCAATTAAAAAGGGGCCCAGCGGACCCCTTTTTTTATATAAAATAAAATTATGTAGGTCAAATGCTGAGCCCCAGCCCTAAAGGTTTGTTTCTGATCCATCTGGATGATAGACAAGAAAATCCCTCTCCCTCAGGGATGAAAGCTTTTCCGCCGAACTTAAGAAAAGACAACCTTTTACCAATCTGTGGTGAAATCTGATAAAATATTTTGGTATCGGATTCCACCCTTTTTTTGTTTTTGTTTTATTTTTTTGCCACGTCGGCGTTGGCAAAGTAAATCAGTAAAAAGCAAAGAAATTGCCCTAAACAAATAATTTTTAGGAAAATCTCTTTAATATTTTGAAATTTTCAAAGAATGTGCGAAAAATATCTATATTCTCTACTTATTTACTATTAATAATACCATATAAAAATACATAAGTCAACCACCCTGGACTATTTTTATTTTTGTCTAAAATAAGCTATTTTTTATTTTTCTATTCTATTGCAAAAATAGTTTTCCACACTTTAGTCTACATTCTTGTGGACTAAAGTCATAAACTTATGCACAAAAATAACAGTTTATCCACAGTTACGCACATACTTAAGTCCACAAAAACGTGGACTTTAAAAAATATCTTATAAACACACTCCATTTATCTCTAATTTATTTAAAAAACTTAAGTCTACGCTACAGTGGACTTTAAAACAACAAAAAAGACACTAAAAATAAAGCAGACAACATCTAAACAACTATCATGACTATTAAATGTAAAAAATTCGACTTTAATTGTTATAAAAATACTTAAGTCCACGTTCTTGTGGACTAAAAAACCGAGAAGAATCTCGGTGCAATACTAATAGCGAATATTTAGGAGGATAAAACTATCCAGTCATCCGGCTAACTCGTTGAGCCGAATGATCTGACAAACCCCAAAGGTTAATTCTCCAAGATTAGAATTATTTCTGAGGCCGGAGAGGGAATCGAACCCACGGTGAAAGTTTTGCAAACTTCTGCCTTACCACTTGGCTATCCGGCCTAAAATATTTCTTTTATATTATAATGATAGCAAACCTTATTTCAAAAAACAAGAAAAATGATTAAAAAAATAAAAACCCCATTTCAGGGGCTAAAAAACAACTAAAACTACCAAGAACAATTAAGGCAAAATTTCAATTTTTGCGAATTTTACACCAAATTGTCTTGCATCTTGTTTGTTTATCATCCAAACATCAATCCTATCAGAAAAACGAGTATTCATTCGATCGCGAACTATAAAGACTCTATCACCAAATAACTCCGGAATTCTCACTTTTGTCCCAAACTTCAAAAAATTAGCAGCAATTGTATCCTCTACCCCGTGTTCACAAACATTAAACCCATTAGCAGTAATGCAAGGAGAATCATCGCATTGGCCAGCCTCGGAATTATAAGCTGTTATAAGCCTATTGGTGGTCGATTTGACCTCCCAAGCTCCATTTTCTGGCAAATGGTTAAGAATCGCCGGTTGAGCTTCGCTTGCCTCTTCTACGGCCATTTCTGACAAAATTTGCTCAATCTCCGAATCCTCCATAGCTTCTTTAGCTAAAGTAGGCATTGGAAATAAAAATATTTCAAATAAAAAAACTAAAATTAGCGATAAAACCAACTTTCTCGCATTTTTTAGTGAAATAATCCTTTTTCTGTTTTGTTTTAATGCTTCCATTTTTGTAAAAATAAAAATCCCTATTTCCCATCTCCTGGGATTGTGTAGGGATTTCCTTATCTTATATATTAAGTCTATCACATCGTAGCAAAAAAGTCAACCTATATCTTGATTTATCAGCTAATATTAAATAAAATTTAAAAGTATAAATTTTAATTTCAAAAAATAAAACAATACAACTTTATTTTCAAACCTAAAATATTGACACAAATTTAATTTTATGCTATTATAATATAATTACGTCCTTTGAAAAACGTGGCATCCTGCTAATAAAACAATATATTCTCTTACCCGGAGGTTCCACATGAGAAGAATCACAGTAATAACTTCGATGCTGATCATTATTTTGACAGCCGGTTGCTCTGTCATGAAGAGTGCGACTGTAGCAACAACCGGAAACAGTATAACTTTCAGGGCGAAAAACCTCGGCCTACTCAGTCCAGCCGTTACTGCATCGGAAATGGCTGAGTTAATTAATGCTCAGGCCAGAGCCGACTATATGAAAAACGTGGTCGGTAAATCCGGAAACGGGAGAAAAATTGGCAATTACATAATTGCCATCATCAATAACGATCCAGGAAAAGAGGTTTATTTCTTTGACCCCGAAATCCCTGGATACAAAATATTTCTGAAACCAAACGGCGGAGTTTATCTGTTATCAGTTCAAACTATTCCGAGGGAGATAGCCCTTTATAGCGGGGAAAAGAAAAACGCGAGAGTATGCTATAAAATACATCCCCTCAATGACATGAGGAGATATGATAACAGCGCCACATACAAAAAAAATGTACTTGGGATAGAGGTTGATCTCAGGTACACTATTAACAGCATTTGAGAGAAGCAAAGAGAAGCAAAAAGGATGTTCATGACGGGACATCCTTTTTTAATTTCTGTGAAATTCTATATCCTAGCCCTCTGCCACATCGGCCCCAGCCCAATTCATAGCATTGAAGACAAAATAGGTGATGGCGTAAGCGCTAACCACAATAATTAAACCAATAATCGCTCGAAAAATTGTTTCTTTCGCTTCCTGTATTTTTTCTTCATTACCAGCCGCATTCATCCATTTAAAACCAGCCGTGATTATTAAAACCAAAAAAATAATCCCCAACAGTCCAAGAAAGGCCTCTATTATAGCGGCGGCGATACTTCCTAAGCTAGAACTATCTGCCGGTTGGAACCCAGATGTTTCATTAAAAGCCCCCATTTGGCCTTCGGCTGGACCAAAATTTTGAGCTCTAACTATATCAGCAATTTTAAAATTTAAAATCGAAAAAGCGATAAAGGCTAAAAAATATTTTGTTTTTTGAAAAAAACTCATAAAAATTAAATAAAAAATTTAATAATACATTCTGCTATTTTTCCACACAATTACCCAGATTCATCACCTGACCATCTGGACATTTCCCATACCCCGAACTGCCGCTACTCCCGCCCGTTGGCGTAGTTAAAGTCTGGCTGGCGATACGGCCAAAAACAAAGAAGCTGATAGCATAAGCAGCTGTTATAATAATTAAACCGATTATTGCTGCTTGAATTAATTCTTTAGCTTTTGTTAATCTCTCTTCATTACCACGGCCAGTCATCCACAAAAATCCTCCATAAAGCATTAGAACTATAAATATAATACCTAGAAGGCTTAAAAAAATATTAACACCAGTGCCGGCAATCCTAGAAACAGAAAATTCGTCAATACCACTAGTTTGATAACCGCTCTTTGCCCCTAAATCTTTCAAATTTCCCCCCATTGTCGGCGTGGTTTGCCCAAAAACAAAATAAGGAAAAACCAATATTAAAATCAACAAAGCCAAAATTGAAAATTGCTTAATAATTTTTGACATAACAATATATCTTATTTATATAATTTAAAGCCCGGCATTCTGAACATACTCCCTAGCCAGCATAAATAAAACAAAATAAGTAATGGCATAAGCGGCGGTAACAATCACAATACCGATAACAGCATCTTTTATCAAATCCTGCGCTTTAGTTACTTGCTCCATATTTCCCCTAGCATTCATCCATATATAACCACCATAAATCAGCAAAGCGATAAAAATAACACCAAGAACAGAAAGAAAAATCTGAATAATTCCGCCCGCAACTGAGGCCAAACTAATAGTTCCGCTCTTCACATCTTTAACATTATATTTAGCGGCATCACCGGCTGTTTCAAGAAGAGATTTGACTGGACTTTTATCATCGCTAGCTGGAGCGGCAGTTTGTGCTAATACTCCGCTGGCAGAAAACAAAAACACTAAAACAAAAAAACTTCGCAGAACAATTTTCTTAAAAAACAATTTATTTATCACATTAGAAATTTTGTTATTTTTCTTGTCCATAATAGCGTATTAATAGATTTCTTAATATTTTATTTTACCTATTTATTTATAGAAAAATTTCTAACGGGAAAAATATTTTTAAATTTTACACCCCGTAACCGGTGAAATCAGCGAATCTGGTTATAAAGAAATAGGCGAGAAAATAAAGGGTAGCAAAAATTACTATGCCAATCGTTGCGTTCATAATTCTCTTCTGGGCTAAGGCTATCTTTTCTTTATTGCCAGCAGCCGTCATCCACTCATACCCAGCCATAATTATTCTAATTATAAACATAAAACCAAGAAATGGAGCGATGAAAAGAACGCCCCCTATATATTTGGCAATAGTTCCGGCTGTTCCCTCTGCTCCGACGTCCGTTTTATAAAGATCGGCGTTAGCCGCTCCAGAAATTAGATTGTCTTCCCAATTTCCAAGCTTAGCGAAAGCGACGGAAGAAAATAATAGAAAAAACAAAAAACATAATGAAAAAACAATTCTTCCCCTGAATATAAAATTCTTTATTTTCATAATTTAAAATTTAAATATCCAGCCTTCACCACCGCTAGCTAATGATAAAATCATATAAGTGAGAAGATAGGCGGCGAAAACAATCAAAACGCCGATTACTCCATTTTTTATTTTATCTTTTCCTTTTTTTACCATCTCATCATTTCCCCCAGCGCCAATAATATCAAGAGCGCCCATCCAAATCAAAACCATGAACACAACTCCTATAAAGCCTATTAAGGTTTTAACAATCATGCCTATCCAAGAAGAAATTTGAACACTAGCATCGGCTGTATCTTGTTTATAGCCTATTCCGGTTGCCGCATTGTTAAGTCCGGAGAGTTCGTTATCTAATGCTAAACAGGGAGATGAAAATCCTAAAAATACCAAAACCAGTAGAACTAACGTCGAAAAAATAATAAAACTTTTTTTAGGTAATATCATTTTGTTATATAACGGAATTTAAAATTGTTTCACCGACAAATCTGGTAATTAAATAAGCGGCGGCAACAATTATCAAGCCAATAGCGGCTTGGGTTATTATTCCTATAGCTTTATTAACTTGTTCTTCATTTCCCCGAGCAGTCATCCAAAGGAAACCCCCATAAATCACTAAAATGAAAAACAAAATGCCAATGAAAGACAGCCCGGCACCAATAATTGAACCAACGATAGTTGGAACATCAGTTTGTTTAGGAGCTCCCTCAAAGCCAATATTAGCTGTAGCTTCTAGTCCCTTTGTTGCTTTATCAATGGCAGGATTCGGTGCTGTTTCAGCTAAACATATTTGTCCGGCAAAAAAATTAAAAGATAAAATAGCGACAAAAATTATCGAAAAAATTTTTTTCATATTTAAAAAATTAGTTATTCATTTCCACCTCTTCTGGACAAAAAATATTTTATGTCCAAGAGAGTGGACCCCGCTTTAGCGGGGAAACCACCTCTATTCTTAAAACCGGTTTTAAGAAATTGCTTATGTTTGAGTCGCTGTAAATAAGCTATTAATAACAAACGTAGCAATACCCCAAGAAGCCAAAATAATGATTAAACCGATTATACCGGCTGTTATCAATTTTTTAGATTCCTCTACTTTATCTTCATTACCTCCAGCCGTCATCCACTTAAACCCACCAAGTATAATTATAGCTACAGCAATTATTCCCAAGAAACCCAAAGCGATCTTTATCACGCTAGCCGCTATTTCTCTTGGGTCCTTATCTCCTAAACCTATCGCATCGCTTACAGCTCCCTGTTTATCTCCCCAAAGCAATGAATTAGCATCATCTTGAGCCTGAACAGGCAGAGCTAAAGCGAAAGCTGGAGCAATAACCAGCATTATTGCCATCATGGCAAAAACATTCTTCAAAATTTTTTCTCTCATATTTCACCTCCCCTCTAACTTCCCGCCGAAATCGCTGTAAAACGATAACGCCGAAAAATATGAATTTTAATAATTTATTTAACTCCCCGCAGACCAAATTTCCTCCTCAGGGAATTATTAACATTTATTATATTTTAACATATTTTCAAAATAAAATAAAACAATCCCGCTCGCCCTGATTCAGGGCGGGCGGGATTTAAAAAAGAAGGGGCCTATCTTTAATCCGTTTAAATGTTTTTGAAAAAAATTTAAAGACAATTCAACGGTTTAAATACTATTTTTTCTCCTGTTGCAAATCATTATTTTTCTCTTCTGAAAACAAAGATATATTTTCATTTGGTTTATTATTTTTCTTTTCTTGCTCTTTTTGTTCTTTGGCTAACTCTCTATTAACCCAAATAATCCATCCGATAATACTTATTAAAAATATAATAAATACAATTAAATTCGGGCTTAATTTGTTTTGTTTTTCATTCCCTTCATTAATTAATCCTGAATTTTCTATTTCTTTTCTATTTTTCTTTTTATCTATCTTTTCCTCGGTATTTTCTATCTTTGCTTCATTTTCCTGCCTAATATCAATAACCGGGGAATCTTCATCTTCCGTCATCAAATTATCTTCATTTTTACTTTTCAAAATTTCAACGTTTTCTTCCTCGGCTGAATCAGCGATTATCGGCCGGCGCGCAAAAAAGTAAAAAATATTTGACCATTGGCTTTCCTTGCCCCGGTTATTAACAGCGACAGCATAAATTAAATGGTTGCCCCTTGTTAACGGTTCAACCTGTTTATAGGCAAAGTTAGCCACTCCTGATTCATTATTTTTCACTAAAAATTGCCCGGATAATTTATGATCAACATAAATCTTTACAAAAGAATCATTTTTAGCCAAACCAATGATAAACGGCTGGCTGGGACTGGAATTTTGGCTTATTACTGGGGTAAATAATGTCGGCGCTGGCATTGGTTCCTCTATTTTGAATCTTAAAATTTCGGAAATCTTACTTTTTCTCCCTCTGCTGTCTTCGGCTACTGCTTGCACTTGATGCGGGCCTGGTTTTAAATTCAAAAATGGCTTATAGCTAAAATTAGCTGTGCCAGAATTATGTGACAACAGCGCTGTCCGGCCATTATAGGTTCCATCAATATAAATATGAACAAAACTTTGAGTAGCAGAAAGACCAGTTATTATTGGCTTTGGGTTGCCTAGAATATTTTCTTTTGCAGGGGTAATTAAGGTCGGCGCCGGCAGAGAAGGAAAAAAATATTGAACTTCTACGGGCGCTGATAGAACTAAAGAGGTTTTGTCTTTAGCGATTAATTTTACCCAACAACTATCTCTGGAAAAAACTTCTAAGTTTTCGTAATAAAAATTATCACTATCCGTATTTTCGCTCGAAACATCGGCTTCTCCGACATAATTTCCATCAATATAAACCAAAACTTCGGTATTGGCGGGAGTTAAACCTTTTATATAAAATCTGTCAAAGAAATGCTCGCCCTCTTTCGGACCCATTTCTATAATGGTGGGAGTATTTGTCTGATTAGCTTCAGCTTGTCTGACTCCGAGGAATGATAAGAAGAAAAAAAAGACAAAAAAAATAAAAAAAGGAAGTTTTTTCATTAGAATAATAATAAAATTTCAAATAATACCCCCCCTGAGAACATCGCCCGCCTATTTACAATTTTTTAAAAAATTAATAACAAATATTTTATCTTTTTATTTTCAAATCATTGGTTACAGGGCTAATGGGGAACAAATCAGCTAGGCCGAACTGCCCTTTTTAGCCCTAATAACTAATGATGTTTCAACTCTATCGGCTGCCAGTCTTAGCGTCAAGTAAATAACTAGTTAACAAACTGTGGCAAACACCCCAAAAAGAGTGCAAAAGATTGTGGATAAAATAACCTTTATTCCAAAAAATAAGCTATATTATCTAAATAATATCTTTATAATGTTTAATATTAGCTATTTTTTTGTATTTATCAATATCCACAGAAATAAAATCCAATCGGATAAAATTTCCGTCTAAATCATTTTTATAAATATAATCATCTATAGCCTCCTTCAAACGATGAAATTTAGAAAAATTAAAAGCGTCCTCCGCTCCGCCAAAAACCGAAGATAATCTAGTTTTTACTTCTACAAAAATTAAAAAATCACCTTTCTTTGCTATAATATCTACCTCCTTAAAACCAATTTTTTCATTAACACTAATAATCTGATAATTTCGCCTCAGTAAATAATTCTTGGCGATATTTTCTCCAAATTTTCCCACTATTTGTCGATAATTCATAAAAATAAAAAGGCCTTGCCGGCCTTTTTATTAAAACTTTATTTTATCGCATTTAAGGAATATATTTCTTGTATTCATTTTCTTCTGCTATTTTTTTCTTCTTTTCCGGTATTTTCGCTAAAGATTTGAAAATAAAAAATGCCCAAACCAACATCATGACTGCCCAAAGCAAAAACCAAAATCTTGCCGAAAGAAAAGGAATTAATTCATAATTAAAGAAAAAAATAAACAACCCCACAAAAAAATTAGATAATGAAAAAGAATAAAAACTTCTCCAAACAGAAGCGTACAATCCCTTTTTTCTGAAACCAAAGAAATAGCTGATAACAGAAAAAATAAGCAAAAAAACAATAATACCAACAAAAACTTTTTGATAAATTGGTAAGATTTGTGGCGGCCTCAAGCTAAGCCAAAATTTTAATGTAAATAGGTTACCCATACTTCGCGTTATAACTTAGTGAATAAAATACCATAGTGGTATTGGCCAGCATCGAATTCATCTTCGATTTCTAAGCCTAACTTTTTTCCTCCTATTTTTAACAAATCAATTTTTACTCTTTCTTCCGCTGGCGGTCCAAAGGGCGAGGCAAGATTTTTCCAATCCACTACCAATAACTTGCCGCCCTTTTTCAACATTCTGATAGCTTCCCGCATAATTTCCACCCGTTTATGAGACTGATAAAGAGTATTAATAAGAAACACCGCATCAAGACTACCGGATTCTATTTTTGTGGCATTAAAAATTTCCAAATTACTCCAAACAGTTTGAATATTTGCTATATTCTCCTGTTTTATTCTTTTACTTATTTCGCTCAAAACAGTTTTAAGTATATCAACCGCATAAACCATCCCCTTTTTTCCTACTATTTTAGAAGAGGGAAAAACAAAATGACCGGAAGAACCGCATCCCAGGTCAGCCACCTTCATATTCTCTCCAATTTGCGCTCTACTTAATATTAAATTAACATCAAGTAAAGCATTTCCTCCTGTATTTCTAAACATAATATTATATAAATTATAGCCTATTCATTCACTAATATCTGTCTTTTTATTATCACTTCTCGCCCATATTTTTTCCTGGCTGTTATCGTTATGATATTAAGACCTGTTTTTAAATTTATCTTTTTGGTAAAAATACTTTCATTTTCTCCCTGTTCCAAAGTAATCAGTTCGCCATTTATAGTAATTTCCGCCTCTGTTTCTGTTTTCCCTAAAACATTTACAAAATTTTCATTTATCAACTGGTTATCCTGCGGTTCCGTAACTTCAAGCATTGGCGGAGAAATTATTTTTTTTAGACAAAAACCTAAATAAAACAAACAAGCTAAAGTGATCGTTATTATAATAAAATTTTTTACTACTTTAGGAAAAATTAAAAAATTATGTTTTTTGATAATCTGCTGAGGAAAAATTCCTTCATTTTTTTCTTCTGGCGAGACATTTTTCTCCGACTGGAAATCTTTAACTAATCTTTTATAATCTAGCCCTAAAAAAATAGCGTACTCCTTCAAAAAGTTTTTTCCATAAACTCCCGCTGGTAATTTATTATATTCTCCTTTTTCTAAAGCTTCAAGATATTCTTGTTTTATATTTATTTTAGCAGCAATTTCTGGGAGTTTTAGCCCTTTATCTAAACGTCTCTGATAAAGCTGTTCGGCTACCACTTCTGATGCCGACATTATTTTGCTTGGCTTAAAATCATTCATAATTTTCAAACCTCCTCATCTTTTTCTTTTAATTAACCAACTGTTGACCAAATTGTTTTTGTAGTATCAATCCCCATCGCCGTGAAAACAAAATTGATAATCATATAGGACGTAAAAACAATTACTATTCCAATCACGGCACCGAGAATAATCCCCTTAGCTTGAGTCACTTTTTCACTATTACCGGCAGAAATCAAAAACATAACTCCGCCATAAACAAACATCAGCAAAGCTAAAGACCCAACGATTCCTAAAATCCACTGGGAAGCATTAACGGCTAAACGAGAAAAATCATTAAGCTGGCAATCCCCGGTTTTCTGGCAAGATTCCATATTATCCCAAAGCGCACCTTCTGCTAAAACTGGATATGCGGAAAAAATAAGAAAACAAAAAAATAAGAAAACAAAAAAATAAGAAAACAAATTTTTATTTTTAATAAAATTCATAATATTTAAATTCCTGCCTGTAGGCAGGTTAATTTTTGAAGTTACTATTTCATTGTCTGTTGAACCCTTTTAGCTCCAAGATTTATAGCCTCTTCAATTTTTGCTTCACCTTTAACTACTGAATCTATCATTTCTCCTATAATCAGCTCGGCTGCATTGGCGTCTTTGCCGTGGTACCAGCTTTTGGCTGTCAAAACTTGTTCGGCAAAAGCATTGATATCTGAATTAGCAACCTGGTCGCTAACCAAAGAACGCAAAGCCGTCGGCTTATTTGTCTTGGCAAGATATGACTTTGCTTGTTCAGTCTTAGTGGCAAATTGAACAAAATCCCAGGCTTCATTCACATATTTGCTTTTATTGGAAACCGTCTCCACCCAGTAATTGGCAAGGCTGATGTTGTTTAAATTACCTTCTATTTGGGGCAATTTAGTTATAGAAAAATTTAATTTTGGCGCTTGTGATTTTATTGTAGGCAAATCATAGGCATAATCAAACATAATAGCAAGTTTTCCTGATATAAACATATCCAAAGAGTTTTCTAGATCGCTATTCCAGCTGTAAACCTCTTTAGCTGGGTTTGAAAAATCTGTATAAAAACGCAATGCCTCTAAACCCGGACTATATTTCTGGTCTTTCAAGGAAGCCGGTATTTGATTAAAAGTGATGTTATTATTTTCGTCAGCCATTATAGCGCCATTTTGCATCATTAAAGCGGAAAGAATATCACTATATCTTCCTATATTGGTACTGCCACCGAGAGCGACACCTGATTGAATGATCTGCCCGCTAGTATCCTGTTTTGTTAGCTTTTTCACATCCTGCTGAAATTCCTGATTCCAAAAAGCGGGCGGCTCAGCAATCCCGGCGTTATTCAAAAGATCTTTATTATAATACATAGCTAAAGTATCAAGGGCAATAGGCAAGCCAAATATTTCCTGGGTTGTCTTCCCGGTTTTTTCATCTCTATTATTTAAGACAACATCATTAAAAACTGTGTCAACAAAATTATTTTTTAAATCACGGAGATTTAAACTTGTGCTTGTTCTTAATTCCTGCACTATTTCTTTTTTTATCGTACCTTTTTCTACCGGGAAAACCATGGTAATTTTGGCAGGAAGAGGCGCTAATTTGCTCTGATATTTTGGAAGCCAAGTATTGTGGAGAGAAAGAATATCTGGTCCTTTGTCCTCAGCCATCGCTTCTAAAAGCGCTTGTTCATATTCGCTATAGCGTAATTTGCGATAATTAATTGTTATATAAGGATGAAGAGTTTTATAATTGGCTATAATTTCAGAAAAAGCGTCTGGCCCGTCCCAAACCCGCCAATAATTTAAAACTATCGGCTTCATTGCTTCTTGCGTTGCTTTATCAGCTCCTTTACAGCCAAAACCGGAAGTCAGAATAAAAGAAAAAATAAGAAAAAGAATAAGCAATTTATTTTTCATATCTCAAAAAATTAAATTATTTCTAAATTTGTATTTATATTGATATTATAACAAATTTAAAGAAAAATAGAAAACTATTATTATTTGCATCTAAATCTTTCTGTTTTTATTCCATCCTTGGCCTATATTGTAAAGCTTCGGCGATATGAGGGGTAAGAATTTTTTCTTCACTAGCTAAATCAGCTATTGTCCTTGATAGTTTCAGGATCCGAAAATAAGCTCGAGCCGAGAGATGCATTTGCTCCACTGCGCCCTGGAGAAGCCGGCGAGAAGATTCATCAAATTCGCAAAACTGCTTAACGGCCTCAGAATTCATCTCCGAATTTGTTAAGAATGAAGTGCCCTTAAATCTTTCCTGCTGAATTTTTCTAGCTGTTTCTATTCTTTTTTTTATATCTTCTGATTTTTCCCCTTCTTCTTTTGCAGAGAGTTTTTCAAATTTAAGCCGAGGAACTTCAATATGAATATCTATACGATCAATAATCGGGCCGGAAATTCTTTTGCGATAATTCAAAACCTGGCTGGGAGCACAAGAGCATTGTCTTTCTTTATCCCCATAAAAACCGCAAGGGCAAGGATTCATAGCCGCGACTAAAATAAATTTTGCCGGAAATTTAAGATTTCCAGCTGCCCGGCTAATATTAATCACTCCGTCTTCTAGAGGTTGCCGCAAATTTTCTAAAATTTGGCGAGGAAATTCTCCAAATTCATCTAAAAATAAAACCCCGCGGTGAGCCAAGGAAATTTCTCCTGGGCGAGGCCAGGCGCCGCCGCCCACTAAAGCCGCACCGGAGGCAGTGTGGTGAGGAGAACGAAAAGGCCGGCTGGACATCAAAGCAGTTTCTGCCGGTAATTCTCCAGCCACGCTATAAATTTTTGTGATTTCCAAAGATTCTTCCAAAAGCAAATCAGGTAAAATTGAAGGCATCGTACGGGCAATTAAAGTTTTACCTGAACCAGGAGAACCAAACATTAAAATATTATGAGCGCCCGCAGCCGCGATCTCTATTGCCCGCTTAGCATGTTCTTGCCCCTTAACATGCGCCATATCGGAAAAAATTTTATTGTTGGAAAAATTAAATTCCTTATAACAAGCCGGCTCAATCAACTCCTGGCCGGATAAATGTCTAACTAATTTTTCCAAATTATCAATCGGTATCACTTCTAACTCTCTCACCAGTTTTGCTTCCTGCGCATTGCCGCTAGGAACAAATATGGTTTTTATATTTTCCGCCCGCGCTTTAATAGCAATCGGCAAAATTCCATTTATTGTTCTTACCTCGCCGCTCAATGCTAGTTCGCCGACAAAAAGCATTTCGGCGCTATTCCCAGCTATAGCAATTTTACCGGTCTTATTTAAAATGCTCACAGCAATCGGCAAATCATAACTCGGCCCGTATTTTTTTAAATCAGCCGGAGCCAAATTGACAGTTACTTTAATTTTCGGAAAATTAAATCCGGAATTTTTAATGGCGCTCCTCACTCTTTCTCTTGATTCGGAAACCGCCGTATCCGGCAGACCGACAATAGTAAAGGCGCCCAAAGGACCGCTGCTGGTGTCTGCCTCGACTTCAACTAATTCCGCCTCCAAGCCGACAACTGCGGCCGAAATTATTTTTGAAGACATATTTTAAAAATTTTTAATTTTGTAATTTTTAATTTTTAAACAATTTTTAATGATTAAATGATATAAACCCTCTTAAACAAACCCATAATTATTTATCTAGATTAAACGCAAAAAATAAACCATAACAGGCTCCGATAACCATTGACGGAATTGATCCTATCGCCAAAACTACTGGATACATCTCACTCGTCGACCCTCCCATTATAGAATAAAGCATAAAATTAACTGAAAAAATTATAAGAAATAGAACCGAAGACCATAAAATTATAATAAATTTATTTTTTTGTTTTGTAAGTTCTAAAAACAAAATAAACAAAATAACAAAGACCGGAATAAGCAAAGCAAACCCAATTTTATTATAGAAACCGATGGGGTCGAGAGAATCGGATATGTAAAATTTTTGTGCAAAAAAACCAAAAATAACAGAAAATAATAATAAACCGATAATTTTACTAGCTGGTAACCTCATAATTTTAAACTATTAGTGGCTTGTTAAACAAATAATTTCCCTAAGAATCCTAAAAATCTTAAATATCCCAAGAATCTCAATTACAATTATACCACTAAATAAAAAAACCGCCTCACGATTTTGTGGAACGGTTTTTTATTTGAAAAAATTATTGTCTCGCCTTCACTTCTTCCAATTTGACAGAAAGCAATTTGCTTACTCCGTCTTCGCCCATGGTTATGCCGTAGAGAACGTTGGCGCGGCGCATAGAAGCGCGATTATGAGTGATGACAATAAATTGAGTCTTGTGAGAAAGATCATCCAGAATTTTTGCCAAACGCTCAGAATTAGCTTCGTCTAGAGCGGCATCAACTTCATCTAGAACGACGAATGGAGAGGGATTAGCGCTAATAATTGCACAAATCAAAGCAATGGCCGTTAAAGCTCTTTCTCCACCAGACAACATGGAAATAGAGCGAATTTTTTTTCCGGGAGGCGTAGCTTGTATTTCTATGCCGGCGAGGCCAGTGGCATTATGTTTCTTTAAAAATTTAATTTTCCTTGTGCCGGCGTCCTGCTTAGCCTGCTCATTTCCCGCAAGTCCGCTTTCATTCTCTAGTTTACCGTCTGATTTTTTTTCTCTCTGAGATAAATTTTCATCTGTTTCTCCAGGATTTTCTTCTTCTACTACTTTTATAATCTTAGCTACTCCGCCGTTAAACAAAATCTTAAAATACTCTTCAAATTTTTGGGAGATAATTTTAAATTCTTTATCAAATCTTTCTTTTATTGTTAGATCCAATTCCTGAATAATTTTTTCTAAGGATTTAATACCGTCTGCTAAATCTTTTACCTGCCCTGACAGAAAATCAAAACGCTCTTTGGTTTCGGCATATTCCTTGGTTGTTTCCGGGTCTATGCCACCGATTTGTTCAAGCTGATGTTTAATTTGATTTATTTTTTCCGAAGCGGCCTCGGCGCTGATTTGGCCAACATGTCTTTTGCCCTCAACTTCTTTTAATCCTCCCAAATCTTTTCTGATATCAACTTCTAAATCTTCAAGCTTTGTTTCATATCTGGTAGAATTAATTTTTAATTCATTCAATTTCCCAGCCTGATCGTTAATCTCATTTTGCAAGCTATGAATATTTTTCTGCAAAGAAAATAATTGAGCTCTCTCTTCTTCTTCAGCAGCATTTAATCC
>JBAZOD010000008.1:0-23115 GCA_041648955.1 Patescibacteria group bacterium
ACAGAACCTCTGACAATTCCAAGCTTTCTTCGCCGCCACCGGTAATCCCAACTAAATTTTCTATATTTTCTATGCTCAAGACAATATTTCCCGCCCGTCTGATTTCATCAATTATAACCAAAAGTCTCTCTTGCGCTTGCGCGGGCGTAGCGCCGCTTACCAATCTTGCCACATCAAGTTCAAGCAATCTTTTGTCTTTCAAAAATTTCGGCACATCTTCTTCAACCATTAACTGAGCAATGCCTTCAATAATTGTTCTTTTACCGGCGCCTACCGGTCCGACAAGGATGATTCCGGTTTTACCGCTTTCTAAAATTTGAAAAATGGCTTCTGTTTCTTTTTCTCGACCAACACAAACATTAACTCTGCCCCATTTAGCAGATAAGGTAAGATCATGAGAAAAATGGTCAAGAACCGGAGTGGCAACCGCCGTATAAGCTCTATCCATATTGCCGGCCGGCTTAAATCTGGCCATTTTCTTATAAATTCTATAATTCTCAATTAGCTTATCGTTCACACGGAACCATTGCGCGATATTTTTTATTTTATCTTCATCAATCTCAAGTTCATAAAGCACTTCTGCCAAATTTTTATCTTTTTTGAAAGAGGGCAAAATAAAATTTAAAGGCTTCACTTTTTTCTGCCCGTAATCATAAGCTTCTATATAAGACTCTATGAAAACCTCTTTTAGTTCTCCGCTAATCGCCGGACTTTGCTTCTCTTCGCTTACCGGCAATCTCATTAATTGATTTTTTATTTTTTCCACTAATTTCCCGCCGTCGACATTTAAACGGATAAAAAGAGCGGCCGCTTCTTTATCCTGCAATAAAGAAAAGAATAAATGCACAACATCTACCTGCTCATGCCCGAATTTACTGGCAAGAGAAAAAGCTTTTTCGGCAACCCCGATAGCTTCCTGACTAAAAGCCGAGGAAACATCCAATTTTTCTTTATACTTTTTTAATTCCGACCAATTATTGGGTAAAATAAGATTTTGTTTTCTTTCATCAAATTTTGCTCTTTTTATTTTCTGGCGACTAGCTGCTTCTACGCTCATTCTATAGATGATAAACATATCCGCTAAAACGCTTATCCAAAAAATCAATATCAGCCAATGTTTAACTCGCCAAAAACTGAAAAGTCCTAAATAATCTCCTGCCGTCGTCATTCCCGATTGCGCTGACCAGACCCAAAAGGCCAGAGAAATTAACCCCGCCAAAGAAATAATGTAAGCGGTTAAATTGATAAATAATTTCGCGCTCTTTTCCAAACTTCTTAATTTTATTATCGCTTTGCCCAGCTTTAACCCCCAATATAAAAATTTACCATTGAAAAAGCCGCCCGTGCCGGAGCCATTGCAAGCCGGGCAGCTGAGGCTAGTTCTGGTTTCACCCAAACCGCCGCAAGCCGGGCAAACTATGAATTGAATTTTTTGTTTCTCCTCCATAAGTTCAAGACGTTCGTAAATTTTTAAACCTTTTAGTGAACTTTTAATTCAAATGCTTTGATGACTTTAAATATATAGTGAAAATTATTCAAATACCTCAAATATTTATTTGAAGCATTCGAATTATGGCGTGAAATGTTAAGTTCGTAGGAATAATTTGAATTAAAGGATTGGTAAAAATTTAAACCCGCGCAAACTCGTCCTACGCCGCTATCTGAAAAATTATTTCATAAATCGCTAACACGGGTAAAAATAACCAAAAAGCTAAAATCACCAAAGAAAAGACAAGCCAAAAAATCATAAGCGCTCCTCTAAATATTATTTGGAAAATTCTTACAAAAAAACTTATGATAATTCCTGGCCAGTCATACTGGCTATACATCGGCCGAAAAATATTTTTTATCCAAACAAAAAGAGCCAAAGCTCTTTCTTTATTGACTAAAAAATCTCTTAATTTTAATAACAATTGTTTAAGGCCTTCCGAATACCACCAAAGAGGAAAATAGGCTATATCTTTAGCTAAATTGAGAGCGACCCTTCCCCCGTATAAACTAAGATTATCGCGAATCATAAATTTATTTATATTGCGTTTTTCTTAAATTCAAAACTAAAAACTTCATATCCCTATTATAACACATTAAGACAAAACCTAACAATAACTTGACATATGCCTCTCTCTTTGCTATATTTAAAACACTGGAAAAATTGTATAAATATACATTTTTTTTATTTAATTATTTTATATTCCTGCCTGCCGGGCAGGCAAGTCAATTTAAGCATATGGCACATAAGAAAGCGGGTGGCTCAACTACTCTTGGCCGAGATTCTAGAAGTAAGAGACTCGGCGTAAAAATAACTGACGGTCAATACGCCAAAGCTGGAGCAATTATTATCAGACAAAGGGGCACAAAATATCATCCTGGCAAAAACGTAAAAAGGGGCAATGATGATACTTTATTTGCTACCGCCGTTGGAATTGTTAAGTTTACCAGCAAAAAATTGAAAAAATTCAACAACAAATTAAAAGACGCAAAAATTGTTAGTGTTTTGGAACAAAAATAAAAATTACTTCAAATAAAAAGAGTCCCGAATTTTCGGGACTCTTTTTTGATTTATTTATTTTCTATTATTGCAAACTCTGATAAATTCTACAAACAAAGGATGCGGATCAAGCGGCCTGGAAATGTATTCTGGATGAAACTGGGTGCCGACAAAAAAAGGATGCTTAGTAATTTCAATTGCCTCTACTATTTTTCCGTCAGGGGAAGTGCCGGCGATTGTTAAGCCGTTTTTTTCAAAAATATCTCTATATTCATTATTAAACTCATATCGATGGCGATGTCTTTCAATAATAACGCCTTTGCCTTTTTTCATCTTAGCGTAAGCGGCAGCCAAGCGCGTTCCAGGAACAATTTTACACGGCCAGCCGCCCAATCTGATTGTACCGCCATAGCCCTTTTCTTTTATTAATTCCGCTTGGCCGGGCATAATATGGATAACCGGATGCGGAGTCTTCGGATCAACTTCGGCGGAATTAGCGCCTTTTAAGCCACAGACATCGCGAGCAAATTCAATTACTGCCATTTGCATCCCATAACAAAGGCCGAAATATGGAATATTATTCTCTCGGCAATATTTTATAGTTTTTATTTTTCCTTCAGAACCTCTGGATCCCCAGCCTTGTGGGACAATAATACCTTTAAATCTTTTTAAAATTTTTACGCCTCCCTCTTCAATTTCTTCCGCGCTGATCCATTCCATCACCGGTTTTACGCCATTGGCCATACCGGCGTGCTTAACCGCTTCTATAACGGAAATGTAGGAATCCGTCAGAGAAAAATCTCCGGTTTTAAAATATTTTCCAACAATTCCTATTCTCACTTCTTTTTTGGAGTTTTTCATTCTGGCTACCATTTTTCTCCAATCAACCAAATCTTTTTTCTTATTTTTCAAGCCGAATTTTTCCAAAATTCTATCCCCCAATTTATCTTTTTCAAAATTAAGAGGTATATCATAGATTGAATCAACATCTGGGGCGGCGATAACATCCTCTGGCGCGATATTGCAATTTATAGCAATCTTTTTTCTTCTTGGCTCGTCAATGCCTACTTCACTTCTGGCAACAATAAAATCAGGCTGGATTCCTGCACCGTTCAAACTTCTAATGGCATGCTGAGTCGGCTTTGTTTTCATTTCTCCAATTTTATTCGGACAAGGCAAATAACTCACAACAACAAATAAAACATCATCCTGATTCATTAAATGCATAACTCTGGCTGCTTCCAAAAAAAGCAAATTTTCATATTCGCCAACTGTTCCGCCGATTTCTATAATCATTATTTCCGCACCAGTCTTCTTCACTGCCATTTGGATTCTGTCTCTCACCTCCATCGGAATATGAGGAACCACTTGAACGCATTTTCCTTTATATTCTAAATTTCTTTCTTTTTCAATTACGGTCTGATAAACCCGGCCAGTGGTCATGTAATTTTCTCTGTAGATATTTTTATTCAAAAATCTCTCATAATTTCCCAAATCCTGGTCGGTTTCATCTCCGTCTTCCGTAACAAACACTTCTCCATGCTCAATCGGATTCATGGTGCCGGCATCAACATTAATATAAGGATCGATTTTCATGGCGCTCACATTATAACCCTTTGATTGCAAGATTCGGCCGATAGAAGCCGTAGTCACGCCCTTGCCGACGCCAGACATAACTCCGCCGACGACGAAAATATACTTTGCATTTTTCTTAGCCGAGATTTTTTTCTTTTTTTTCTTGCTTGCCATACAAAATTATGAAAATTAATTTTTATTTTTCAATATTTCCAAAGCTTTGTCCATTTGCGGATCCCTATCTTCTTCATAATCCTCTTTTTCCATCTTTACTTCTACATCAGGCTTGATGCCTGATTCATTTATAGAATCGCCATTTGGAGTCAGCCATTTTGCAATTGTTACTTTTATAGATGAACCATCGCTAAAATCTTTTAGGGTTTGAACCGAACCTTTGCCGAAAGTTTGTTCACCAACCAAGGTGGCTTTTTTATGATCGCGCAAGGCTCCAGCCATAATTTCGGAAGCAGAAGCGCTGCCTCCATTAATCAAAACTACTGTGGGATAATCTTTTAATCTGGCTCGGCCGCGCGGTAAATAATCATTTTTTTTGTCTTCACTGAATTTTTCTGTAACAATAATGCCTTCATTCACCCATTCACTGGACATTTCTATGGCTGTATCCAGATAACCGCCGGGATTATTGCGCAAATCAAGGATAATCCCCTTTGGGTTTTTGGTTAAAGCTTCTTGAACCGCCTTGTTAAATAAATTCAAAGTGTCATTATTAAAATTGCTTACTTTCAAAACAAAAATATCAGAATCTTTTTCCCCCTCATCTTGACTTGTATCTTTTTCTCCGGCTGCAGTCAGGGTTTCTGTCTTCACGCTTTTTACGACAATTGTATCTCTGATAATAACCACATCCCTTGTAGCTTCCGCTCCTTCTTCAAAAATAGTCAAAGTGACCTCTGTTCCTTTAGAGCCGCGAATTTTGTTTACCGCCTCATCCACGCTCATGCCGGCAGTTGTTTCAGAATTGATAGCATAAATTTTATCACCGGCAGCTAACCCAGCTTTTTCTGCCGGCGTATCTTCCAGGGGAGCGATTATAGTCAAAACATCATTTCTGATGCCGATCTCCGCGCCGATACCCTCAAAAGTTCCAGCCATATCCTCTTCAAACTCGCGAGAAAGCTTAGGGTCCATAAAAACAGTGTAAGGATCGCCTGCGGAGGCGACCAGGCCCTTCAGGGCTCCGTAAAACATATCTTTCTCATTCAATTTATCCTTGTCAACGTAATCTGTTTTAAGTTCATCCCAAACCTGCCAAAATAAATTAAAATCAACATCTTGAGTCAAAAACTTCTCATCTCCCTGGCTGTATTTACCCATGATCTCCCCTAAATAGCCCATTTCTTTTGCTGCTATTTTTTTAACAAACTCACTTTTCTGAGAAGAATAAGCGCCGGAATAAAAAGATGCTGTCATTAAAACTACAACTAAAAAAACCCGAAAAATCCTTTTCGAATAACTTTTCTTATTTTGTTCTTCCACGTATTTTGATTTTATTTTATAAAACATAATTTTATCAATTACCAATTCACAATTTTCAATTAAACATCAATAACTATTTTATTGAAAATTTTTATCATTTTCTTAATATCTTAATATCATCCAAATCTCTTATATCGACCAGTCTGGACGGCTCTGTTTTTATTATCCCGGCATCAATTACTAAATCAGGTTTTTCTTCTTTAAAATAATTTTCCAAATCTCTCAAATCACCTAAAATTTTTTTTCCGCTTATATTAAAACTGGTGGAAACTATAGGGCCTTCCACCCCTTCTAGTATTTTAGTAAGAAAATGATTTTTTAGCAAATCAGGGAGGCGAACGGCGATTGAATCTTTCCCGCCAGATAATTCTTTCGGTAATTTACCCTTTTTCTTCAAAACAAATGAGACCGGTTTTCCCTCTAATCTTGCTTCTTTTATATAATTTTCTTGCTTTTTATTCAAAAAACAATATTTTTTTATCGTTTCAAGGTTTTTGGCAAGAATCAAAAGCGGTTTATTTTTTTCCCTTTTTTTAATGGCGTAAATTTTCTTAATCGCCTTGGCATCTGTCGCCAGACAGCCCAGCCCATAAACCGTGTCGGTCGGGTAAACAACAACCTTGCCGATATTAAAATAACTAATTGCTAAATCAACCTGAGCTTTATTTATTTTTTTAAGATTCAATTTAATCTTTTCCATCTTTTTTGTCGGCTATTTGGCCGGTTAATTGTCCGCAAGCCGCCGCAATATCTTCACCAAAGCGATAGCGCAAAGTAACGCTCACTCCCCCGTCTTCCAAAATCTCTTTAAATTTTTTTGTCTGTTCAGCGCTGGAGGCTTGAAAATTCTCCGTTTGATTATACAAAATTAAATTAACAAAAAAAGAAGACCTCTCCAGAACCGACAAGACCTCAATTAATTCATTGGCTTGCTGGGCAGAATCATTAAAATTTTTCAACATCACGTACTCTATCATCACTCTTCTCTTGGTTTTTTTATAATATTCAGCTATTTCTTTTAAAACCGAACTAAGAGAATATTTATTGTTTATCGGGATTATCCTGGATCGCAAAGCGTCATTCGGAGCATGAAGAGAAAAAGCTAAATTTATTTGCAGCTTCTCTTTTGCTATTTTTTTGATACCGTCTATTATGCCAACTGTAGAAACGGAAATATGCCTGGCCCCGATATTTAAACCCTCTTTGTCGTTAATTATTTTTATCGCCCGCAAAACATTTTCATAATTTAAAAACGGTTCCCCCATTCCCATAAACACCACATTATTTATCGGTTTTTCAACATTATCCGTCAATGTGGCAGATTTTTTAACAAAACGCGCAAAAAGCAATATTTGCTCTACTATTTCCATCGGTTCCAAATTTCTTTTGAAACCCAGACGGCCGGTAGCGCAAAAAGCGCACCCCAGCGGACAACCGGCCTGCGAAGAAACGCAGACTGTATTTCGTCCATCTTTATGGCGCAACAAAACCGATTCTATTTTCGCACCATCCTCAAGAGTTATTATTGCTCTCACTGTTTTTTTATCTTCGCCAATAAAAAAATCGGCCTCGATTGAGAGAGGACACTCTTTATCCAAAACTTCTCTTAACTGCAAACTTAAATTTGTTGCTTCCTGCCAGCTGGAGATGAAATTTTTGAATATCATTTGCCTTGTCTGCTTCTGCCGAAATTTTGGCTCACCTTCCAGCACTTCATTTAATTTTTTTAAATTCATTTATTTATATAATATTTTTATAAATTAAATCCTACTCCCATAGAACACCTTACAACTTTTTTACTATTCCGGCAACTGCGTCCACCTCCACCTTATCCCCGTCCTTCAAAACCTGTGTCGCGATTTTTGTGCCAATGATGCATGGTTTCTTCATTTCCCGCGCCACAATTGCGGCGTGGCAAAGAACTCCGCCTTCGTCTGTCACAATCGCCGAGACCTTTTTCAACAGCACTATCTCTTTCGGGTGAGTCATGCTCGTCACTAATATAAAATTTTTCTTCGGAGCGCCCATTTTGGTTCTTATTAAATTATAAACTATCCCGCTTACTTTTCCGCCATAACCAATTTGACCACTGATTTGAGTAATTTTTTTTTCTTTTACTTTCGGCAAATCTTTACTCAATTTTTCAATAATTTTTTTATCGGAAATTATCTTCTCTTCGCCAGTGTTTGAATAATAATAAAATAAATGTTTTCGTCTTTTTTCCAACTCTTTCAAAATTTTGCTTACATCCAACTCCCCCTCCACATATTTTTTTATTTCAAACAAGCTTAGAAACAAGAGCAACTCGCCGTCAAATCTCTCTCGTCTTCCTATCTTTTTTACTATCTTTTTTAAAAGTATCTCGGTTTCTGGATAAACCTTGGCATATTTCTCTCTTTTCCTAGAAATCTTGCCTATTTGTTTTTTGTCTAATAATAATTTTTTTCCAGGAAATTTAAGATACCGCCAAAAGCAATTATAAACGCCAATCCCCGCCATATATTCGGCATACTCGTCGACGATTATTTTTAGACCAAGTCTGGGATTATCTTTCAGATTTTTACTAGCTTCAATATTTACTTTAACCATTTTTTGTTCCAAGAGATCCAGCTTATCGAAAATATTATTTAAAAGTTTAATATTTTCTTCAAGAAAATTGGAAGTTTTTTTCGCAATAAACCGTTCATTCATTAAATAGTTGGTCCATGCACCATTATAAAAACAACATACTGCTTTATGAGAAAAGCCAATTATATCATTTATTAATAAAACATAACCGACTGCTATAGAACTTGAAGAAAATAACGACAGCTCTCTTTGGCTAGTCGGCGATAAGCCGTATTTTTTAATTTCCGTCTTAATTTCGCTTATTTTCATCTGCTTAATATTAAAATTTTATATCAAACTCTGCAATTTCTTTAAAACTTCCGGCAAAAGCGGAGTTAAAATAGACGCGAATTTTATAAGTTTTGGGGCTACTTGCGAATTAACAAGCCAATCGCCGAAAAAATTACCGATGATAGCGTAGCGGGCAGCGACATATAAAACTAATCCCAAAACCAGCCCGCCCAATAAAAATCCCAAAATTGCTCCGGCTAATCGATTAATAGTTTTTAAAAATGGAATAATAGAAATAATATCAAAAACGCGATCAACTAAAGTAAAAACAAACCCAGTCAAGCGGTTCACTATGGAAAATAAAATTAGAAAAACCACAACCTTACCTAAATTATTTAAACCAAAAGCCATCGGCTCTATCCAGGAAAAAACCTGTAAATAAAAATGGCCGGCCACGAACGCGCCGACTATTACCCCCAATAAAGACCCCAAAGTCCTCACTAAGCCAAAAAACAAGCCATAAAAAACAAACCCAGCGAGAATAATTAATAAAACGACATCAAAAATTCCCATATTTTTATAATTACTTATTATTTATTCTGACAAATAAGGGCTCTTCTTTCTTAATCTGCTTTTCACTATATTGTTTGATTATCTTTTCCGCAGTTCCTGGCAAAAAAGGCTGTAAATAAAAAGCTACATTCAAAATATCTTGCGCTACGGGTTCTAGAGCTTTTTCTATTTCTTTTTTCTCCGTCATTTTCCAGGGCGCTTTGGCGCTTAAAAATTCGTCATCGGCTCTTAATTTTTCCCAAAGCAATTTCAAAGCTTCATCAAATCTATATTTATCCATTTTTTCTTCAAATTCCTTTTTTAATTTTTTATTGCTTCCTGTTTTTAATTTTAATTTTATTTCATTTTTCTCCAACAGATTAGAAACGCGCGATGCTAAATTGCCGAGGCCATTAGCTAAATCAGCATTATAACGGAACTCAAATTTTTCATAAGAAAAATCACCGTCTTCAAAAGGCAAAATTTCCGCGAGCAAATAATAGCGAACCGCGTCGGTCCCATATTTTTCTACCAATTCAAAAGGATTTATCACATTTCCCAAACTTTTACTCATCTTTTGGCCATCCACGGTTAAAAAACCGAAAATTAAAATCTGTTTAGAGCTTGGCAAACCAGCTGACATCAACATCGCCTGCCACATCGCCGCCTGCTGGCGCAAATTATCTTTTCCCGCCACCTGCAATACCGGCCAAAAATCTTTGAATTTTTTCTCGTCCAAGGGCCAGCCAAGAGCAGAAACATAATCAACCAAAGCATCAAACCAAACATACATCACATGCTTAGGATCTCCCGGGACAGAAATTCCCCAAGGCATTTTTTCCGCCAGACGGGAAATGGAAAAATCCTCCAAACCCGACTCAACAAAATTCTTAACTTCGTGGAGCCGATGAGAAGGGACAACGAAATCAGGATTCTTTTTATATAACTTTAACAATTGATCTTGATATTTAGAAAAACGGAAAAAATAGTTTTCTTCTTCAATCAATTCAATTTCCTGATTCGGATGCAGGGGGCATTTCCCATCAACTAATTCTGATTCGGTTTTTTCCAGTTCACAGCCGACGCAATATTTGACGGAATAATTTTTTTTGTAGATATCGCCATTGGCTTCACACCGCTTCCAGAATTCCTGCGCCGCTTCTACGTGATGCTTATCCGTTGTGCGGATAAAATTGTTGAAGCTCAAATTTAAAACCGGCTTTAGCTCCTTGAATCTCTCTGCCAAGTCATCACAGTATTTTTGCGGGCTGATCCCCAATTCTTCTGCTTTGCGATAAATCTTCAAGCCATGCTCATCCGTACCGGTATTAAAAAACACGTCTTTCTCTAAAAGCCGCTGCCAGCGGGCAATTACATCCGCTTTTATAATTTCCGCCGCAAAACCGATATGCGGTTCGGCATTGACATAAGGCAGGGTGGTTGTTATGTAGAATGTTTTCATACAAACGCGAAGATAGCGAAATAAAACGAAAAATGCAAATTATTTTTTACGTTCATTCGAATATATTATTCTTTTTATATACAATCTAGGGCTTCTAAAATTTACAAAAATGCCCAATTCAAATTTACTTACTTTTAAATAACTATAAATTTGATCAATAAAATTTTTTGGTATTATATCAACTGCTTTTACTTCCAAAATAATTTTATCATCAATGACGAAATCCGGTCTGTATATTCCTATAATTTTCCCCGTTAATTTAGACAATACATTAAAACTAGGTTCTCTTTTGTAAAAAGTTTTATTAGCAACCAGCAACTCCTCAATCGCGTTACAATAAACTTTCTCTTTATGACCCGAACCATAAGTTTTTCTAACTTCAAATAAAATTCCTTGCACTTTATAACTTAAATCTTTATATAATATGCCCTCCTTCATATTATTAGTACTATTCGCTTATTTTCGTTATTTTCGCGTCTACTTCCCGATTATAACGACGAACTCCCCTTTTTGGTCGTCTTGGCTCATCTTTATTTTGTCTATAATATCTTCTGTTTTTCCGCGATAAACCGTCTCGTGCATTTTTGACAATTCTCTTGTCACCACCACTGAAGTTAAATTATTGGCTTTTTTTGATTTTATTTTTTGCTCGCTATCTTCATCCAAATCTTTTCTTTTGGATATTTCTTTCAATTCTTCCAAAAATTTTATAATCCGATGCTTTGACTCATAGACCACGACTGGAAATTCGGACTCCATAATTTTTTTTAAAAATGTCTGCCTCCCTTTTTTGTGCGGCGGAAACCCGAGAAATATAAATTTATCGGTCGGCAATCCGGAAATTGACAAAGCCGCGGTTACGGCTGAAGGGCCGGGTACAGATTCAACTTTTATATCGTCGCCGAATTTTTCTATCACTGCCTGGACTAATTTTCCGCCCGGGTCAGAAATGCCCGGTGTGCCGGCGTCAGAAACTAAAGCCAAATCTCTGCCTTTTCCTAGTAAATCAAGAATATAATTAGTTTTTGACAGATCAGAATGCTGATGATAAGACATCGTTGGCGTTTTTATTTTGTAATATTCTAATAATTTCTTTGTT
The DNA here is from genome assembly GCA_041648955.1 of Patescibacteria group bacterium. Lineage (GTDB taxonomy): Bacteria > Patescibacteriota > Patescibacteriia > Patescibacteriales > JAQTRU01 > JBAZOD01. The sequence continues at coordinate 11,512 of JBAZOD010000008.1, forward strand.
ACTCTTGTATCTTCGCATAATACAAAACTAACACTGCCCAAAATTCGCAGTGCCCTCAAACTAATATCTTCCAGATTTCCTATTGGCGTACCGACAATATAAAGCATTGATCAATTAATTGATTAATTTTTAAAATTAAATTTTATACTATTCTATATTTTCTCTTCTCTCTTTCACGTACTTAGTCCAGTCTTCAGTAATTTCTACGAAAATTTTAAATGGAGCCTCAATAATAAAATCTAAAATAAACACAAAAATATTGACTTGAGAAAACTTCTCTGACAGCCACTTTCCCGCGGCGATAATCGGAGTATAGAAAAAATCTAAGAAAAAACTAAAAATATTTTCCTTTGACTCAACGACGATTGATTCTCTTACCCCTCTTCTTATTCTAATACTAAAGAAGCTTACTAAAGCCAAGAAGAATAAAAATATAATTATACTCACCCAGGTAAAGCCGATTTTGTCTAAGCCGAAAATAACCGCCCCGAAAGACAAGAAAAAAGTTATAAAATAAAGTATCCCAAAAACAGCACTGGTTATTTTCCCCCGCTTGTCCGCTCGCCGCAAAATAATCGCTTCTTGTTTCTTTTTTTCCGCAAAAGTTATTTCTTCTATTCCGGCAATAATTTTGGCCGTATTGTCATCGGAGGGAATTCTAGTCAGCAAAACAACCAAAAAAAGCAGAAACGCCGGAAAACAAACATTTATTCCAAGAGAGACAAAATTTACTTCTTCCCCAAAAAATTTTATTGCCGGGATTTCCAATAAAATCACAAAAACAGATTTAGTCAAAAAAATGTAAATAATACTGCGAATCGCTGCCCGCCAGAGTTTTGATTTTATCCTTTTATATTCTTTAGCGCAGGTTTTTTTTATTGATCTTGGGAAAGCCTTTATATCATTTTTTATTTCTTCATAAACTCCTACCGGATCCTTTCTCACAACTTCAACCAAAATAGAAAAATATACGGAATAACGCCCAACGATTTTATCTATTTGCTTAGCCAAGGGGTGATTCAATTGCTTATCTATCGCCTGCTGTAAAGGCTCAATATTTCGAGAAATTTTTGCTATATCTTCGTCTTTCGGCTTTTCTGTCCAACCGGCATTAAAATATTTAAAAAGGATGAATGAAAGCATCCCTTGATCAAATTTTAAAAAATTTCTATGAATACTTAAATAAATTTGAATATCTTTATCTTTTTCGTAGGGCAAATTCGGGGGCAATTTCATGTTCCTTTTCAAAATATCCTGCATGTCGCTGACTACCGCCTTATTTACTTTATTTTCTTCTAAATTTTCTTCAATTTCACTGGCGACCAAACCCATTACCCAATCGCTCAATTCCCCTCTTTCCTGAAAATCCTCGCCAGCCTTCATCATCTCGCCTTCTTTCAAATGGCCGGAAAGATTGACTCTGGCCAGGCTATAATTTCGAAGTTTTACATATTTTTCTATTATTATACCGACCTCTTTTATCTTTTCTTCCGGTATTTCATTATTGGGCAAATATCCAGCTCTTATCAACTCTACTAAAAGATACCTGGCAATTTTTTCACTGGTAGAAATTTTAATTGAGCCTTCTATAACTATCTGTCTTTTCAATATTCTTTCTATGGCATTTTTTTTCAAAAGATTCTCTTCTTTATAATCAACGGAATTGCGAATTTTTTCATAGTAAAAAGCCATTTTAGAAATCAATTCAGAAACTTTTATTTTGGGAATATCATCGTCTTGCTTTTCCTCTTTTTTTTGCTCACTATAAATAGCCTGAAACACTCTCTTTGCTTCTTCAGTCAAAGTCAAGCTACCCTGATCTTTTCTTATTAAATTCGGACTTACCATATAAGTATTTTTCAATTTAAAATTTATTATTATTATGTAATTTATTCTACCCCATTTCTCTATAAAAATCAAATAAAAAAACCGCTTTGCTGATAAAGGCAAAACGGTTTTCAAAAACTCTCGAGGATCAAGCCACGGACATTTGGTCAGTTATGTTCGACCAAAATAAAACCGAACCGAGCGCCTGAATGGCCGAGCCGGAACCATCAACGCAAAACATTTCCAGCGCCCCTTGGTCACTCTTCTTTATTTCGGTTTTAAAGAGCGCGACTGGAGAAATTTCTCTCCGCGCGACAGCCTTAGCAAATCTTCCTTCCAGCTCCATTCTGGCTTGAACGCTTGGCGAATAAGGCATAGCTCCCTCCCATTTTAAGGTTAGACGGATTTCAAAAGAACAAAAACAAAAAAGCTTCTTACCCTAAAGTTTTAGAATAAAAAGCTTTTTCGCTTTTTGCCCAGCTTATTTAGCTAAAGCCATATCTTTCCCTTTTGGGTAGAATTTACCACCCGGCTTTATCCGGGTTGGCGGGCGGTCATCAGGTCTAATCCCTCGCGCCTCTCTTGATAGTTTTGATTTTTTAAGATGCTACAAATTATATTAGCAGACAATTAATAATTGTCAACATTATTTTACCCTAAACCCATCCAAAATTCCTTTTTTCATTTCCTCGCTCCATCTATCCCGCCAATCAACCGGGGCTTCATCCCAAAACTTGATGGCGTAAATTTTGCCATTATTTTCTATTTTCTGAAAACCATCTTTGTTGCCGTTCTCATCCCATAAATCTTTATCATTAAAAACCCTCACCGCTATCGGTTTGGCATAGCTTGGGACTTCTTGCGGATAAGCCGTATCGTTTGTCGGCACGAAAAATTCTATATCCATGAAATTCCCATCGTCTTTCCTTTGAGTCTGATAATACAAAAATTCCGGCGGTAAAACCAAGCTGAATCCTAGACTCTTATTCTCGTAATAAAAATTGCCGTCGGCTGACGGCTGATCCATCGGAGTTTTTTCAGTGCAGCCGGAAAGTAATAGGATAACAAAAAAAATGAAAAACAAATATTTTTTCTTCATAGCATTAATTCCTCCTTGAATTTAAAAAATTATTTTAAGAATTTTAAATACTTTTCCGCATCTTTCTTAAAAGCCCGAACCTTATAGGCGATGTAAAAAAAGACATAAGCAATCACAATTACCAAAACGCCCATCACTAGGCGAAGCATAAAATCAGTCCAAACTATTAAAATGCCGAGAAGGAGCAAAACTACCCCATTAATAATCAGGTTCCAAAAAAACCCGTCTATTTTTTTCCCGATGATGTCTAAGGGATTACCCATAAATTTTATTTTTAAAAATAGTTATTTAAAACTTACAAAAAAATTATAACATATTTTTATTGTGGATACAAAAAACCTCGTTTTGTTAAACGAGGTTATTTTTTTGATTTTCTTCTTACGATTCCCCATATCTTAGAAATCAAGCCGAGGAATAATAAAAAAAGGTAAGCGATGAAAAAAATGCAAAAGAGCAACAAAGAAATCGGGCAAGCGAGAATCGCCAAGATTAAAACTACAACCGATATTACGAATCCAAATAAAGCAAAAGTGGCAGAAATCTTACATTTTAAAACCAGCCCGCTTATTCCTGTTTTTTCCTTTTTCATTCTCCTAATCCTTTCGAAATTGGTTTCTGAAGAAATTTAACTTATTTTACATTAAAACGGCAAATTGTCAATAATAAGCCCACTTGACATATAATCTGCTATCCTGTATTATTATAGATATACAAACAACTGCCGAAAAGGCGGTTTTTAATTACTTTAATTTTCTACTATGTTCAGCAAAATAACGAATTATATAAAAACCTCTATAGAGGAAATGAAGAAGGTAAGCTGGCCGACCAAAAAAGAGACCTATAATTACACTATTTTAGTCATAGGCGTGAGTCTGGGAATAGCGGTTTTTTTAGGAGCTTTAGACTATCTCTTTAACTGGTTGCTGGGATTAATTATCAAATAATAAAATGTCATTCTGAACGCAGAGAAGAATCTCGGGAAAAATGATTCACTCATGAATTATAATTAATCATAACACAACGAGATCCTTCGTTTCCGCTCGCTGGCGGATCCTCAGGATGACATTAACTATATGGCTAAACAAATTTTAAACCAAGGGAGAAGGTGGTATGTTCTGCATACCTATTCCGGCTACGAAGAAAATGTCTCTCAAAACCTGAAACAAAGAATTGAATCCATGGATATGGAGGATAAGATTTTTAATATTTTGATTCCGACGGAAAAGAAAATAAAAATCAAAAACGGCAAGCGTAAAGTTGTGGAAGAAAAAATATTTCCGGGCTATGTTTTAGTAGAAATGGTTGTGACTGATGATTCCTGGTATGTCGTCCGCAATACTCCGAATGTTACCGGCTTTATCGGCACCGGCACCGTACCAACGCCAATCAGCGAAAAAGAAGTCAAAAGTCTGCAGAAAAGAATGGGCGTGGAAGAACCTAAATTCAAAATTGATGTTTCTGTCGGCTCCCCTGTTAAAATTAACGACGGCCCCTTCAAAAACCTTGAAGGAAAAATCACTGCTATTGATGAATCTAAAGGCAAGGTTAAGGTTTCCGTTTCTATGTTTGGCCGAGAAACACCGGTAGAATTAGATTTTTTACAAATTAAAAAAATATAAACAAATTTAAAGTTATAAAGTTATAAAGAATTTTTCTTTATAAAAGCTTCTCTTTATAAGATAAAAACAATATGGCAAAGAAAATATTAACCAAAATAAAATTACAAATTCCTGCCGGCCAAGCCAACCCTGCACCTCCAGTCGGACCAGCTCTTGGACAGCATGGCCTTAATATTCAGGAATTCTGCACAAAATTCAACGATGCGTCCAGGGACAAAATGGGAGATATCATTCCGGTTGAAATCACAGTTTTTGAAGACAGAACTTACACTTTCATAATGAAAACTCCGCCGGCAGCTGAATTGATAAAAAAAGTTGCTAAAATCAAAAAAGGATCCGGCAAACCCTTAACTGAAAAAATAGCTACTTTAACCCAAAAACAATTGGAAGAAATCGCTATTATAAAAATGCCTGATTTAAATACCAATGATGTTGAGCAGGCTAAAAAAATAATTGCCGGCACTGCCAGGCAAATGGGAGTAGAAATTAAATAATAAAATAACTTGTGGGAGTCCTGAATGCTTGGGACATTATCACCACGAAAAAATTATGACTGAAAAAAAACCTATTTCCGCCGAAACCAAAGAAGAAGTAAAGGTGGAATTCGACAAAAGCAAAGTTTACACAATCGCTGAAGCGATTGAATTGACAAAAAAACTTTCCAAGACTAAATTTGATGCTTCCATTGAAGCACATTTCCGCCTTGGAATTGACACCAAAAAAGGAGATCAGCAAATAAGATCTGCTGTAAGCCTTCCTCACGGAACCGGCAAAACTGTTAAAGTGGCCGCCTTCGTTTCTCCGGCTAATTTAAAAGCCGTAAAAGATGCCGGCGCTGATTTTGCTGGCGGAGAAGAATTGATAGACGAAATCAAAAAAACAGAAAAAACTGATTTCCAGGTAGCGGTAGCCGAACCAATGATGATGAAAAATTTGGCGGTAATTGCTAAAATTCTCGGCACCCGCGGCCTTATGCCTTCACCAAAAAACGAAACTGTTACTCCAAATCCTGCCAAAGCGGTAGCGGAATTAAAAAAAGGAAAAGTAAGCTTCAGAAATGACGATACCGGCAATATTCATGCCGTTATCGGAAAAATTTCTTTTGACGAAAAAAAACTTTTGGAAAATTATAATACTCTTTTCGACGCTGTTAAAAAAGCTAAACCAGTTTCTGCCAAAGGAGTTTATATAAAAAATATAACCCTAAGCTCTTCTATGGGCCCGGGCGTAAAAGTTTCTTTGTCTTAAATCACATACAACAAAAAGGCCGGAAGGGAAACCTCCGGCTTTTTTGTTTTTTTAAGCCAAAAAAACAGGAAAAAATTTAATTTGCCCTATTTATTTCTATCTGCTAAAATAGAAAAACACACTATCTAAATTATTAAAACAAAACTATGGAGAATCAAAACAATAATTACAAACGCCCATCATGGGATGAGTATTTTATGGAAATTTTAGCTATAGTCGGACGAAGAGGAACTTGCGATCGAGGAAGATCAGGATGTGTTATTGTGAATGATAAAAGAATTATTTCAACAGGTTATGCCGGAGCTCCTGCCGGACTTAAACATTGCGACGAGGTAGGGCATGAAATGAATACCGTTAAACACGAGGACGGTCACGAAACAAGGCATTGCGTTAGGACGACTCATGCGGAGCAAAATGCTATTGTTACCGCCGCCCGCTTCGGCATCAAACTGGATGGCGCGACAATGTACACAAAAATGACACCTTGCTATGCTTGCGCAAAAATGATAATCAATGCCGGCATTAAAAGAGTTGTCTGCCAGGAAGATTATCATGCCGGAGAAAGAACTAAGGAGGTATTTACTGAGGCTGGCGTACAATATAATTTATTAAACGCCAAAACAACTGAATACGAAGATCAATAATTAATATAAACATATGAAACAATATCTGGATTTATTACAAGATATTTTGGATAACGGTACTGACAAGAGCGACCGCACCGGCACCGGCACCAGAAGCGTTTTTGGCCGACAAATCCGCATGGATTTGTCCAAAGGCTTTCCCCTGCTTACCACAAAAAAAGTTTTCTTGCGGGGAATAATCCACGAATTACTTTGGTTTCTGAAGGGCGATACCAATATTAAATACTTAGTTGATAATGATGTAAAAATCTGGAATGAATGGCCATATGAGGGCTATAAAGCTAGCCCGGAATATAAAAACGAAACCCTGGAAGAATTCGTCGAAAAAATAAAGAATGACGATGAATTTGCTAAAAAATGGGGCGAACTCGGCCCGGTTTACGGCAAGCAATGGGTGCGCTGGCCTGGTTATGACGGCAAGCCGATTAATCAAATAGAGGAAGTGGTTGATATGATAAAAAATAACCCTGATTCCAGGAGAATTATCGTCGGCGCTTGGAATGTGGCCGATATCCAGGAATTGATAAAAGCAAAAAAAGCTGCTCCCCCGCTCTGCCATACTCTTTTTCAATTTTACGTCGCTGACAATAAATTATCTTGCCAGCTCTATCAAAGGAGCGCTGATGTCTTTCTGGGAGTGCCTTTTAATATCGCCTCTTATGCTTTGCTTACTATGATGATTGCGCAAATCACCGGCCGTGAACTTGGAGACTTCGTCCACACTTTCGGCGATGTTCATATTTACAATAATCACAAAGATCAAGTAAAAGAACAGCTATCCAGAAACCCAAGAGCTTTGCCGACTATGAAAATAAATCCGGAAGTAAAAGATATTTTTTCCTTCAAGCACGAAGATTTTACTCTAGAAGGATACGATCCTTATCCGCCCATCAAAGCTCCGATCGCCGTTTAAGTAATTTTTAATTTTAATTTTCTATGATTCCCGTAACCATGATGATGGCTATTACCCTGGATGGTAAAATCGCCAAAAATTCCGATCATTTCCCGGACTGGACAAGTAAAGAAGATAAAAAATTATTTTCTAAGATTTCCAAAGAACACGGGGTGGTTATGATGGGAGCAAAAACCTTTGCTACCTTTCCGGCTCCCCTGCCAGAACGTTTAAACGTAGTTTTTACTTTGGAAAAAAATCCTCCAAAAATAGAAGGCGTGAAATGGGTAACCGGCGAACCAGAATTGATTTTGGAAGAATTGGAAAAAATGGGATATAAATCGGCCCTGCTTGGCGGCGGCGCTTTTTTGAACACATTATTTTTGGAAAAAAAACTGATAAAAAAAATAATCTTAACAATAGAACCAAAAGTATTCGGAGATGGAATTTCTCTTTTCAATAAAGATTTTAATATTAATCTGAAATTACTTGATCTTCAAAAAATAAATGAAGATGCCATCATGGTAAAATACGAAGTAATTTACGAATAAATTATGGAACAGAAGATTATCATCGGCCTGGTCGGCCAAATCGCTTGTGGTAAAGGAACGACTGCTGACTATTTAAAAAATAATTACAACGCCAACACTTATCGTTTTTCCACTATGCTCAGAGACGTCTTGGAGAGATTGCACCTGGAAATAATTCGCTCTAATATACAAGCGATTTCAGAATGTTTAAGACAGAAATTCGGTGGAGATATACTGGCAAAAGTTATTGCCGAAGATGTTCAAAAAGACCCAGGAAGATTGATCGTCGTGGATGGCGTAAGAAGAATGGATGATATAAAATATTTGCAGGAACTGCCAGGATTTAATCTGGTTAAAATTGAGACGGATTCCAAAATAAGATACAATCGCCTAATCGCCAGAACGGAAAATAAAGATGACGGCCAAAAAACTTATGAAGAATTCTTGTCGGACGAACAGCAAGAGGCGGAGCTGGAAATTCCAAAAGTTATGGCAGGAGCAAAATTATCTCTTAATAACGACGGCGATTTGGAAAATTTGTATAAACAAATAGGAGAAATTTTAAAAAATCTTGGATATGAAAAATAAAAATATTATAATTATCGGCCCGCAAGGCTCAGGCAAGGGAACGCAGGCGGAAACGATAAGTGAAAAATTCAAAATACCGCATATTTCTACCGGCGATATTTTCCGACAAAATATCAAGAAAAAAACCAAACTGGGAGAAAAAATAAAATCTTTTACTGAACAGGGGCATTTGGTGCCTGATGAAATTACAAACGCGGTCATAAAAAAAAGATTGGCACAAAAAGACTGCCAAAAAGGTTTTGTCTTGGACGGTTTTCCGAGAAATTTAGAACAGGCGAATTTTCTGGATTCAATAACAAACATCGGCCTAGTTTTGGAAATTTGGATTAGCGATAAAGAATCCATAAAAAGAATTTCTGGCCGCCGAACCTGCCCCCAGTGCGGTAAAATTTATCATTTGTATTTTAACCCTCCAAAGAAAAAAAATATCTGTGATGAAGACGAAGAGAAATTAATTATTAGAAATGACGATAAGCCTAAAGCTATTGCTAAAAGGTTGAAGATATACCACGGAGAAACCTCTCCTCTTGTAAATTATTACAAAAAGAGGAAAATACATATAAAGGTTGATGGAACGCCAGCGATACCGAAAGTGACGGAAAAAATAATGGAAATACTTAGGAAAAAATAATATTTTAAAAATTTTAATTTAATGCAGGGAGGAGCGTTTAAGCGCTCTTTTCTTGTCTTAAAAATATGATAACAAGCGAGCAGGGAAAATTTATCGTTATCGACGGCACTGATGGCTCTGGAAAAGCCACGCAAACACAAATTTTAGTCGAACGCTTAAAAAGCGCCGGCTTTGAAGTGGAAATGGTGGATTTTCCCCAATATGGCGAAAAATCTGCCGGCTTAGTAGAGAAATATTTAAACGGCGAATACGGCGAGGCGGATGAAGTCGGTCCATACCGCGCTTCTATTTTTTATGCCTGCGACCGCTACGACGCCAGCTTCAAAATAAAAAAATGGCTGGAACAAGGAAAAATTGTAGTTGCTAACCGCTATGTCACTGCCAATATGGGCCATCAAGGCGGAAAAATCGCCAACCCACTGGAAAGAAAAAACTTTTTCACCTGGCTTTATGAACTGGAATTCGGAATTTTTAATATCCCTAAACCGGATTTAAATATTATTTTGCATGTTGATGCTGCTGTTGCTCAAGCGATGGTTGACCAAAAAGGCCATCGCGATTATGTCCACGGAACCAAGAGAGATATTCATGAAGCAGACATCAATCATCTTCGCCGAGCTGAACAAGTTTATCTGGAAATTGCTGATTCTTTTTCCGGATTTTCCTTGATTGAATGCACGCGAGACAATCAAATTATGTCTAGAGAGGAAATTCATAATTTGGTGTGGCAAGAGATCGGAAAAATTATAGAAAATAGAGAAGATTGTTCCTGCTGTCAAAATTGCGAATGCGGAAACGAAGAAAAACAAGAAGATAAACCAATACTTAAAATAGAAAAGTTAAATGAAAATGCGAAACTGCCGCAAAAAGCCTACGAAGATGATGCTGGCCTTGATCTTTTTTCTTCTGACTACTATTCCCTATTACCGGGAGAAAATATGAATATAAAAACCGGAATCAAAATGGCCATACCGAAAGGATACGCCGGACTTGTTTGGGATAAAAGCGGAGTGGCTAAAGCCGGTGTCCACACTATGGCCGGCGTGATAGATTCCGGCTATCGCGGAGAAATAATGGTTAATGTCATAAATCTAAGCGGAGATATTTATAATATCGCTCCCGGGCAAAAAATCGCCCAAATACTGATCCAGCCGATTGCCAAAACGGAAATAATGGAAATTAGAATTGAAGACGAAACGGATAGAAACCAAGGAGGATTTGGCAGTTCCGGATTATTTTAAAAATTTTATTGATTTTTTCACCATTTAGCGATAAAATTAAAAATAGAAAACTACTATTTAACTTTTACTATGGGATACGACGCAATTATCGGATTAGAAATACACGCAGAACTAAAAACAAAGTCAAAAATGTTTTGTTCCTGCGATAATGATTCTTTGGGCAAGGCGCCAAATACTACTGTTTGCCCAATTTGCTTAGGACACCCGGGGACTCTGCCAGTGCCGAATAAACAAGCTATAGAATGGACGATCCTGGCCGGATTAGCCCTTCATTGCCATATAAACGAACTCTCAAAATTTGATCGAAAAAATTATTTTTATCCCGACCTGCCAAAGGGCTATCAGATTTCCCAATACGATCTGCCTTTTTGTTATGACGGCTATCTGGAAATTAATGGAAAAGATATAAAAATAACCAGAATTCATTTGGAGGAAGACACGGCCAAATCGTCTCATCCGTCTGGAAAAAATTATACTTTGATTGATTTTAACCGTTCCGGCACTCCTTTAATTGAAATGGTAACCGAGCCGGTGATAAAAGATGCTGGCGAGGCCAAAAAATTCTGCCAAACATATCAGCAAATTCTTCGCTATCTGGATATCAGCAATGCTGATATGGAAAAAGGAGAAATGCGCTGTGAAGCGAATGTGAGCGTCCAAGAAAAAGGCAAATGGAAATATGAGGGCGATTGCAAAATAATTCCAATCGGCAAATACAAATTAAATCCAAAAGTTGAACTAAAAAACATCAACTCTTTTCGCGCAATTGAAAAAGCCATAGATTACGAAATTAAAAGGCAAATTGAAGCTCTTAAAGATAATGAAAAATTAGTCCAGGAAACTCGGGGCTGGGATGAAAACAAAGGAAAAACTGTCAGTCAGAGAATAAAAGAAACTTCTGCTGATTATCGATATTTCCCAGAGCCAGATATACCGCCGTTTAAGATTGACGGCCAATGGATAGAAAAAATAAAAGCGGGGCTAATTGAACTGCCTCCGGAGAAGAAAAAACGTTTTCAAACTGAATATAATTTTGATGAAGCAACCGCGGAAATTTTGGTTAGCGACAAAAATTTAGCCGGCTATGCGGAAAAAGTAATTTCTGAACTTAGAGCCTGGATAGATTCAACCGGGGATGACTGGGAAAGACAAAAAAATAAACTCGCCAAAGCTACTGGCAATTGGCTGATAAGCGAACTATTTAAACATTTGAACGAAGACAAAAAAACTATTAAAGATATAAAAATTACTCCGGAAAATTTTGCCGAGCTTATTACCCTAGTAT
>JBAZOD010000009.1:0-20187 GCA_041648955.1 Patescibacteria group bacterium
TTAATTATTGCCCTTGCTTTGTTTTTAGGGGGGCTGGTGTTAATCTTTTTTGAATATGGAAAGACAAAAAGAACGGCGGAGAATGGAAGCGACGTCATTACTTATAAAAAAGCTTTTTTAATAGGGCTTTGTCAGTCTCTGGCGGTTATCCCCGGAGTGTCCAGATCGGCAGCGACAATTATCGGCGGTTTGTCTATGAGGTTATCGCGCCAGGCAATTGTGGAATTTTCTTTTTTGCTGGCAGCGCCGACAATGCTGGCGGCTACCGGCTACGATCTGATAAAATCCGGTTTAGTTTTTTCTAATCAGGAAATCATTGTATTCTTAATAGGATTTGTCGTTTCCTTTATCACGGCTATCGCCGGTATAAAATTTTTCTTGAAATTTATTATCAAAAATAATTTTTTCTATTTCGGGGTTTATCGGGTTATTTTAGGACTGGCGATTCTGGGATGGATTTATTTTTAGTTTTTTGCCTTTAAATAAATTTGATAGTTAAAATAATGAATAGGCAGATTTTTAAAATGAAATTAAAATATCAAGCTAAGCAAATTGGCTGGCGAATAATTACCACAATCATTTTGACCCTGACTGCGGTTGTTACGGTTTGGGCTTATGCCGCTTTTATCGAACCTTCGGTCGGTCCCAGTTCATCTGATCAGGATTTTTCCCAGAATATTCTAGGCGCCAACAACGCGGATAATGATTTTAGTTCTTCCAACGTGGCCGCCAATGCCGACGGGAGTGTGATTGAACGGCAAGAATATTTACAAACTAAGGTTGATACAAACTCGGATACACTGTATCCTTTAGAAAAATTAACCAAGCGTGTTTTTGTTACGAGTACCACCTATAATGGCAATTTGGGCGGTGTATCAGGAGCCGATGAAAAATGTCAGGCGCGTGCCGATGCGGCGAGTCTAGGGGGGACATGGAAAGCAATAATTTCTGGCGATTCCATAACCGCCAGATCTAGAATAGGATATAATTGGTTATTTTTAGTAAACACCTTAGGTGAACCAGTGGCGGTTAATTTGGTAGCGACAGGAACTGTTAGCAGTTTAGAGCCGTGGGTTCCCAGAGATGGCACTAATTATTTGTATTATTCAATACAATATAATGAGTTTGGTGTTGCTAAAACCGGTTGCGTCTGGACTGGCAGTACAGCCAACGGTCTCCTTAATACCGCCGACGATCAATGTTCTAATCCTCCAAATAGCGGACCGGACTGGACGTATAACAGCGCAGGTTATAATGGTACCGAAGGTAGGTCAAATTATACGGATTCGCAATGGATAAAAGAAACCATAGGTTGCGGAAATTGTAGCGGATCTAATTCGCTGTATTGTATTGAGCAATAATTTTTATTTATTGAAAGCTATTCTAATTATGGAAAAAATTAATTTTTAATTTAATTAGAAGTTTTTTTAATTTCGTTTCTTTATCAAAAACTTTATTCGTCGGGCAGTAATATCTTTGGGACCATCGTACCAGTTTCGGTAAAGAACGCACGATGTATTTAGTATTAGCAACGCATAATGGAAGCTATTATTGCGACTCTGGGTTCGTTAATTGTTGCGTGAGCGTTTATCATATATTTAATGTTCTAGAAATAACCGATCGAAAAATAGAAGTTAGGGATACGGATGTTTATTTGATATTCCATTGGATTCTTTTACTTTTAGTAATACTGCTTGTAATAGCCCGAGATTAGTTTGGTGCTGTTCCGATTAAGACCTTTTTTATCTAGCGGTATTTGGATTATTTGATAAAATATTTTTGCGAATAAGCCGGTTTTAAATCGGTTTTTTTGTTTTAAGAATTAAAATTTTTTAATTTGCCAATCCTTTTCTTCTTCGGTATGATATAGATGAAATAAATGTTACCAATTAACTTCTAAATATAATGAAATTTGTCCATCTCCATACCCATAGCCATTATTCTCTTTTGGACGGTTTAACCAAGATAGACGAGCTAATTGCGGCCGCTAAAGAAGATGGCGCTGAGGCTTTGGCCATAACTGACCATGGAGTTATGTATGGCGCAATTGAATTTTTCCAAAAGTGTAAAAAAGCGGGGATAAGACCAATTATCGGCGTGGAGGCTTATTTGGCCCCGAATTCCCGTTTGGATAAAAATACTAAATCTGATGAAAAAAATTATTATCATCTTTTGCTTTTGGCAAAAAACAATGAAGGTTATAAAAATTTAATAAAGTTAACAAGCATCGCCCACCTGGAGGGTTTCTACTATAAGCCGAGAATAGATTGGGAAATTTTGGAAAAATATCATGAAGGCTTAATCGCTGCGACTGCCTGTCTGGGAGGAGAAATACCTCGTCTGATTTTATCCGGGAAATCGGAGAAGGCTGAACAGCGAATTCTTGAATATAATAATCTTTTCGGGCAGGGTAATTTTTATCTAGAGTTGCAGGATCATCCCGATCTAGATGGACAAGCAGAAGTCAATGAAAAATTAGTAGAATTTTCTAGAAAACTAAAAGTGCCCCTAATCGCCACTAACGATATTCATTATCTAAAAAAAGAAGATAATGAAGCACAAGACATTCTTCTTTGTTTGCAAAATAAAAAGAAGAAAGAGGATTCAGATCGGATGAATATGACAGGCGATGATTTTTCAATGCGTTCGGCTCGAGAAATGGCTGAGGCTTTTCGCGATACGCCGGAGGCAATAACAAATACTGCAAAAATTGCAGAAGCTTGTGACGTAGAAATTGAATTGGGAAATATTCAATTGCCCTTTTTCCAGGTGCCGGCAGGCTACGATGAGAACAGCTATCTAGAGAAATTATGCAGGGAAGGGATAGCTGAAAGATATAATAAAAGTTATGAAGAGGTTGATGAAAAAATAAAAGAAAGAATGAATTATGAATTGTCAGTCATAAAAAAAATGGGCTGGCCGTCTTATTTTTTAATCGTAGCGGATTTTGTCAATTGGGCCAAAAGGGGCGGAATCGTAGTTGGCCCGGGGAGAGGATCGGCTGCCGGCTCTTTGGTTTGCTATTTAACCGGCATCACCAATCTTGACCCCTTGAAATATGATTTGCTTTTTGAAAGATTTTTAAATCCGGATCGTATTTCAATGCCTGATATTGATATGGATTTTGCGGATACCGGACGGGATGATGTGATTCGCTATGTAGAAGAAAAATATGGAAAAGACCACGTGGCTCAAATTATTACTTTTGGAACTATGGCTGCCAGGGCGGCAGTTCGCGATGTAGGGAGAGTCTTGAATGCTCCTTATGATTTTTGCGACAAGTTAGCCAAGATGATTCCAATGTTTACTAAAATAGAAGAAGCATTGGAGAGCGTCGATGAATTAAAAGAGATATATAAAAACGAAGAACAGGCGAAGACGATTATTGATTATGCTAAGCGCCTGGAAGGCGTAGCTAGACATGCCTCAACTCATGCCTGCGGAGTGCTGATTACCAAAGAGCCGTTAACGAATAATGTTCCAATTCAATATGCTTCTTCATCTGACCGCAGCATAGTGTCTCAATATTCTCTTCATCCGATAGAAGATTTAGGATTATTGAAAATGGATTTTTTGGGATTAAAAAATTTAACCATTATTGAATCCGCCATCAAGATTATAAAAAATACCAGAGGAGTTAATATTGATATTGATAAAATTCCCCTTGATGATAAAAAAACTTACGATTTGTTTCAGGCGGGAGAAACAACCGGAGTTTTCCAATTTGAATCTTCGGGTATGAAGCGTTATTTACGCGAACTAAAATCTACAGAATTTGAAGATATTATTGCTATGGTGGCTTTGTATCGTCCGGGTCCGATGGAGTGGATTCCGGATTATATCGCCGGCAAGCATGGCAAAAAAAAATTAACATATTTACATCCAAAGCTTGAGCCAATTTTAAAAAAAACTTACGGAGTGGCGATTTATCAAGAACAGGTAATGCAAATTGCCCGCGACTTGGCCGGCTTCTCTATGGCCGACGCTGATGTTTTGCGCAAAGCTATGGGTAAAAAGATACCTGAGTTATTAGCAAAACAGAGAGAAAAATTTATTGATGGCTGCGTAAAAAATAGCATCTCAAAAGAATTAGCAGAAACAATTTTTTCCTTTATTGAGCCTTTCGCCGGTTATGGCTTTAATAGAAGCCATGCCGCCTGCTATGCCATGATCGGTTATCAAACCGCTTATTTAAAAGCTCATTGGCCGGCTGAATTTATGGCCGCTCTGCTCACCTCCGATCAGCAAAATACAGATAGAATTACGATAGAAATAGAAGAGTGCAGAAAAATGGGTATAAATATAATGCCGCCAGATATAAACGAATCATTTTCTACTTTCACCGTGGTTACTAAAGGGACTAAAGCTAATCAGGCGGTGGGAGAAAACGAAGAAGTAAAAACAATTCGTTTTGGATTGCGGGCAATAAAAAATGTCGGAGAAAATATTTCCGATGTTATTATTAAAGAAAGAAAAGAAAACGGTCCGTACAAAAGTATTTCTGATTTCTTGGCCAGGGTGACTGATAAGGATTTAAATAAAAAATCTTTAGAAAGCTTGATAAAAAGCGGCGGCTTGGATCAATTCAGCGAAAGAGGGCAGCTGCTGTCTAATATTGAAAATTTATTAAGTCTTAATAAAGAAGTAAGCAAAGCGATGGCGAGTAAACAAAATAGCCTTTTTGCTGATGCTCCAAATTTGAATCAAAACAGCGAAATAAAATTAAATCCTGCTCCGCCGGCGGGCGACAGAGAAAAATTAAATTGGGAAAAAGAACTCTTAGGGTTCTATATTTCCGATCATCCCTTTGCCAGCTATAAAAGTTTTTTAGGAGGAATCATAACGCCTCTTTCCGGCTTGGCAGCGATAGCTAAAAGCGAAGCCGCTATTTACAATAAAAGCGATAATGATCAGGGAAGAGAAGTGAATATCTCTGGCATTATAACAAATATAAAAAAAATAATTACGCGCAGCAACGAATCAATGATTTTCGCGAAAATAGAGGACACGGTAAGCAATGTGGAGATTTTAGTTTTTCCCCGTTTGCTCAAAGAAAACTCGGATGTTTGGCAGGAAGGAAAAGTGATAATTTGCCAAGGGAAAATTTCCACCAAAGATCAGGATATAAAATTGTTGGCCGATAAAGCGACGGAGCTGATATTGGAAGCGATGGAAGATTCTATAAAAAAATTCAGACAGATAGTTGTGCCGGCCAGAAGAAAATTCCAGAATAATGGTTTTAAAAAAAATAATTATAATCCTCCTCCTTCCCAATATTCATCTCCGCCAGAGCCATTAAAATTAATTCTTCCCAAGGAATTTAGTCCTGAAGAACTTGAGAAATTAAAAAAAATCCTTGAAGAAAATGTCGGCGCCAGCAAAGTTTTTCTAAAAATATGGCAGGCTGATGTTGGAAAAATATTAGAAACAAATTTTAAAGTTAAGAACGATGATTTTTTAAAGGCTAAAATAAAGGAAAATTTTGGAGAGCGTTTGGAAATTGTAGACAAAAATTAAAAAGTTTGTTATATTAGTATTATAATTTTCTCTATATTTATAATATTATGCCTCCAACAAAAAAAATTTCTAAAAAATCTTCCGTAACCTCAAAAAAAAGAAGAATACCAGTCAAAAAAACTATATCTCCCGAATTATCTTTTATAAAAGATGAAAAAATTTCAGAGCCATTTCCCTTTGAAGCCAAAATAACTCCAGCAGCTAAAAAAAATTTTCCGGATAGAACGCGGGAGAAAAATGCTCTCAGCAAAAAATTAGAATTAAGCTCGTCTCCAATTCTTAATGATGAGCTGAAAAAAAATATGAAATCTCCAAAAATAAATTTATATCGGAAAATAGCCTTCAGCTTTATAGTTTTGACTTTAGTCTTGTTGGCGGTGGTTTTTTATTTCTCTTTTGTTAAATTAAATATAGTTTTAATACCGGCGCAAGAAAGATTGAGCGATGGTTTTACTTTCAATGTCTATAATTCTAAAGAGGAATCATCTTTCCCGGGCAATAATCTTGTCGGTGCCGTTGAACAAATTGAGATTGCGCAAAGTAATACTTATTCTGCCAGCGGGACAGAAAAAATAGGAGAAGAAGTCACAGGGAAAGTTTTAATAATAAATAATTATAATAAGAATCAGCCTTTAGTCGCTACTACCAGGCTTTTATCCGCGGACGGAAAATTATTTAGAATAAAAAATACTATAAATGTACCTGCCGGCGGTTCGCAAGAGGCGGAGATATATGCAGATGAGCCAAGTTCGGCAATGGCGATTGGACCGACAAAATTCACTATTCCTGGATTGTGGGCAGGCTTGCAAGATAAGATTTACGGAGAAAGCAAGGAAAAATTTGTTTATGGAGAGCAGCAGAAAAAACATATTCAACAGGAAGATATAGACCAAGCAGTAAAAGACCTAAAAAGAAGTTTGTTGGAAGGAGCAAAAAGAGAAATAGGTTCTCAATATAAGGGATATGATAAGGTTATTTATAATGTTGATGAAAACACCGTTAGCACCGAAGTCAATGGCAAGGTTGGAGAGGAAAAGGATAAATTTGATGTAAACATAAAAGCCAAAGTAACAGTTGTTGCTTTCTCTGGAGAAGAAGTTGGCAAATTAGCGAGAAATAAATTATTAGAATCGATTCCTGATGATAAAGAGTTGATTGAATTTAATGTTAGCGATATTGTTTACACTTTAGATAGTTATGATGTTTCCAGCGGTCAGGCGACAGTTAGCGCTTCTTTTGAAGGAAAAATGTCTTTAAAGACCGATGCTCAAATTGTTGATAGGCAAAAAATAGTCAATCTGAAGAAGTCACAGCTGGAAGACTATTTAAGCGGTTTTAAAGAAATAGCCGGCTATGAAATTAAGTTTTTTCCATCTTTTGTAAATAAAGTGCCGAACTTAGTTGACCGGATAAGCGTAGAAATAAAGAAATAGGATTTTTGAGATGTCGGAGGTTGACTTTTGAAGCGGTATTCTATAATATATAAATTAAGATTTTCTAAGGGCGATTGCTATGGTTACCAGCCATAGTCCCGCGCAATCGGGATTCTGAAAACTCGGATCTAAGCCCAAGGAATAAAAAAGAGAGGTTTGGCTTTTAAAAGCGAAACAATTTGGGTGGAACCGCGAGGCAGAAAAGCCCCGTCCCAATTCATCATTTTTTGGTGTATTGAGGCGGGGTTTTTAAAATGAAAAAATATGATCGGGCCAATCTTGAAAGGCGAAAAAGTTATATTAAAGCCGATAAAAGTAAGTGAAGCGGAAAATTTTTTGCGTTGGTTTAAAGATCTTACGGTCACTCAATATATAAACAATGATGGCAAGAATTTAAATTTGAGGAAAGAAAAGATTAAAATTAAAGATATTAGAAAAAATAAAAATCAAATAGTTTGGTCTATCTATACTAAAAACGGCACGCATATTGGATCTACTGGGTTGCATAATATAGATTTGAAAAGAAACAAGAAAGCTATTTGGGGGATTGTAATAGGCGATAAAAGTTATTGGGGGCAAGGCTATGGCACCGATGTGCTAAAAATTATTTTAAAATTTTCTTTTGGAAGATTAAAATTGAATCGCGTTGAATTATCTGTCTTTCCGCCAAATATAGCCGGTTTTAAATGCTACACAAAATGCGGTTTTAAACAGGAGGGTGTAAAAAGAAAATCTATTTTAAAGAGAGGGAAGTATTTGGATGAGATAATTATGGGGATATTAAAAGAGGATTATAAAAAATTTCCGCCAAAGGCGGATCCGCCTCGGGCGGAAAATATAAAAATAATATGAATAATGAGAAAGATTTAGAAATTATCCGCCACGGTTTGAGCCATATTATGGCAGCGGCGGTGGAAGAGCTTTATCCTGATGTAAAATTTGCCATTGGGCCGGCGATAGATAATGGTTTTTATTATGATTTTGATTTTGGCAAAGGGAAAATGAGTGAAGAAGATTTAGCAAAAATTGAAAATAAAATGCGGGAGATAATAAAGAAAGATTTAAAATTCGAAAAATCAGAATTGAAAATTGACGAAGCAATTGCCAGGGAAAATAAATCCGGCCAGGCTTATAAGCAGGAGTTGATAGAGGACTTGAAAAAAGAGGGGGAGAAAAAAGTTAGTTATTACAAGCTCGGAGAATTTATTGATTTATGCCGAGGACCGCATGTTGGTGCTAGCGGAAAATTAAAATCAGTCGGATTTAAGTTAACGAAATTAGCCGGCGCTTATTGGCGGGGAGATGAAAAAAGAAATATGCTCACTCGCGTTTATGGCGTGGCTTTTGCAGATAAAAAAGAGCTGGAAGATTATTTGAAGATGATGGAAGAAGCAGAGAAAAGAGATCATCGGAAAATCGGCAAGGAACAGGATTTATTTTCCTTTCACGAAGAAGCTCCTGGTATGCCCTTTTTTCACCCCAAAGGCGTTATTATTTATAATGAATTAAAAAAATTTTGGCTGGAAGCGCAAAAAGAATTTTCGTATGATATGGTGCTCTGCCCGTCTATGCTGGATGTATCTATTTGGAAACAATCCGGACATTGGGATCATTATAAAGATGATATGTATTTTATAAAAGCGGGAGAAGGGGAGAAGGCCTATGCTTTGCGCCCGATGGATTGTCCGGGAGCAATTTTAATTTATAATAATTCTCCGAAATCATATCGTGATTTGCCTTTGCGCTATGCCGAACCGGGACTTATCACCAGAAAAGAAAAATCAGGGCAATTGGGCGGACTTTTGCGAGTTCAGCAATTCACGCAAGATGACGCTCATATATTTTTAACAGAAAACCAGATTGAAGATGAAATTAAAAAAGTTATCGCCTTGATTGATAAAATTTATAAGCCGTTTGGTCTTGAATATAAAGCTTTCCTCTCAACCCGGCCGGATGATTTCATGGGCGAAAAAAAGGTTTGGGATAAAGCCGAGAGCGAACTCAAGAAAATTTTGAAAGATATTTACGGAGATAATTATGGATTAAAGGAAAAGGATGGAGCTTTTTATGGGCCAAAAATTGATTATCAGTTAAAAGATTCTTTAGGCCGGACTTGGCAATGCGCTACTATCCAGCTTGATTTCCAAATGCCGGGAAAATTTAATTGCCAATATGTAGATGAAACGGGAAAAGAAAAATATCCTGTAATAATTCATCGGACTATCATGGGATCTTTTGAAAGATTCATGGGAATTTTGATTGAGCATTATGCCGGCGTTTTTCCGGTTTGGCTGGCTCCGGCTCAAATAAAAATTATTTCTGTCGGAGAAAAGCACATTGAGTTCTGCCAAAAATTATCCAGAGAATTTATCAAAGAAAATATTAGAGTAGAAGTAGACGGCAGTGATGAAACTGTCGGGAATAAAATTAGAAAAGCGGTTAACGAAAAAATTCCTTATGTTCTGGTTATTGGTGATAGGGAAATGGAATCAGTTAGGTTGGCAGTTCGAGACCGAGGTGCAAGAGAGGCCAGAGAAATTGATAAAAATGAGTTTATTAAAGAAGTGAAAAATAAAATAGACAATAGGGAATAGATTGGTTTTGTATAAGAAAAAAGGCGAGATCGTGATGTCTCGCCTTTTTGCTGGCTGATTGTGTTATCGCCTGATATGCTTTATAATATAAGCATAAATATTAATTAATATCAATATGGAAATAAATAAAAGGCCTATTAGTATAAATGTTACCACCGTTACTATTTTAAAAGTATTTTTAGTATTGTTTGCCATTTATTTTTTATATTTAATAAAGGATATTTTAGTTATTCTTTTTGTTTCTCTAGTGCTGGCGAGCGCTCTTGATCCGCTGGTTGATTGGATGCAAAAAAGGAAAATACCGCGCGGTCTGGGGGTAATTTTGATTTATTTTATTTTATTAATTATTATTGGTACAGCTTTTTATTTAATTATTCCGCCGATTATCAAACAGATAAACGAATTGTCAGTTAGCTTCCCTTATTATTTAGAAAAAGTAGTTTCCGGTTTTTCTGCCCTGAAAGAATATGCAATCCAACATGATTTACTTAATAATATAAAAAATAATTTTGGTTCGTTGAGTTCCAATCTGGAGGGAGCGGCCGGAGGAATATTTTCCACAGTTTCTGGCATTTTTGGGAATATTCTTTCTTTTTTCTTAATTTTGGTTATTACTTTTTATATGGTAGTGGAAGAAAACGGGATGAAAAAAATTGTTTGGTCGATCGCGCCGATGGAACATCAGCCGTATATTATACAATTAATTGATAGAATGCAGGCCAAAATCGGCCTCTGGATTCGAGGCCAGTTAATTTTATCTCTTATAATATTTTCTTTCACGTTTTTAGGACTTTCTATTTTGAGCGTTAACTATGCTTTGGTTTTGGCTCTCATTGCCGGTTTAACGGAATTTATTCCTTATCTTGGTCCGACTCTTGCCGCCATCCCCGCAATTTTTTTAGCTTTTACCCAATCGCCTATGTTGGCCTTGTTTGTCCTGGCGCTATATTATATTATTCAAATGGTGGAAAACCATATAGTTGTTCCGAAATTAATGCAAAAAGTGGTCGGTCTAAACCCGATAATTATTATCATAGTTTTGTTGGTCGGTTTTAAAATCGCTGGTATTTTGGGAGCGATCCTGGCTATCCCGGTGGCGACGGCCGCCAGCGTTTTTTTTAAAGATTTATTTGAAAAAAAAGAAAAACCGCTAGAGGTTTCTTAATAATTATAAAATCTATGAAAAAGTGGACAGAGAGAGTTTTGGATAATTCAATCGTTTATTTAATAAAAGGCTTGATTTTTGTCTTACCTTTGTTTTTTTTGCCATGGACTTTAGAGTTTTTTGATTTTAATAAACAATATCTTTTGTGGATTATCGTTCCCTTGATCGGAATTCTTTGGCTGTTCAAGAAAGTAAATTATGAAAGCGCAGTTTCTTTTAAAAGAACGCCCTTGGATATTCCTATTTTGACATTTTTAATGGTTGTTTTTATTTCCAGTCTTTTTAGTCAAGATAAGTTTTCTTCTTTTTTCGGTTATTATGGCCGTTTTAGCGACGCCTGGTTTGGCTTGCTGGCTTTTGTGATTTTTTATTTTATCATCAATAACACTGCCAGCCTGAAAGAAAGATTATCTGTTATTTCCCTCATAAAATTATCATTATTTTCCTATAGTTTAGTCTTGCTTTCATTTTTTATTTCTATTTTTGGACTCTGGGGGAAGATAGTCGGCAATGTTAATGTTTTTTATTCTCCGGTTTTTAATTTGGCTAGCGGTTCTCTAAGCGAACTGGCTAGCTATAGTTTAGCCATGACTGTTATTATTTCCGGCTTATTGCTTTTTTATTTCAACGAAGCAGGAAAAGATAATGGTAAAAAAACAGCTTGGTTCACCAGGATTCTTTTATTTTTTTCTTTATTTTTCTTGGTTTTAGTCGACCTTAATTTTATTTGGTGGGGGATGATTATCTTTGGGGTTTTATTTTTTAGTTTTGCTTTTCTCAGGGCGAGATCAGAAAATAAATATTGGGGGCGGGGAGCGGTTTTCTCGATATGTTTAATTGTTATTTCAATAATTTTTTTATTTTTTTCTTCTGGAAGCGTAGCTAATTTTTTGACAGGCCAGGAAATTTCCAAGGAAGCGAAGCTTGATTATAAAAATACGGCCTCGGTTGACTTGTCTACTTTAAAAAATAATATAATGCTGGGCGGCGGTTTAGGAACTTTTTCTTATAATTTTTCTCTGTATCGCCCGGTTGGTTTAAATCAGAGTGAGTTTTGGCAATTTCGTTTTGATAAAGGCGGATCTTATTTTTTGGATTTGTTGGCCGCGACCGGAATTTTAGGTATTTTAAGTTATCTTTTAATTTTATCCATTCTTTTTTATTTAATTTTTATTTTTATAAAGAAAGATTACTCGGGGAATAAGAATGTTTTTATAAATAAAGAAGGAAATCAAAGCGGTCTAATTTTTACCCTCGCGGCCGCGCTAGCTATTTTGATTTTTTTACAGTTTTTTTCCTCTGCCAACACTTGCCTTCTTTTTTTATTTTGGCTCATTCTCGCTAGTTTGATGGTCGTCGGGAAAGAATCGGAATTTTGGCCGGAGTCAAAAGAATTTCGTTTAACGGAAGATAATAAATTTTTCAAAGGATTTGATATAGTAATTTTTTCCCTTTTCGCCGCTTGGCTTATTTTGGCAGGCTTTACTGCGAAATATTGGCTGGCAGATTTTTATGTCCGGGCAGGTGGAGAAGAAAATTTAACAAAAGCTGTTCGTCTCAATATCAACAGAACTGATTATCAGACGAGGCTGGTTAAAAATTATTTAAATAAAATAGGACAAGAGATATTGAAGCCGAAAGATTCAAGGGATAATGATTTGATTCAAAAGGCAATTGATAATAGTCTTAGCTGGGCGAAAATAGCGGTAAAAATCCGCCCCTATTCTGTTGCTAACCAAGAAATTTTAGCCATTGTCTACCGCAATGTCGGGGCTTTTACTCAGGGTAGTGAACTTTGGACAATAAAAACATTTGAACAAGCGGTTAAGCTTGAACCGTCAAATCCTGTTCTTTTGACTGAGCTAGGCAAAGCTTATTTTGAAGCCGAAATGATGAACGAAGCAGAAAAATCTTTTTTGGAAGCGATTAAATTAAAGAGCGATTACAGAGAATCTGACTTCGGTTTGGCTCAGGTTTATGCGAAAAAAGGAGAAAATGAAAAAGCTTTGGCTGTTTTTAACGATTTAGCGGCAATTTATAATAATGAACAGGTTTTTTATGAAAGAGGAAAATTGTTTTATAACGAGGGGAAAACCGATAAGGCGATGGAAGATTTTTTGAGGGTTTTAGAAATTAATCCGTCTCATTCCAACGCGATGTATAGCATCGGTCTGGCTCTGGAAAAGAAAGGAGAAAAAGATTTGGCTTTGAAATATTTTAAAAAAGTCTTAGAGCTTAATCCGAATAGTTTGGAGATTAAACAAAAAATAGACGAGTTAGAAAAGAAATAATTTTTTTGATTAAAATAAAAAAAGCACCGTTCCGTTTGGACTCGGTGCTTTTGTTGTATTTCGAGAGGATTGAATTTTATTCGTCCAGCTCCTCGATCGCCTGTTGCCTCTCAGCGTAGGCTATGGGATTTTTTTGCCCCAGAATGTTCAAAGCAGCCATGAAAGCATTTCCGTCCGAACAAGCTACAAGCAAGGGAACGCTGGAAGGCATTCTGGTATTGCTCCAGATGTCATCGGGAAAGTTTTTGAGAGCTGCCGGAATGGCGACAACCGTCCAGGAAGTACGGGCGGCAAGAATTGGTCCAAGACCATTGCTCCCGCCAACTTTTACCAAGATGACGCCTCCGTCGGGGTATTCGCCGAGAATTTCCTCCAGTTTGCTCAGACTGGTTTGAGGAGATTTATGGCCAGAGAGTGTTACTTTCACGACTTCGATGTTACCGGAATTTTTGAGCGCAATTGGAGTTTCGGGAAAATTGTCTTTGTCCGAGCCTCGCCAGAGAACAATCGCTTGCTGGGGGACTCTGAATTTCTCGGTTAGAGAAGCCACGAGACCGTATTTTTTTTCAACCTCGGACAATTCTTCTCCGTCTCGGAATGCTTGTTTGCTGAGTTCATTCCAGCCAGCATCTCGTAGCCGCCAACTGTCGTTATCGATGACATCCGCTATAACTACTTCGCCGGTGACGGTGATTCCGAATTCGATTTTGAAGTCGATCAGCCGATAGCCGAGAGTTTGCCAGGTCCCTTCAAGAACCAGGAAGGTTTTTCTGGTGATGTTGATGATCTCCTCGATCATGTTGGCATCTGCTACGATTTTCGCCATCGGGACGGTTTTGTCAAGATTAGCGCCAGAATCCCAGGCCGGTTTTTTCGGGTCGAACAGATGCCAAAGTTCACCTTCTGGGTTGGTGATAAGAGGATCGTCGAGGGTTTTTTCTACGCCATCAACGACATGAGATAATCCCTCGATTATAGTTTTCTCGCCAATCTTGAGTCTGCCGCCGGTGGTTTTTAAGAAGAGTTCAACCACCAGGCGATGGAAGCGGTACGGCTGTTCCCCCTTTTTTCTTTCCAGCTCGGGATGGCGTTTGAGATAGCTTCCGACAGCATATCGGCGAGCTACGACTTCCAGCGGGATCATTTCACATCTTTCCGCGACAAATTCCGTTTCGGAAGCCTGTTCTTTGAAAGCCACGGGAACTCCAGCTTTTCGCAGAAGTTCAAACACCTGGCAGGTGGTGACGGTTGAATATCCGCCCTTGGTGGCAAATTTTTTGGTGAAGGTTGGATCGTCAAACGCAGTGATGTCGTTTTTGTTGGCAACGATAACCAGGCTCGGCTGATCGGCAACTCCAAATATGATTTTGGTTTTGCCTGCCGCGATTTCTGCTCCTTTTTCGTACGTCATGATTTCCTCTCTTTCGGTTAAGGTTTGTGTTGGAATGAACGCCCCTCCTAATTGGTTTTAATTTAAACAGATTTAAAGTAAAAAATCAAGGGGCTTCAAAAACAAAAAAACCAATCCTCCTCTGAAGCTTGGTTTAATTTTTGTGCCGAAGGAGGCCCGCCTTCTTCGCCTGCTGGCGGATTCGGCGAGGCAAGGAATCATTATCAACAAAACTAAATTCTACATTCTAAGTTATATATTCTAAAATTATCCGTGCCGAAGGAGGGAATCGAACCCTCATGAAGTCGCCCTCACACGATTTTGAGTCGTGCGCGTCTACCAATTCCGCCACTTCGGCCTATTTTGAAAACTGTTTTTAGTATAATCAAAGTAACAAAAATTGTCAAAGGTATTTTTTTAAGTTATAATTAAAGCATAATTCAAATGATAAATAATTCAAATGCTTCAAATGCTATTATTCGAAGCAGGTGTGATATAATTATTTGAAGCATTTGAATTGTATTTGTAGTATTTGAATTATATTTATGGGAAAAATTATTTCCATTGTTAATCAAAAAGGCGGAGTAGGCAAAACGACGACGGCCGTGAATCTTGGCGCCTATTTGGCATTTTTAGGCAAACAGGTTTTGTTAGTGGATATTGACCCGCAAGCGAATGCCACTTCTGGACTGGGTATTGACCACAAAAAATTAGAAAGTGGAATTTATGAAGCGATTATCGGCGAAAAACCTATTTTTGAAATCGTTAAAAGAACTATGCAGGACGGATATAAGGTTGCTCCTTCAACTTTAGCTCTCGCGGGGGCAGGCGTGGAATTAGTGAATATGGAAAATAGAGAATATAGGCTATCTAGAATTTTGGAAGAAATAAGAGATGAATATGATTATATAATTATTGACGGGCCTCCTTCTCTTGGTCTTTTGACTGTAAATAGTTTGGTGGCAGCAGACGAAATACTTATTCCTATTCAAAGCGAATATTTTGCTTTGGAAGGAGTGGGCCAGCTTTTGGAAACCATATCTTTGGTGCAGAATAATCTAAAGCCGGAATTGGGAGTGATGGGAGCAATTATAACGATGTTTGATAAAAGAAACCGCCTCTCTTCCTCGGTAATGGGGGAGCTATACCAATATTTTCCTAATCGGGTTTTTCGTTCTGTAATTCCAAGAAGCGTCAGATTGGCGGAAGCGCCGAGCTATGGGCGGTCAATTCTTCACTATGATCCGAAATCGCGCGGCGGTAAAGCCTACGAAAGATTAGCAAGGGAAGTAATGGGGTTAGAAAAATAAAATATAAAATATAAAAAATAAAATATGGGGAGGGAGGAGAAGCCCGAGAAAAGAGAATTTAAAGTAAGGTTGTATAAGTACATTATCGGATTATTAAAATTTTTGCATAAAATTCCATATGATGGCGTCGTTAATGAATTAAGAAGGCAATTAATTAGAAGTGAAACTTCTGTCGGAGCTAATTATTTTGAAGCAGAAGCCGCCAGCAGTAAAAAAGATTTTCAGAATTATTTTCATATCAGTTTAAAATCAGCTAATGAGTCAAAATTTTGGCTGGGCATTTTATTAGATAGTAATTTTTTGCCGCAAGATTTAAAATTAGAGGCTAAATTTTTACTTCAAGAAACAAAAGAAATAGCCAATATTCTAGCCGCCAGTTTAATAACTATGAAAAACAATAATTTAAATAAATAATTTTTATATTTTATTTTTAATTTTTTATTTTTAAAATATGTCCAATGGGCTTGGTCGGGGATTAGGTTCTCTCATCCCTCAAAAATCAAATAAAACAGAAAATTTTTCTGAGAGGGAGGGTAATGTTATTTCCGATGAAAAAAATCGCATCTTGGAAATAGAGCCGGAAAGAATAAAGGTTAATCCGATGCAGCCTCGCAGCCAGTTTGGCGATTCTAATATGGACGAGCTGGTGGAATCAATAAGAGAATACGGGGTTATTCAGCCATTGGTGGTCACAAAAAGCGGAGGCGAATATGAGCTTATCGCCGGTGAACGCCGCTTGCGGGCTTCAAAGATTGTAGGCTTATCCAAAGTGCCGGTAATTGTGAGAGATGCTGATTCGCAAAGAAAACTAGAAGTAGCTCTGGTAGAAAATTTGCAGAGAGAAAATTTGAATCCGATTGAAGCCGCCGTGGCTTACAAAAAACTTGTTGATGAATTTAATCTGACGCAAGAAGAAGTAGCGAGAAGAGTGGGGAAATCCAGGCCAGCAGTGACTAATGCCTTGCGGTTTCTCAGTTTGCCTGCGGAAGTTCAGCAAGCCATATCAGACGGAAAAATTAGCGAAGGCCATGCCAAATATTTAAGCGGTCTTGATTCAGAAGCGAAACAAATGGCGCTATTCAAAAAGATATTGAGAAATAATTTGACAGTTAGGGACACCGACAAGGAAGCCAAGAAAATGGGCGGGACAAAACAGGCGAGAGTAAAAATAGATTATGCTGATAAGGACAGAGAAGTTTCTTTGCGGGAATTTTTTGGCGCCAAAACCGAACTTCGGCGCCGGGGCGATGGCGGACAAATTATTATTAGTTTTTTTAGCGACGAAGAGCTGGAAAATATAATGGGGAAAGTTAGGTAAAAATATAAAAAATAAAAAACTGTCCATTAGGGCAGTTTTTTGTTATAGTAGAAGATTTTTAAAGTATAAAGTATTTGTTATTTTTGAAATCAGGAATTAATTCATCGAAAATTTAAAATTGAAAATTGATTAGGCTATGCTATAATATGAATATGAAAAAAAACGAAGAAAAAATAAAGCGCATTGGGATTGATGCCAGGTTTTATGGTCCTTTAGGAAAGGGCTTGGGACGGTATACGCAGGAAGTTGTTGATAATGTTACTATTCTGGATAAAAAAAATGAATATGTAATTTTTCTGAGCAAAGAAAATTTCACAGAATTCAAAGAGACGGAAAGAGTGAAAAAAGTTTTAGCGCCGGTTAGATGGTATACTTTGACCGAACAGATTTTGATGCCTTTTTATATTTGGCGGGAAAAACTAGATCTCATTCATTTTCCCCATTTTAATGTCCCGCTTTTCACTCCGGTTAAATTTGTGGTCACTATTCATGATTTAATTCTGACAAAATTTCCTACAATTCGGGCTACGACCTTGAACCCATTTTTTTATAAAATAAAAAACGTGGCTTACAAAATAGTTATTCGGTCAGCGATAAAGAGAGCCAAGATGATTATAGCGGTTTCACAATTTACAAAAGAAGATATTATCACTCAATTTAAAGTAAGCTCTCAGAAAATAAAAGTTACTCATGAGGGCGTTGCTCGCCTTCAGCCAATGGGAAAAGAAAAAAATATTTCCAATGACAAAAAAGTTCTTTTAGGTTATAATATTAACAAACCTTTCCTTCTTTATGTCGGTAATGCGTATCCGCATAAAAATTTAGAAGGGTTGATTAAAGGATTTTCTAGCTTACGCGAGAAAGATAGAGATTTATTATTAGTTTTAGTGGGGAAACAAGATTATTTTTATAGCCGAGTGGAAGAATTTACCAAAAAATATTGGCCGAAAGAAAGCCCGGTTATTTTTCCGGGGTTTGTGCCGGATGAAGAGCTGGCAATTTTATTTAAAAATGCCATTGCTTATATTTTTCCTTCTTTTTACGAGGGTTTTGGCTTACCGCCTTTAGAGGCTATGGCTAATGGCTGTCCGGTCGTGAGCTCTAATAAATCGAGTCTGCCGGAGATTTTGGGTGAGGCAGCAATTTATTTTAATCCAGAAGACGAGAAGGATATGATGGGGCAGATTAAAAAAGTTATAGAGAATAAAAATTTGCGGCAGGAGTTAATCAAGAGGGGCAATGAGCAAGTAAAAAAGTATAGCTGGGAAAAATGTGCAAAGGAAACTCTAGAAGTTTATAAAAAAGTTTTTTAAAAATAAAAAAGAGGCGACATCTGTGTTGATGTGTCGCCCCTTGGTAGAACTTTTTCGCTCCGTTATTCCGGGGCGGCGGTTCTGTTGAACCGCAGATAGAAATTGGTGGCGGGGATGAGTATACCCCGATCACTGTTGCGTTTGAACTTCATGACGACGAAGGGGTCGTCATGGTTCGGTTTGCAGGGATGGACGTCGACGTAAATATAAATCGTGCCGTCATCCATCTCCTTCTCGAACGTATCGACCCCGGCACAAATTTTGCGTCCGAGATCGGCAGTGTCCACGTAGTAATGGACGAAGACGATCATCTTTGAATCGCCGCCATCCTGGAGAAGTACGCCCTGCTGGTAATGGCCGGGGACAGGGTTGGTTGCTCCGTCCGGAGTGAACTCGTTGATCCATTTCACGAAAAGTCCCGTTTTGGGGACCTCTACGAGCACATTTCTTGTGCTGTCGATGAGTTGCCGTCTGACTACCGCGCGTTTCGGCTTTACTGCGATTGAATTCATGATTATTCTCCAATCTGTGTGATGGTTTGTTGGAACTACCGAGATGTATGTTTAGGAATATTTTCCAGTTTATAAAAAGAGCGTGATTATATATAATATCATATTTAATAATTATTGTCAATAGCTATAAGGGGAAGATAATATTTTTTAGCTAATATTAAAGAAATTTGTGAGAAAAAAAGACAGAAAACTAAATTTTTTATCAGTCAGACAGGAAGAGCGATCTTCTCGTTTTGTCGTGGATTTAAAAGAGGTTTCTGGGACAGAAGAAGTTTTTGCTGAAAAAGAAAATAAAAAAGAAAATTTTTGGAAACAAATTGAAGAAAAAATTTCAGAAAAAAATAGCCAGATAAGAAATAAACAAAATCGCTGGCGTGATTTTTATAAAAATAAATTAGATCAGCTGGCTTTTTTAAGTCTTGGAAAGTTTATATTTGTTGTTATTTTTTGGCTGGCGAAATGGTTTTATAAACTTTGTTATGGTCTTGGGTGGGTTTTGTTTTTTTTAGTGAGACTCTTCAGTCTTATATTCGCAAAATTTTTCAGTTTTGTCGGCGCCGGAGTTCACAAATTTTATGCGGGAACAAAAATAATCGTTCAAATATTTTTGAGAAGTTTGAAGGATTTGTTTTCACAATTTTTTTCCGAAGCCAGAAAATTTTTGGATATTTTTAATAAAATAATACGATATCCTTTCAATAAATTTTCCCGGCGGAAGCAAGAGGATATTTCCTCGCCGGAAGCGATTTCCGAAAAAGAAGATGAAGATTTTTCCCCGGCTTCGTTTCCTCCCGAACTGAAATTTTCTTGGAAAAAATCCATCGCTATTTTTGCCTTGGCTTTGTTAGTTATAATTTTGCCTTTTAAAATTTTTGTCTATTATAAATCATTTAATTTGGAGAGCCTAAAGGGGAAAATTCTCGGCGCTTCAGAAACAGCTTTAGACGACCTTTCGGCCGCTTCACAATCAGCCACTCAACTTGATTTTTCCGGGGCGAGCGATAATTTCGCTAAGGCCGGCGCAAATTTTTTAGAAGCGCAAAAACAAGTGTTAGATATAAACGACGTATTTTTTTCTTTAGCTTCTTTAGCGCCGGGAGGAGAGATTAAATTGGCTTCGGAGGGGAAGAAAATTTTAGCTGCCGGGCAGATCGCTTCAAGCTTGGGAGAAAATTTAAGCTTGGCCATTAAAAGTTTATTTGAAAGCAAAGACAAGGATGTTTTGGAAATATTAAATAGCTTTACTGAATATGGAAAAATAACCGCTAGCGAGGCGATTGATTTGGACAATAAGTTGAAAGAAATTGATATTAATTCTCTGCCTGCCGAGTATAAAGACAAATT
>JBAZOD010000010.1:0-19528 GCA_041648955.1 Patescibacteria group bacterium
AGATTTTGGATAACCCTTGACCAGGCTTTTACTTTGGTAATGTTTGCCCTGGAGAATATGGAGGGAGGAGAAATATTTGTGCCGAAGATTCCAAGCATGAAATTGGTTGATTTGTTTGATATTATTGTCCCGGGAATTGAAAAGGAAATAATAGGGATTAGGCCGGGAGAGAAACTCCATGAAGTTTTATTGACTGAACAAGAAGCAAGACATTCACTATCTCTAGAAAAATATTATGTAATTTTGCCAGAATTCATGGAGAATGGAAAGTATAAAAAATATAATGAGACTGGAAAATATCTCGAAAAAGATTTTCGATTTGCGAGCCATGCTAATGAAGACTGGCTGGAAGGCGAAAGACTTATGGTTATAATTGAAGAATTAAGAAAAATTTTATGATTCCCTATGGACATCAAACAATAGATAAAGAAGATTTGACTGGAGTAGCCGAAGTTTTAAAATCCGATTGGTTGACGCAGGGACCGAAAGTTTTGGAATTTGAAAATAGTTTAGCCAGATATTGCGGTGCTAAGTACGCCGTGGCAGTTTGTAATGGTACGGCCGCTTTGCATTTAGCTTATTTAGCCGCTGGATTAGGGAAAGGCGATGAAGTTATTACCACTCCGAATACTTTTGTAGCTACTTCTAACATGATGTTAGCCGTAGGCGCCAAGCCAGTTTTTTGCGACATTCGTCTCGATACTTATAATATTGATGAAAATAAAATCGAGAAATTAATTACCGCTAAAACAAAAGCGATTGTGCCAGTGCATTTTGCCGGTCAGCCGTGTGAAATGAGAGAAATAAAAAAAATTGCCAATAAATATAAACTAACGATTATTGAGGATGCCTGTCATGCTCTTGGGGCAAAGTATAGAGGGAAAAAAATTGGCAGTTGTCAATATTCCGATATGGCCGTGTTTAGTTTTCATCCTGTAAAATCAATTACTACGGGCGAAGGAGGGGCAATTTTAACTAATAATAAAAAATATTATGAGAAGTTAATATCCCTGCGCAGCCATGGTATTCATAAAGATGAAAAGGGAAAAAACGTCATGACAGAATTAGGGTATAATTATAGAATAACAGACATTCAGGCAAGTCTTGGTATCAGCCAATTAAAAAAGCTGGACGAGTTTGTAAAATCTAGGAGAGAAATTATTGAATGGTACAAAAAGGAGTTAAAAGGCGTTAAAGAAATTATTTTGCCGCAAGAAATAAAGGAAAATTTAAGTGATTGGCATATCTATGTGATAAGAACAAAGAATAGTAAGGATAGAGACGGCCTATCAAAATATTTAAAAGATAGTGGGGTTGGTGTTAATTTTCATTATCCATCTGTTTATTCTCATCCTTTTTACAGAAAAAATGGATTTAAAAATATTAAATTGGAAAATGAGGAAGAATACCAAAATAGTTGCATAACCTTGCCTTGCTACCCGGGACTTAGAAAAAATGAGGTTAAATATGTCGCCGACATTATAAAAAAATATTTTAATAAATAATATGTCAATTAAAATAATTTTTAAAGAAGAAAATGAAAAATTATTTTGGGAGCAGTGGAATAAATTTGTTAGTGATAAGAATTTAAGCATAAGATACACAGAAATAAACGTAAAGCATTTTTTGTCATTTCTGGATCTTTACAAAGATAGAAGTTTTGTTTATTTGGAAAATAATGAGCCGATGGCTTGTGCTTTTTTACCAATTGAAAAGAACGAGGAAAATTTGTCCATAAGCTTTATGGGCGGATATGTCGATGCACCCATAGCTTCCAACAAAAAAGTTCAAAAAAAGATTTTTGGGATCATAGATGAAATAGCTAGAGAAAATAAAGTTTCCCAAATTAAATTTGCGGTTGATGTGTTCTCGGGGGAAAGATTTAATTATTTAATGCAATATGGCTATTTAAATTCTTCAATTTTAACTTATATTTTTGACCTGTCTCAAGATTTGCTTCTGTCATGCCGAAAAGGTCATAAGTCAGATATAAAAACCGCTTTGAAAAATAAGGACTTCAAAACGTTTTTTGTGGATAAAAACAATCCTTCCGAAAAATTATTTAGAGAGTATATAGAGTTACACCACAAATGTTCTGGCCGAGTTACCCGGTCGCAGATAACTTTTGATATGCAATTTGAAAAAATAAAAACAGGGAAGGCGTTTTTGGTAGGGTTGGAGTACGATGGGAAAAACGTTGCTTATGTTTATTTCGAGTATAACGCCGATAAGGCAATTTATGCCTCTACTGCTGATGATCCTGATTATGATAAGTTGCAACTTTATCATATTTTGGTTTTTAAAGCCATGGAATATTTGAAAGAGAAAGGGGCGCGAGCTGTTGATACCGGCCAGCCGTCTTGTCCGTCTTCGCAATTTGATTATTATATAGACAAAAAGCAAGAAAACATTGCCTTGTTCAAAAGAGGTTTTGGCGGGTATTTTAAGGAAAATTTCAGAGGAATAAAATATTTTTCCGAAGAAGCATTTAAAAAAGACGCTAAAAAGTTTATTGATAATTATTCAAAATCGTTTTATGAAAAAGTTTAATAAAAGCCAAGAGCTATTTAAAAAAGTTAAAAAAAATATTCCGTTAGCTTCTCAGACTTTTTCTAAAAGTTATTTGCAGTATATAAAAGGTCAAGCGCCTTTATTTGCCGTCCGAGCTAAAGGCAGCCGTATTTGGGATATTGACGGCAATGAATACGTGGATTTTATAAATGGGCTTCTGCCGGTAATTCTTGGTTATCAATATCCGGCGGTTGATAGGGCTATTCGAGCGCAACTTGAGAAAGGAATAATTTTTTCCTTACCCTCTCTTTTGGAAAATGAATTGGCGGAGTTGTTGATAAAATATATTCCCTGCGCGGAAATGGTCAGATTCGGGAAAAACGGTTCGGACGCCACTACCGGGGCAATTAGATTGGCGCGAGCGGTAACTGGGCGTGATCATGTTGCGGTTTGTGGCTATCACGGCTGGCATGATTGGTATATCGGTTCAACTATAAAAAATTTAGGAGTTCCGAAGAGTACTCAAAAGATGACACATAAATTTATTTATAATGATATAAAATCTTTAGAAAAAATTTTTAAAGATAATAAAAATAAAGTAGCTGCCGTCATTATGGAGCCAATGAATTATGTAGAACCGGAAAAGGGATTTTTAGAAAAGGTAAAAGAAATCACTCATAAAAATGGCGCTTTATTGATTTTTGATGAAGTAATTACTGGTTTTAGGTTTGGTTTGGGCGGAGCGCAGAAATTGTTTGGTGTAACTCCGGATTTAGCCTCTTTCGGAAAATCAATGGCAAATGGAATGCCGATTTCCGCTCTTGTAGGAAAACGTAAATATATGGAAAAAGTCGGGGATATTTTTTATTCTTTTACTAATGGTGGTGAAAATTTGTCTTTAGCGGCTGCTATTGCCACAGTTAAAGAATTGGAAAAAAAGAAAGTAATTAATTATATCTGGGAACTTGGAAAGTACTTACAGGATAATACCAATAGATTGTTAAAAGAAAGCGGATTAGACGATATTATTAAAGTTAACGGCAAGCCGTGTTGGCAGGTTTTTATAATAAAGCCGACAGATAAGTTTTCTGATTTGGAGATTAAGAGTTTTATTCAGCAAGAGATATTGCAAGCAGGATTTCTTTGGTACGGTTCTCACAATATGAGCTTTGGCCATAGCAAAAAAGATGTTAATGCTTTATTAATCGCTTATAGCAGAATTTTTAAAGAGTTAAAAAAATCAATTGATGATGGGAAATTAAAAGAGAAATTGATGGGTGAGCCAATCACTAATATTTTTAAGGTACGATAATATGGAAAAAGAAAAGCCACAAAAAGCGATTATTATTTTAAGTGCTGGCATAAAGAAAGATAAAAATGGTAATTGGATGAGCACTGGTTTAGTTGAAGAAAAAAATTTGTCCAGCGCATCAGGCGGCAAAGCTCGTGTTATCGCAGCAAGCTATATATATAAAGATGACTCAGAAAATTTTATTATTGCCAGCGGAGGGCATGGGTCTGATAGAAATATTTTAGGTATTAAGCATCCCGGACTGTCAAAAATTTTAAAAAAAGAGTTGATAGAATCGGGAGTGCCAGCTAATAAAATTATTGAAGAGAATAAATCTAATACTACCTATCAACAACTTGTAGAATTACAAAAAATAATAGTTGAAAAGGAAATAAAAAATATTATTATTATTTCAAATAGATACCATTTGCCGCGCATTCAGGCGATGATAGAGTTTGGACCCGATCTAAATATTTTTAAAAAGATGTTTCGTGCTTCAGATATTGAATTAAAATCAGCTGAAGATGTACTTATTAAATATAAACCAGAGAAATGGAAAAAAATTATTACCAAGGTTTATCAAAGCGGGGGCATGGTTGCTAGAATTGATTTGG
The DNA here is from genome assembly GCA_041648955.1 of Patescibacteria group bacterium. GTDB lineage: Bacteria > Patescibacteriota > Patescibacteriia > Patescibacteriales > JAQTRU01 > JBAZOD01. Next base: position 4,417 of record JBAZOD010000010.1, read on the forward strand.
AAAAAAAAGGCGTAGAACAAATAAAGAAGGGAACTTATAGTTTTTAATATTATGAAAAGTATAATAATTAAAACTCCAAAAGGTAAAAGAGAAATTGGCCCGGGTCAGCCAGTATTTATCATTGCCGAGATGTCTGGGAATCATAATCATTCTTTCGCGCAAGCTAAAAAAATAATTGATGTCGCTGCTAAAGCCGGAGCCGATGCTGTTAAATTGCAAACTTATACTCCCGATACTATCACGATTGACTGTGATAAAGATTATTTTCAAATAAAAACTAATAAAGCTTGGAAGGGGCAAACTCTTTATAATTTGTATAAAAAAGCTTATACCCCGTGGGAATGGCAGCCAAAATTAAAAAAATATGGAGAATCGAAGGGTTTAGTGGTTTTTTCCACGCCTTTTGACAAGACGGCAGTTGATTTTTTAGAAAAAATGAAAGTTTCTTTATATAAAGTTGCCTCTTTTGAAATTGTTGATATTCCTCTTCTCGAGAAGATTGGCCAAACAAAAAAGCCGGTAATTATGTCTAGGGGTATGGCTTCTATCTCGGAAATTAAATTGGCAATAAAAACCTTAAAGGACAATGGTTGCCCCCAGGTGGCTCTTTTGCATTGTATTAGTTCTTATCCGGCGATGCCCAAACAGATGAATTTAAAAACCATTCCCGATATAAAGGAAAAATTTGATGTTATTTCGGGGTTGTCAGATCACACTCTCAGCCAAGAAACTGCTATAGCCGCTATAGCTTTGGGAGCTAATATTATAGAAAAACATATTACTATATCTAGGGTCGATGGCGGGCCCGATGTTAATTTTTCTTTAGAGCCAGATGAGTTTAAAAATTTAATTATGTCAATCAGAAAGGTTGAGAGCGCTTTGGGTAAGCCATTTTATGGATTAAGCGGAGAAGAGTCAGAGAATGTTATTTTTAGAAAATCACTTTTTGTTGTTAAAGATATGAAGAAAGGAGAGAAATTTACCGAAAAGAATATTCGTTCTATTCGTCCTGGTTACGGTTTAGCGCCAAAATACTATAAAAGCATTATTGGCAAAAGTTCAACGAGAGATATAGAAAGAGGAGATCCTTTGTTAAAAAAAATGATAAAAAATATTTATGGATAAATTTTTATTAAGAAGAGCAAAAGAGGAGGATTCAAAACGAGTTTGGGAAATTAGAAATCAGCCAATATCTAGAAAATATTCCAATAATTCAGAAAAGATTCCTTTTGAAAAACACATGCTGTGGTTTTCTAAAAAGTATTTTAGCGAAAGATGTAATTATTGTTTTGTTTTAGAAAATAAAGAAGGTGTAGTGATAGGTTATTGCCGCTTGGATTTTAATAATGATTTGGGAAATTATATTATTTCTATTGCTCTTGATGCAGATTTTCAAGGCAAGGGATTTGGAAATTATTTCTTATATGAAGTTTTAAGAAAATTTAGCGAAAGCAGAGAAATATTTGCTGAGATACAGAAAAATAACATTGCCTCAATAAAATTATTTAAAAAAAATAATTTCGAGATTTACAAAGAAGATGAGGAAAATTATTATTTAAAGTTTTCTTCTAATACCTAAATATAAAAATTTTTGGAGCAAATAAAAATTAGTTTTTGATAGATATATGAATAAATTAGTGTTAGGCACGGTACAATTTGGCCTAAATTACGGGATAAATAATGAGGCAGGGAAAACTTCTCGAATTGAATCTCTATCAATATTGAAAGAAGCTGTAGATTCGGGGATGACGATTTTTGATACGGCCGCGGCTTACGGTGACGCGGAAGAAGTTTTAGGCGAATTTATATCATCCTATAAGTTAAAAAATAAAGTAAAAATCATTTCTAAGTTATCACCAAATATTTTTGATAGCAACAGCCAAAAACCAGAATATGTCGTTAAAGAAGAAGTGAAAAAATCATTAAAGAGATTACAAATAGATATTTTAGATGGTTTTTTGTTGCACACGCCCACTTATTTTTACAACAGAGATATTCTTAACAGTTTAAAGCAGTGTCGGGAAGAGGGGCTAATCAAACATTTCGGAGTCTCTATTTATGAAGAGGAACACGCACTTGACGCAGTCAATTCTGGGTTAATTGATTATATCCAAGTGCCTTATAATGTTTTCGATCAACGTCTCAACCAAACGGATTTTTTTAAAAATGCTAAAAAGAATAATGTAAAAGTTTTTGCCAGGAGTCCCTTTTTGCAGGGTTTGATTCTTATGGAAGATGACCATATACCTCCATATCTTTCTAAGATTAAAAAATATTTGCGAGAATTTGATGAGATTATAAATAGACATAAATTCAGCAGATTGGAGGCGGCTCTATTATTTCCCTACGTAAATTCTGACATAGATTATGTGGTTTTCGGAATTAATAATATTGATCAATTACGAGAAGGGATAGAGATTATTACAGAAGAAAAAATAAAATCTTTCGCTGAATGTAAAAAAGAGTTGAAAAATAAATTTATAAATATTGAAAAATCCATTATTTCTCCCGTTTTGTGGGGGAAGGGGGTAAATTCATTTTAAATAGAAGATTGTATGAAGTATAATAATTTGTGTATAATTCAAGCGCGAACCGGTTCTACTAGGTTGCCTAACAAGGTTTTGCTAACAGTTAAGGGGAGAACCTTGCTTGAATATGAAATTGAGAGAGTTAAAAAGTCAAAGTTGATTGATAAGATTGTTGTGGCCACTACTTTTAATAAAGGCGATGATAAAATAGAAACGATATGTAAAAAAAATAATATTGATTGTTTTCGCGGTTCAGAGGAAGATGTTTTGGATAGATATTATCAATGTTCTCTGGAATATCCAGAGTATAAAAATATTATTAGAATTACTGGTGATTGTCCCTTGATCGATCCGACTGTCGTGGATAATTTAATAAAATTTTTTGTAGATAATAATTTTGATTATGCGAGCAATATTGAAGAAGAAACATTTCCTGATGGCATGGACGCAGAAATTTTTAAGAGAGAAGTGCTTGCCGAAGCTGCGGAAAAGGCCAGACTGGCATCGCAGAGAGAGCATGTAACATTGTATATAAGAAATAATGAGAAATATGGAAGAGGCAATTTAACAAGCGAAATAAATTTTTCTCATTTTCGGTTGACGGTAGACGAGAAAGAAGATTATGAGGTCATAAAGTTTTTGATTGAAAATAGTGAAGATAATGACAGGTATATGAAATATATTTCTTTGCTAGAAAAAAACCCGGAGATAATGAACAGAAATATAAAGATACAAAGAAATATGGGGTTGATAAAATCTTTAGAAAACGATGAAGTAATTTAAATAAAATTATGAGTAATTTAAAAGGTAAAAGAATTCTTATTTTTCAACAAAGAGGGTGGGGCCGGCGGATCGGACGTTTTTTGGCGGCTAAACTTTATAGCGAAGGATGTAAATTGGCCGCTTTAACCTTCAAAAATACAACTCATGAGCTTATTTTGAAGCAAGCGGATGCAAAATATGAGATGATAATTCCTAATGATCAAATAATGAGTCGGCCAAAGGATTATTTAAATGGAGATGTTTATTCCTTGGAAGAAATTTGTAATGAACTTGGGGTTGATTCTATTTGGCCGATTGTTTCTACTTTGAGAAACCATGTCAAATGCTATAAAGATAAATATTATTATAGTTTTCGGCAGAATGTCTCAGATGAAGAGATTATTGATTTCGTGATGGCCGTCTATAAATACATGAGGATATTTTTTGATGAATTTAAACCAGATATAGTGATTGTTCCAAGTTTTGTTTCCCTGCCTCATGTAATGTTCAATTTATACGCTAAGAAGAAAAATATTCCGATATTTGGCATTACCGATAGCAAAGTCAGCGGGCAATATGTGTTTACTTATGATTATAACGAGGCAGCCGGTCCTCTGCACAAAAGAATTGAAGAATTAAATTCTGGAGCAGAAACTAAAAACAGGGAGAAGGCAAAAAAATATATAAAAGAGTTTAGAGAAAAATTTAAAAAACCGGATTATATGCCCGAAGTTGATTCTTCGGATTTGTCTTTTTTTAAAAAAATAAAAAAAGAATTATCGCCTTACGTTCAGATAGCAAGATGGTATTTGCATAAGCAAATCAACGTGTTAGAGAGTACCGGCATAACCATAGATTATAGGCCCCCGAGAATTATTTTAAGAGATCATTATTCTCACAAGAAGTACAAAAAAAATATGGATAATTATAATTATTATCCGTTTGAAAAAATTGGAAAATTTATTTATTTTCCTCTGCAATTCCAGCCGGAAGCGACAATTGATGTTATTTCTCCGCGTTTCAGCAACCAGATTGAAACCGCTAGACAGGTGGCGATGTCTATGCCCGGTGACTATACACTAGTAGTAAAAGAGCATCCGGCAATGGTTGGTTTGCGTCCGCCCTCATATATAGAGAAAATTGCCAGGACTCCAAATGTAAAATTTATTGATTATAGAATTTCTAGCGAGAAAGTTTTAAAAAAAGCAGATCTAATAGTGTCTCCGAGCGGAACAACGATAGCCGAAGCCTCATTTCTTAACAAACCGGTTATTCAACTTGGAAATCTAGGCACGACTCTTAGGCTTCCTAATGTATTTAAGCATACTGATATGACAACTCTGCCTCAGAAGATAAAAGAAGTTTTAAAAGTTGATTTACAGACGGAAGAGTATGAGGGGATATTAGAAAATTATGTTGTCGCTGTTTTCGATGTTACTTTTGATTTTGATTATATGAAAGCCTGGGAAAAAGGAAAAGGAGATTTAGAAAAGTTATGGATTTTTTATAAGAAAGAGATAGAAAATAATTTATTATAAAATTATGGTTTTAGACAAAAAATTTTTAGAAATCCTTTGTTGTCCGAAGCGTTATTGCCGCGGAGATTTAGAGGAAATATTAGAAAATGGGGAACCGATTTTAGTATGTAAAAATTGCGGAGATAAATATTCTATAAAAGGCGGTATTCCTATTTTGTTTCCTAATATTAAATATTCCACGGATGTTCATAGACGCCATTGGGATTTAGAAGAGAATGCTAAGAGTTATGCAAAAAAATATAATAATTATCTAAAAAAACAAGGATCGCCCTGGGGATTTTATACTCACATCTCGGAATTGGCCGTGGTGAAAAGATTAACAAAAAATATTGACTTAAAAGAGAAAGCAATACTTGATGCTGGTTGCGGAAATGGAAGATTGCTTTCTTCTTATCCAGAGGCGAAAATTAAAATTGGTCTTGATACGTCATTAATATTACTTCAGGAAACCAAAAAGAGAGAACCGGATTTTTGGCTTGTTTGCGGACAGCTTGAGGATATGCCGTTTAAAGATTGTGTGGTCGATTTTTCTATTAGCATTAGGGTGTTGCAGCATTTGCAGGTTCCTGAACATGCTTTTGCGGAGATGGCGAGAGTCACTAAACCCTCGGGTCACGTTGCTCTTGAGATATATAATAAGTTTAATTTGAAAGAGATATATAAGAGATTAAGGATGTCGAGATTTGGGAAAAAATGGTGGCCATGGGGACTTGATTATGATCGCTATTATTCTTATCGAGAAATAGAAAAATGGTCTCGTGATAATTTTGTAAAACCGGTTAAATTCGCCGGTGCAGGCTGGGGGATAAATTTTTATTTTTTTGAATTGATTCAATTTCGCCGTTTTGCTCCTAAATGGTTTCAGAAGGCAGTTTATGGATTTTTCCTCTTCATTGAAAATATCGTCAGTCTTTGGCCTTTTTTTTCTAAGACTATGGAAAAAATTTGTTTTATTGGCAGTATTCAGGGAAGAGCAAAGAAAGATTTTTTCGTCAAAAGAGTCGTGAAGAAGCTTAAAAAAGAGAAAGACAAAAAAGAAGTGGAAAAGTTTCAAAAAAAATTTGAAAACAGAAATTATTGTTTTGTTAGGGACGATTTTTACCATTTAAATCTCAGCATTGATTGGCTAAAAAAAGCGCAAGACTCAACCGTTGACGCTGGCGTGAGTCGAGGATTTAATCTTATTCATGGCCCTAAGAGCAATAATGCCGGCTGGCAACCATCATACCCGGAAACTACCGGTTATATCATCCCGACAATATTAAAAGCCGCCGAAATTTTTAAGGACAATGATTTAAAAAACAGGGCGAGGTTGATGGCGGATTGGGAATTATCAATAATGTTTCCCGACGGCGCTGTTCATGGTGGAAATATAGGCATGAAACCGAATAAAGCCATCTTTGATACCGGTCAGGTTATTAGGGGGTTGGTTGCGATTTATAAGGAAACAAAACAGGAAAAATATTTTGAAGCAGCTATTAAATCTTCAAATTGGATTTTGGATAATGAAAAGAATAGAGAGGGACGATGGGTTGATAATAATGCTAGTTGTGTTGATTCAGAAACGACGACTTATAATATATATGCTATTGCCCCGGTTGTGGAGTTGGGAGTTATAAAAGACAATAAAGCTTTCATGGAGCTGGGAAGAAGAGTGGCTAGTTTTACTATTAGCAAGCAGAATGAGAAAGGTTGGTTTGAGGGGGCTAATTTTGAAAAATCCAAGAGCGCCCTCCTTCATACGATTGCTTATACTATTGACGGCTTATGGGATATAGGGGTTTTTTTGAAAGAAGAAAAATTTATAGCTTCTGCTCAAAAATCCTTGGACGGAGTTTTATCACAAATGGATGAAAACGGTTTTATTCCTGGCCTTCTTGATGAAAATTGGAACAAAGACGCCAATTGGGCTTGCTTGACTGGCATCGCTCAAATTGGGGTTAGTTGCTTGAAGGCCTACAAAAAAACAGGAGATATAAAATATTTGGAAGCGGCCGCAAAAGCTAAGACTTTTTTAAAAACCTGTCAGAATAATTATGATGAAAAGCATGGATATTTGGGAGCGATGTGGGGTAGTTGGCCAATTTCTGGGGGATATGGGCAGAATGAAGCTTTAAATTGGGCAGTCAAGTATTTTGCGGATTTATTAATTGATTTTAAAAATATTTAAGTGTTTTCTTTATGTATAAAAAACCATTAAAAAAATTACCAAAATTTCTTTTTAGCCTATATGCTAATCAATTAATAAAGTCTTATCCTAATTATCAGCCGATTTTTAAAAATGGCAAGTTGATTATGGGCGGGGATAGGAATTGCCTCGACAGATGGGGGTTAATTAAAAAAGAGATTGACAGTTGCCAGGCTAATTCTGTTTTAGATATTGGTTGCGCTGAAGGTTTTTATGTCTTGCAATCAGCCAGAGAATGCGGTTGCGTCTCTTTGGGGGTAGATGCGGATATAAGACGCCTAAGTATGGCTCAGAATCAAATCGCTTCTGAAAAAATTATGCCGGCTGGTTTTGTTTTAGCTGAGGTTGATAGCGAATTAATAAAGAAACTTCCAGAATTTGATATAGTAATTTTTATGTCGGTGATGCATCACATGATGTATTCTTCAGGTGAAGAATATAGCCGCAGCATCCTGAAGGAAATTCGCAAGAAAGTGAAAAAAGCGATGATTTTCGAAATGGGACAGTCAAACGAATTGAAAAATAGATGGGCCAAACTTTTGCCCGACATGGGAGAAAACCCGCATGAATGGATAAAAAACTTTATACTCTCCGCAGGTTTTTCTAAGGTTGAGAAAATAGGAGAAAGCGATTCTTACAGTAAAGACCAAAATAGAGCTATTTTTAGAGTGGAACCATAATAGATATTAATATATGCGCGATTCACAGACGGCAATTATAAGATTAAAAAGAAAGGTTTTAAAAATACCATTGTCTTTTTCTGCTTGCAAAGAAATAATAAGAGAGAAGAAAAATTTTCCCGAAGTTTTAAGAGATAGCCATTTTTCTAAATTTTTTTTAAAAGGGTGTTTTCTGGGAGGAATTATTTTGTGTAATCCCTACTTAAGACCGGCCAAAAGAGAGAGCGGAGACATTGATTTGATAAAAAAGTATTTTAAGATGTCTTTTAGAGATTTTCGCGATTGGGAAATAAAAAAAATAAAAGAAATTATAGAATATAAATATTTTTTGGATTTTGTTTTCGAAAATATTGCTGAAGATCAATCTTTTTGGTCTGATTATTTATTACGGATTGGCATTCCATGCTCCTCATCTCACGGCGATTTTCATTTAGACAATATCCTTTTAAAAGATAATAATCTTTTTTTTATTGATTGGATAAGGTATAGGAAATTTTCCAGCCGATTATTCGATTTGATAGATTTTTATATCTTTTACAATAAAAATAGTTCTCAATCTTGGATGGATTTTTGGTTTGAGGAATTCCGACTTGATCGGGAGATAATATATGATATAGAAATAGAAAAAAATTATTTTTTGGCCTATGCTGTCTGGAAAGTTTCGGAAGAACTGAAGACATTAGTTTTGAGGGGAAAGTTAAGCAAACAAAAACGCAAGAAATATATAAATTTTTTAAAAGAAATTAAAAATAATTTAAATGAGTAATAATTCCGGGAAAAGAATTTTGTGTCTTAGTTTTTGGACGCCGCCCGTAGTTCGGCCACAATCTATTCTAATTGGGAAAATGATTCCGGAATGGATGAAGCAGGGCCTAGAGCCGTTCATTGTTGCTTATGAACAATGCGGAGAATGGCAAATAGATGTTCCGATTTTTAGAATTCCGATTTTTTCTACTAATAGATATTTTAATCATATCTCTTTCCTTAGAGAAGTTTTAAAATATAGGTATTATAGAAAAATGGCAAAAAAAATTGAGAAATTTGCTATTGATAATAAGGTGGAGTTTATCTTTTCTTTTTCGAAGCCAATGGATAGCAATATCATTGGGGCGATGCTAAAAAAACGTCTTAAGTTGCCATTCGTTTCTCATTTTAGTGATCCCTGGTTTGATGATCCTTATAAATCCCTTTCCAAATCAAGCGCTAAATATATTTATTTTCAAGAAAAATTTATAATAGAAAATTCCGAAAGAGTGCTTTTTACAAATAGTGTTGCTGAAAATTTAATCATGAAAAAATTTCCTGAATCTTGGAAAAAGAAAGCGGATGTAATTCCCCATAATTATAATTTGGCCGATTATCCGGAAGTGGAAAAGCCGGATTCCGGCAAATTCGTTATCAGCTATATCGGCGCTTTTTATAAAAAAAGAAATCCTGAACTGTTATTTAAGGCGCTTTCCTCGGTCGTAAGCAAGCATCCTGAATTAAAATCGAAATTCGGTGTTAAATTGATCGGCGCAGCTAACGATTATGCTGGCTATAGCACAGAGAGCATAGAAAAAATTGCAGATATCTATAGTTTAAGAAATAATATAGAGATAATTCCGCCAGTAAGCTATGAAGAGAGCTTAAAATACATGAAATTGTCCGATTGTCTGGTTGTAATTGATGCTGATATACCCGATAGTCCATTTTTACCATCAAAAGTTGTCGACTACGCCGGTAGCGGCAATGTTATTTTAGGTATAACTCCAGCCAATAGTCCTACCGCCAAATTTATAGAAGATTTAGGATGCAAGTCATTCAGCTATAATCAGTTTGACAAATTGTCAGAATATCTTGAAAAATTAATTTCTGGTGAAAAAAAGATAGATATAAATAAAGAAGTTTTGAATAAGTATAGTGTCAAGAACACAACCGCTAAATTAATAGAAATATTTCAACAGGTTATTAATGCTAAAATTAAATAAAACGCAAAAAATATGGAAAAAATTCCAGAAGTCTATGAAAAGTTAAAATCAGAAACTCCAGAGGCTATGGAAAAATTTTCTGGACAACTTTTTAAGAAAGAAGATATTTCGTTAGAAGAATTTAAATTTGAAAAACTTTTTGATAAATATGGAGAAAGTTTTCGAGCTGCTCTTGAAGAAATTTTAAATCTTTGGGATAGCAAAGAAAATAGAAAGACGCTCGGGCATGATAAGACTCATATATCTTACGATTTATTTGAATATTTAGATTTATCAGAAGAATTGAAAAATAGCGAAAAATATATGGTTCTATTTGGCTCGCTTCTTCATGATTTTGGTCGTTATCCGGAATTGCTGTTAAAAGAACGATCTGGCGCCATGGATTTTGATAAGGCAAAGCAGATACAGCTTCACGCAGCCTTAAGTGGTTATTTGGCGGCCTTATTTGCGCGTAGATTTAAAGTGGAAGGCGAAGATGACCCTGATATCATTCAGGCTTCAGAAGCTTTTAATAGGAGAGTAATTGGCTCTGTATTATTACATGGCGGGAAGAACGAAGAACGTGATCCTGTTGCACATCATATTCAATCAATTGATCGCTTGGCCGGAATTTTGGGAACCCGTGAATTTGTAAGAAATATAATTAATGACGGAGTGCAAAGAGGCGCGCCGGTTTATCCCGACGAACGATTGTCATATGATGAAACATTTCCCTTATTTAATAATTTGCCGGCAAAGGAATTCGGCTCAGCCGATGACCCCCAAAAAAGCTGGACGAATATTCTTCATTATCTAGAAATGCCTATGCGGAATATGTTTCCGTTATCAACGGAAAGAGGCATGAAGCGTTCTAAGGAAATGAAGAGGGAATCTGGTATAATTTTAACGTTATTAAGCGGAGGAAAAAATTCTGAATTATTTAGACAGATATTTGCCCCAGAATTGAATGAGCGTAAGGCTTATAAATTTCCCAAAACTAGACTTCCCGAAGATATTTGGGAGCAAATAAATAAAGGTTTGAGCGAAGAAGAAATATCCGCGATGGAACAATATGATAATCTAGATATAAACGCTTTGGTGGATAAAATGCTTGAACAGCAGGCGCCGGACATTTCTAGCGATGATAAAACAAAAGTACGTAATCTTTTATTGGATGTTTCCCCGGAGCATATTAAAGATGTTTTTGAAGCTGTTAAATATACTGTCGCTCGTCGGGATTTAAACAAAAAAGAAGAGAGAGAATTTTTGCTTAAGAAAAAAGAGTCCGAGGATCCCCTTGTAAGTGAAATCGCAAATAAATTATTATCAAGCGAGTTGTTTAATTAGATTTTATTAAAAAATATATTATGAAAATCGCTATTATTTTGGGTACAAGGCCGGAAATTATAAAAATGTCTCCGATAATCCGAGCTTGCAAAAAAATGCGAGTTGATTATTTTATTTTACATACCGGACAGCATTATGATTATGAATTAGACAAAAAATTTTTTGAAGATTTAGAGCTTGGAGAGCCTAAATATAATTTAAATGTAGGGAAAAATGAATATCGCAAACAAATTGGCATTATGGTAAAGCAGATTGGGAAAATTTTATTGAAAGAAAAAGCAGATTTAGTGCTAGTACAGGGGGATACTAATAGTGTTTTAGCTGGAAGCTTGGCGGCCAAAAAGGTAAATATAAAATTAGGTCATCACGAAGCAGGTTTGCGGAGTCACGATCTTTCAATGCTGGAAGAGAATAATCGAATAATAGCTGACCATATTTCCGATTATTTATTCGCGCCCACTAGCGATGCTTTTAAAAATTTAAATGAAGAAGGCATAAATGAAAATAGAATTTTAATGACCGGCAATACGATTGTTGATGCCGTCTATCAAAACTTGGAGTTAGCTGGGAAAAAGGTTGATATTTTAAAAAATTTAAATTTGCGCAAAGAAAATTATATTATTGTAACGGCGCATAGGGCTGAGAACGTGGATAAGCCAGAGCGGTTGAAGGGAATACTCGAGGGTTTGAAACTTGTTGGAGAAAAATTTAAAATTCCTATTATTTATCCGATGCATCCTCGGACAGCCAATAATATAAAAAAATTCGGGCTAACAATTCCTCAACAAATAACTATTATAAAGCCATTGGGATATTTAGAATTTCTACAATTGGAAGCTAGCAGTAAATTAATTATTACTGATTCAGGAGGATTACAAGAAGAGGCGAGTGTATTGAAAATTCCGTGTGTAGTAGTGAGAGATAATACTGAGCGTCCCGAGGGAATAAAGGCGGGTGCAAGCATTCTCGCCGGCACCGAACCAAAAAAAATTTTAGAAGCTGCGCTGAAAATTGTGAGTGAAAAAATAAAATGGGCAGAGCTTTATGGCGATGGCCGGGCGGCAGACAAAATATTAGAATTCATCAAGGATGAAAAAAAATATCGGCTGAAAAAAAATTATCAAGAAATACGGAGTAAAATCGGAAGTTTATTAAGAAATTTTTTTAAAAAATAACTAAAATTAATTATTATGAAAGAAGAAGATATTAGGCCAGTTAATTTAATGGAGGAGAATGAAAATTTGCATAAAAAAGATGTGGAAGAATTACTGAAAAAAGAAAAACTTTTTAAAGAAGTTAATTGTCTGGCTTGTGATTCAAAAAATTATCACATTGTTTTTGATAAAAATGGTTTTTCTTTTGTAGTTTGCGAAAACTGCGAAACCGTTTTTATTAATCCTCGTCCAAGTCAGGAGATTTTAGTGGATTTTTATGCGAATTCTAAAAGCATTAAACATTGGAATGACAAAATTTATCCCGCCTCGGAAAATGTCAGGAGGAGTCAAATTTTTTCCCCTAGAGCGCAAAAGGTTATTGATTTGTGCAAAAAATATAATACTGAAAACGAAGCTATTTTTGATGTTGGCGGGGGCTATGGAACATTTTGTGAGGAAATAAAAAAGTTAAATATTTTCAAAAGAGTTGTTTCCGTCGAGCCATCTAAGGATTTAGCCGATACTTGCCGCCGCAAGGGGATCGAAGTGATAGAGAAACCGATAGAAGATGTCGGTATGGAGCGGGCAAGCGTTATTACTAATTTTGAATTAATAGAGCACCTTTTTTCTCCTAAAGATTTTATCATTGCCTGCCACAAAGCGCTCAGCAAGGATGGTTTGTTATTTTTGACAACCCCGAATATTAAAGGATTTGATTTAATGACTTTGGGCAAACTGTCGGATAATATTGACGGACCGAATCATATTAACTATTTTAATTGCGAATCTCTGGGAGGGTTGTTGGAAAATTGCGGTTTTAAAGTTGAAGAAGTAATAACGCCGGGAAAGCTTGACGCTGAAATTGTTAGAAACAAAATTTTGAACAAGGATTTAGATATTTCCAGCCAGCCCTTCTTAAAATATGTTTTAATTGATCAATGGGAAAAAATCGGCCTTAATTTTCAGAATTTTTTAGCGGAGAATACGCTTTCTTCCCACCTTTGGATTGTAGCAAGAAAAATATGATTTTTTTCAAGAGATTAAAAAATAAGTTAAAAAAAGAATTAATAAAATTAAGAAAAGATAGATTGGAAATAATTCTTTACCACTTTGTTTCTTCGCAAAACAACATTTTTTCGTCGTCCGGACATAACGTCGAGCCGAAGGTCTTTAAAGAGCAAATGCAGTATTTGTCTAGAAATTTTAAAATTATACCCCTCGAAAAGGCCGAAGAGATTATAGAAAGCGGAAAAGACGGGCCATACGCAAGTATCTGTTTTGATGATGGTTATTTGAGCAATATAAACGAAGCTTACCCCGTTCTTCGCGACCTTAGAATACCGGCAACAGTATTTCTCTGCCCGTCAATTTTGGGGAATGGCGATATATTATGGAGGGACAAGATAAGGTATGTTATAAATAATGGGCTTGAAAAAAAATTCATAGAATTTCTGAAAAATGGTTCTAGCGCCGGCAAATACAACTTTTCTTTGTTGGAAAAAATAAATTTTTATTCCTGGTCGAAGAAAATAGGCGCTATAAAGGATATGACAATTAGATATGATTTAGATTCTTTTTTCAATTCCTTGGGACTATCTTCGGGAAAGATAGCTAAAGAATTCAACCTCTACATGAATAAAGGAGAGAGAGAAAGAGATTATTTGAAGTTCGGAAATCATACTTGGTCTCATCCTATAATGACTTGTCTCGATTTAGAAGAACAAGAAAAAGAAATACAAAAGGCGGATGATTATCTAAGGGAAATAGGAGCAGCTCCCTTTTCTCTTTCTTTGCCATTTGCTCCCTATAACCAGAATACTATAGAAGCGTGCCAAAAATTAGGGTATAAATTTATTTTGGATGTTAGTGATGAAGGGAATATTATAGGAGAGAGAAGCGGTATTTTTGTTCTGCACAGGAAGATGGCGCCCAAGACGCTAAAATTATTTAAAAAAATGATTTAAAATTAATTACTATAAAATTATTATGTCCACAAAGTACGATCAGAATAAATTGGATTCAAGATTTAATAAAGAATCGAGACAATGGCAGCAATTGTATCTGCAAGCAGGAGAAAAAAAATTTTCTTACAATAATAAAAAATATCGTCAGCAATATGTTTTGGGAATGTTGGGCAAGGGAGAAGGCAAGGTTTTGGATTTAGGATGTGGCGCCGGTAGTTATTTTGAATTTTTAGAAGTGCTTGGATATGAAGTGACGGGGCTTGATTCCTCGGAAGAAATGGTTAAAATAGCTTCTGATTTCGTTAGAACTCTTCACCGAAGCCAAGTTATCAAGGGAAATGTTTTAGAAATTCCTTTTGAAGATAACACTTTTAGCGCTGTCATAGCAGTAGGTTTGCTTGAATATTTACCCGACGACAGAGAATTTCTGGAAGTGATAAGAAAGGTGTTGAAACCAGGCGGAAAGGCTGTAGTTACTTTAAGAAACTCTTTGTGCTTAGAGAGAAAACTTTGGAAATTTTATAGGAGGTTCGGTTTAGATGTTAATAAAGCAGATTATTTTTATAGGGAGCATAGTCCAAGAAAATTAAAAAAACTCATCGAATCGATGGGTTTTGAAGATATTCAAATTAAATTTTGTCATTTTTATCCGTTGATGTGGCCGTTAAGCAGGTTATTTTTCTCTTTTAATAATTTTTTGGCGCATAAGATGGAGAAGTATTTTTCCGGAAGTTTTATTGATTTTCTTGGCTCTACTTTTATTATATCTTTTAGAAAAAGTAAATAATTTTTTCATTAAACAAAAAAAAAGAATTTTTTCTGAAAGAAAAATTCTTTTATTGTACATGGATTTTTTTAAACTCCTCTTCGACTTAAGATTGTCGCAATCGTTTTAAGAATTATAGACAGGTCTAAATAGATTGATCTGTTTTTGATATAGTACAAATCGTACTGAAGTTTTTTTATGGTATCTTCACGGCTCGGCGAGTGATATTCGCCCGA
>JBAZOD010000011.1:0-19128 GCA_041648955.1 Patescibacteria group bacterium
TAAAAAATTAGTGGAATTAATAAAAAATAAAAAAACGCCAGACATTTTGAGGCTGGACGAAAAAATGATTGAAGATGCCGGCGAATGCGGACTGAAATCAATCGTAATGCTTTTAGGAACCTTAGACGGGATAAAAAACGAGCCGCGAATTTTATCTTACGAAGGACCCTTCGGAGTCGGCTATTTGGTCGCTAGTTTTATTTTTGGTTAACAATCTTAAAAAAATATTTCCATTTCTCGCCCGTACGGCAAAGTTCTTTTGTCTCATTCATGCATTTTTCAATATAAGCCTTCGGCATTTCTTTGCAGACTTTAAAAACAGATCCTCTTTTGAAGTTTGGAATGCCAAGTTCATCTATCACGCGCAAAGCAAAATCTTGCCACTCATAAGCCGGTGGTTTTTTTGTTGGTCGGCGAGACTTAAAAATATCGCCTAATTGTTCAAATCCTTTATCTTCTGGCATATTTCTATTATATCAATTTTATTTATTAAAGAAAAAGGCCCTGAGCGCATAATTGCTCAGGGCCGTCTTTTTTATTCAAGGAAGCATTACGACTTTGTTTTTGGGAATAAAAAGGGCCAGCGAAAAATCAGCGCTAATCGAATGACTGTTCCAGGCATCAAAAATAGCGCAGACAATATCGCTTTCAGGTGAAACCTCCCAGCGGTACAAATCCATTTCGGGATGAACTTGGTTAAAAGTTTTGCTGCCTCTCCCATTTATTTCCGCGGCTGACTTGTTTGAAAAAAGAATCCCTTTACGGCCGTTAAATCTTAAGCCCTCAACAATAGCAATGAGCTGAGCGGGTTCTCCATCCTTGGAAACAAGTTCAATAATTTTTCCGAAAATAATTGGTTCTTTTTTTAATGACGGCTGAGCGAGAATCCCGGAAGGGATAAAAGCCGCCATCACGGCGCCTTGGTATGCCCGCTCTTCAAAAATCCTCTTCTTCAAAATGCTTCGCACAGCAATTATATCTGTATAAAGAATCAGCAGGTCCGATATCCCAGCTTGACTCTCGAGTTCCTTAAGCTTTCCTAAGGCCTCCGGAATATCTGAAGCAAGGCCCTCTCTTACCATTCTTTTCGCTTCATCGGTGGGAGTGACGATTCTTTTTGGCATAACGTTCTCTCCTTTTCTATGAATATTGCCAATTTTTTTCGAATGAGCTAATATAAAATTAAAGCATAAACTTTTATCTAAGTCAATTATGGCAAAAATACTACCAATTTTATCTATTCCCAGTCCGCTCTTGAGGGAAAAATCAGTTGCGGTAAATACGGAAGAGATAAAATCAAAAAAATTTAAGGAATTGTGCGCCGACATGATGAAAACCATGAAAGAAAAAGATGGAGTCGGTTTGGCTGCCCCGCAAGTAGGACAAAATATCCGCTTAATTGCCGTGAATACAAAAGACGGAGTTGCCTGCATGATAAATCCAAAAATCACCAAAAAATCATGGGCGAAAGAATGGAGTGAAGAAGGATGCCTATCCGTACCGGGAGTATACGGCCAGGTCAAACGCCACAAAAAAATAAATTGTGTTTATCTTGATAAAAATGGAGCGAAAATAAAAATACAGGCCGAGGGCCTGATGGCTGTTGTTATTCAGCACGAAACAGATCACCTGGACGGAATTTTATTTATTGATAAGGCAAAAAAATTAAAAAAAGTTGAATCTATTTAATTTTTTCCTTTTTTGAAAAAAATTATCGCTATCGACAGAACTCCTATGATGGCAAAAAACCAAGAAATTTCTTTATAATATTCAACAAGCATCTCTTGGTTGGCTCCAAAAGCATATCCCAAAAGAGCTAAAATTGTAACCCAAATTCCAGAACCCAGGGCCGTGTAAAAGAAAAAACTTTTGAAATTCATTCCCGAGAAGCCGGCCGGCAAAGATATTAATTGCCTGACTACAGGGATCAAGCGCCCTATTAAGGTAGAAATATTTCCATAATTTAGAAAAAAATCTTCGGATTTTTTTATTTTCGCCGAATTTACCATGAGAAAATGGCTAAGACGACAATCAGCTATTTTGTAGATTAAAATCCTTCCTAAATAAAAAGCCAGCCAATAGTTCATGGCTGCTCCGATTAAACTGCCGACAACTCCGGCCAAAATAATAAGAATAATATTCATTTCTCCCTGCGAAGCCAAATAAGCCGCTGGCGGGATAACTACTTCCGAAGGGAAAGGCACAAACGAACTTTCTATCGCCATTAGTAAGACAATGCCGCCGTAACCCATGCTCTGGCTAATAGATAATAAAAAATTTATAAATTCACCCATGATAATTTTTAATTTTTATATAAATAATATAACAATAAAAAATCTAAATGTCTAATAAAGAAAAAATAAAAATAATCTTCGCCGGCACTCCCGATTTTGCTATTCCCAGTTTTCAATCTTTAATAAATGAGAACAATTTTGAAATATTGGCCGTCATTACTCAGCCGGACAAAAAACAAGGCCGAAAACAAATACTCTCCCCCACTCCCGTAAAAATAACAGCGGAAAATTATAAAATAGCTGTCTGGCAGCCGGAAAAAATAAAGGAGTATGAAAAAGAAATTATTAAAGCCAATCCTGATCTGGGAGTGGTAATAGCTTATGGACAAATCATTCCGCAAGATATTTTAGATATCCCCCGCTATGGCTGGATAAATATTCATGCCTCTCTACTGCCGAAATACCGCGGTGCGGCCTGTGTTCAGGCGGCGATATTGGCAGGAGACCAAGAAACTGGAATTACTATTATGAAGATAGACAAAGGCCTTGACACTGGTCCAATTTTAAAGCAAACTAAAATAAAAATAAACAAAGAAGACACAGCCGAAACTTTGTCTGACAAATTAGCAAAGCTGGGAGCGGAAATAATAGTTGAAACTTTAAAAAATTATATTTCCGGAAAAATAAAACCAAAAAATCAAAGTAATTCTGAGTCTACTTATGTGCCGACTCTCAGTAAGGCCGATGGAAAAATAGATTGGCAAAAAAATGCGGAAGAAATAGAAAGAATGACAAGAGCTTTAAACCCGTGGCCAGGAACCTGGACAGAATTGAATGGCAAAAAAATAAAAATAATTTCAGCTTTTCCTAATATTTTAAAAATAAATAAATATAAAATCGGAGAAACATTTTTATCCGACGGAAAACTTGCTGTCCAGTGCGGACAAAATGCTTTACTTATAAAGAGATTGCAATTAGAAGGGAAAAAAGAAACAACTGCGGAAGAATTCTTGCGCGGGCACAAAGAAAACATTGGGCAAATATTCAACTAAAAATAAAAAATGCCGCCATCGTCTAACGGTTAGGACGCCAGGTTCTCATCCTGGTAATCGGGGTTCGATTCCCCGTGGCGGTACTAAAATAAAAATATTCTCTTCTTGAGAATATTTTTATTTTTCGCTAAGGGGAATCGAACGGGCAGGAGCGAGACAAGTTTCGAGCCGAAATTCTGTCGGCGAGAAACGCCGTCGAGCGCCGATGAATGCGACCATAGGAGCATTCAGCGCTGCCCAGGGCAACGAAGCTTGAGCGGAAGCGAAAGCGAGGCGGAATTCCCTGTCTGCCGGCAGGTAAACCCGTGGCGGTACAAATCAATTTAAAACACCGCCTCCAAAAGAAACGGTGTTTTCATAATTTTCTCAATTCTCTCTCCTCCTATCTCCCCTCAAACGCTTTCGGCTTTTCGGCTTCACGATGTTTGGCAAGACATAAAAGACGAAAACAGCAATTCATCTCGTTGCATTCTTTCTTTTCTCCAAAGCATGGTTCAAACCCAGCTTTAATCTGTCGGCTATGGATAAAATCCGCCTCACTTTTCTTTAGTTTTTCAAGACATTCTGGGCATATTCTGTCAAAAGAAAGCATTTCATAACCAGGGGCTTCGGAAAAGATTACAATACTATCGCTCGCCCTTTGCCATATTCTCCGACAATGTGGGCAACAAACAGGTATTGGCATAGTCCCTCCTCTTTTCCTTAAATTTTAAAGGATATGTTCTATAAAAATTATAACAAAATAAACCTCAAAATGGAAGATTTAAAAAGCTCTTGTCAAGACCCAAAAGTTTTGTTATTATAAAATTAGAAAAAATAATCCTGCTTTGGGCAGTTTTATTTTTGTTATAGATTTGCGCCGTTAGCTCAGTCGGTAGAGCAACAGCCTTTTAAGCTGATGGTCGCTGGTTCGAATCCAGCACGGCGCACAGTCGTTAGCTCAGTCGGTAGATCCGCCCCAGAGGGGGCGGACTATTAAGCTGATGGTCGCTGGTTCGAATCCAGCACGGCGCACAAAAGCCACCTTAGCTCAGCTGGTAGAGCAACAGTTTTGTAAACTGTGGGTCGTGGGTCCGAATCCCTCAGGTGGCTCAAAAATAAAGACCTTTCTCGGTCTTTTTTTGTTTTGTTTTATTGCTCAAAAAGTGGAAAAATAGTGGAAAAAACTCTCTTGCTAAATGATCGGCAATAAGATAGTATAAAGCTATGAGCAATGGAGAAAATAACATAATTGAAAAAATGCCCCCGCATAATTTAGAGGCTGAGCAATCGCTTTTATCTTGTCTTTTGATTGATAAAGACGCGATCATAAAAATAGCGGATATTGTTTCAGAAAATGATTTTTATAAAGATTCTCACAAAATTATTTTCACCATAATTAAAGAACTTTACGGACATCATGAGCCGATTGATGTTTTGTCTTTGACTAATCGCTTAGATGAAAAAAAAGAATTAGCAAATATCGGCGGCCGGACTTATTTAGCTCAGCTTTCTACTTTTGCTGCCACTTCTTCCAACGTTGTTCACTATGCCAATATAATTCAGAGAAAAGCGACACTGCGCCGCCTCCAGCGGGCTGCTTCAGAAATAATGGAATTAAGCTATAATGAAGAAGAAGATATAGATAAAGTTTTGGATGAAACCGAACAAAAAGTTTTTTCCGTTTCCCAAAAATATTTAAAAAATACTTTTGTCCCGATTGAGAATCTCTTGAGCGAAGCTTTTGAAAGAATTGACGAACTGCATAAACACGGCGGAAAACTGCGGGGCCTGCCTACTGGCTTTGCTGCTCTTGATAATCTGCTGGCCGGATTGCAAAAATCTGATTTAATTATTTTAGCGGCCAGGCCAAGCGTCGGAAAAACTTCTTTAGCCTTGGATATCGCCAGACAAGCAGCTATAAAAAGCAAGCTGGGAGTTGGCATCTTCTCTTTGGAAATGAGCAAAGAACAATTGGTGGACAAACTGCTCTGTGCGCAATCAAATGTAAATTTATGGAAAATGCGCACGGGAAAATTATCTGACCGTGAAGATGATAATGATTTTACTCGCATTGGCGAAGCCATGGGACAGCTTTCCGAAGCTTCAATTTACATAGATGATTCTGCTTCTTCTTCCATTATGGAAATCCGAACAAAAGCCAGAAGACTGCAAATGGAAAAAGGCTTGGGGTTAATTGTTATTGACTATTTGCAATTGATGGAAGGCCGGGGAAAATACGGCGATAACCGCGTTCAGGAAGTATCAGAAATAAGCCGCGGCTTAAAAGGCATAGCCAGAGAATTAAATATTCCCGTGCTGGCTCTTTCTCAGCTTTCCCGCGCCGTTGAACAAGCCGGCGGCCCAGCTATACCAAAACTCGCTCATTTGCGCGAATCTGGCTCTATTGAACAGGACGCAGATGTGGTTATGTTTATTTACAGAAAATCGGCTGACAGAAATTATAATCGCGAGGAATTGCCGGAATCAGAAAGAGGTTTGGCGGAAATTCATATTGCTAAACATCGCAACGGTCCAACCGGAAAAGTTGATCTATTTTTCAACGAAGAAACAGCCAGTTTTAAAAATTTGGAAAAAACCGGCTTAGAAGCACCGCCTGAATTTTAAATTAATAAAATAATATCGCTTGAAAAAGCGGAAAAAATTTATGTTCGCTAAACTAAAATATCTCAAAGATTTACGCTCTCAGGCTAAAGTGATGCAAAACGCCTTAGCGCAAGAATCAATCACCGTAGAAAAAAACGGAGTAAAAATAGTAATGAACGGAAATATGGAAATTACTTCTCTTTCCATAAACGAAGAATTATCAAAAAATTCTTTAGAAGGAATATTGACCGATTGCTTCAATGACGCCGTCAAAAAAACTCAAAGATTGATGGCGCAAAAAATGCAGGAGATGGGCGGCTTGCCTGGACTCAATTAAAATGAAATTTCCATTAGCTATCCAAAATTTAATAAACCAATTCTCAAAGCTTCCAACGGTCGGACCAAAAACTGCCGAGCGATATGTTTTTTATTTATTAAAACAGCCGGCAGAAGAATTACAAAGATTCGCTCAATTTATCGCTGAATTAAAAGAAAAAACAACCATCTGTTCCAATTGCTTGGCAATTTCCGAAACTGATCCTTGTTTTGTTTGCGCAGACAAAGAAAGAAACAAAGAAATTATTTGTGTCGTCGCCAGCACTCAGGACATGCTGACAATTGAAGCTACCAATCAATATAACGGGCTCTATCATATTTTAGGCGGAACAATAAACACCATAAACGATATTCGGCCAGAGCACCTCAAAATAAAACCCCTAACAGAAAGAATAGAAAAAAATAATATTAAAGAAATAATTTTAGCTTTGAATCCGGATTTGGAAGGCGAAACTACCGCCTTGTATTTAGCGAAACTGCTGAAATCGTCCGGTGCAAAAATAACCCGTCTTGCCCGCGGCCTTCCGAGCGGAGCCGATCTGGAATACGCAGACGAAATAACACTGGCCAACGCGCTAAAATATAGAAATGAGTTGTAAAAATGAATTGTCATTCTGGAGGCCAAAGGCCGATAGAATCCCGAGGCGAGCCAGCTGTTCGTTTATTACAATCAAACATAACACAACGGGATGCTATCGCCTCGCTCCGGCATGACACTTTATTTCTTTTTTATTTTCATTCTATAAAGAAAATTAAAACTTTAAAATAAAAAAAGACCATTTCTTGAGAAATAGTCTTTTTTTTATTTTATCTTATGCGATTGAAGTGATTTCTACTTTCGTAAACGGCTGTCTGTGTCCGACATTTTTCTTGTAGCGGGTTTTGTTTTTATATTTTACAACGCTTACTTTATCCGCTCGCCCTTGCTCAGTTACCTTGCCTTCAACTTTTTCTCCTAGAGTCGGCTTGCCGATATTTAATTCTTTAGCATCAGCTGTCGCAGTTAACAAAGTTTCAAATTTTACTTTTTTTCCAACTTCTTCTTCCAGTTTTTCTATTTTTAAAATTTGGCCCTGTTTAACTTTGTACTGCTTCCCGCCGGTTTTTATAACTGCAATTTTTTCCATATGTCATCCTGAGGAGGAGCGAAGCGACGACGTGAGGATCCCGCGGGATTTAAACGTCTCGTTTAAAACGCTCAGCCTAAATTAATAATTTAATAAATAAAAAACGCCCTTCATTGAGCTTTCTATATTATAGCTAAATATTAAAATTTGTCAATTTTTTCCTTATAACTTTTAATTTTCCATACTCTCCCAACAAATATTGCTCAAAAAGCAGGGCAAAAATAAACATTGCTAATATTCGCAAAATAATCGTTATTTTACTAAAAACCCCCTGAAAACGCCAATATTTTAAGAATATTATATGCTGATTAAGAAAAGACCACTTTTTTGCTTGTCTGTTCTTAGCTTTTCTACCCCTAAAAAAGGCCATAAAACCCTTCCCAGCGCTTGCTACTGTCCTATCATGATAAAATATAGCTTCAGGAACCAATCTGGCCTTAAAATTGGCTAATTTGAGCCTAAAGGCTAAATCGCAATCTTCTTTATACATAAACATTGACTCATCGAAATATAGAGAATCCCCCTTGCCCCCTTTACCAAGGGGGTTTAGTTTTTCCAAAGCGCTAATTCTATAAATCCCGGCTGCGCCTGAGGGGCCAAGAATATCAACTTTATTATATTGCCCTTTGTCAATTTCTCCCTGCCCAAAGTCGAAAAACCTTAAACCGGTTTTTAATCCAATTCCGCAGGTATCTATGATATTTGTTTTTTTATTTTCCAAAAAATTCCATTTCAAAATCTTGGGGCTGGCGCTTCCCAAAGTCCTATCCCCATCCATTGCCTCTACTAACTTCTCTATTGCGCCTGGTTCCATAATTATATCGGGATTTAAAACCAAAAAATATTCAGCGCCAATTTCCGAAGCTTTTTTTATCAAGACATTAAAAGCCCGCCCAAAACCCAAATTCTCTCCTGCCCAAGAAAAATCTATTTCCGGATAATTATTTTTGATAAATTTTTTATTGTTATTTTCTTCCTGTTCACTGTCATCAATCGCAAAAATTTTATAATCGGAAAAATTTTGCTTTTTTAAGCTATCTAAAAAATACGGCAAATATTTTGCCGTCAGTTCTCCATAAGTTATAAAGCCAATTGCTAATTTCATTGTTTCAAAATTAAATCACTATAGGAACAAGATATGAAATCTTTTGGAGAAATACCAAATAAATCTAAATAGGTTTCACATTGTTTTAATAATTTCACCTCGCCAATACTGCCATCCGAATCAATCGCCTCAATTTCAACAAAAGAGCCAAGGCCCTCAACATTATCTAGATGAAATTTTACATTATCAATAAAATAAATTTCTCTTTTCTTATCGACGACCACCAAGACTCCGAGGGCTTTTGCTAAAATATCTTTTAAGCCTTTATCATGTCCAGTCTCATACATTAAAATCTTAGATTTTTTCGGCCCGGCGCAATTTTCTCTATCATAAAAAATAAGAGCATTCTCAATATTTCCTTCCCGCATCTTTAAACGGCCAAAGTTAACTTTAAAATAAGTATCGATTTGATGATCAAGCCCCTTGAAATCTGCTTTCTCAGTTTGTAAAATTTCTCTCAATCTTTCGTGATTGTCGCATTTGGCCTTTAACTCTATATTAATATGCTTCATAAATTTAAATTACCATCTTCCCTTGCATTTTCTCTTTGGCAAAATTCTGGGCGCGCAATAAGCTGTCAAAAGTGCCGGCATCAATCCACTCTCCCTCCACCATCGCCACTTCCAATTCTCCTTTTTCCAGATACCAATTATGAAGATCAGTTATTTCCAGCTCGCCTCTTTCACTTGGTTTCACTTGCTTAGCGGCCTCTATCACTCGGCTGTCATAAATATAAAGACCGGTTAAGGCATAATCGCTTAAAAACTTTTTCGGTTTTTCCTCTATCTTTACTGCTTTCATATTTTCATCAAACTTCACTACTCCAAATCTTTCCGGGTCCGGCACTTTTTTGGCAAAAACCTTGCCACCGGATTTGAAGTTTTTTATATCTTCGTTCAAATCATCTTCGAAAATATTGTCGCCCAAAATCATGCAGACATTTTCTTTGTCAATAAAATTTTCTCCGATAATGAAAGCGTCGGCCAATCCGCGCGGATGATCTTGAATTTCATAAGTAAATTTACACCCGAATTCCTTTCCGCTCCCCAAAAGATTAAGATAATCGCCGGCTCTTTCCGGAGATACAATTATTAAAATTTCCTTTATCCCCGCCTTTAGCAAAGTATTTAAGGGATAATAAATCATCGGCCGATTATAAACTGGCAAAAGCTGTTTGGAAGTAACCTGTGTGCAAGGACGGAGACGAGTAGCCGAACCGCCCGATAGAATAATTCCTCTCATAAATTTTCTCTTGACATTTTTTAAATTATAATTTATAATATTTTTTGATAAACGAACAACTCTTTTTAGAATATCTTGGTTAGTTGCCAAAACGGCTGGCTTTTGCTCGCAGAATCTCACACGGGAAATGCCTGTGTGATGCGGAGTTTGCCCTCTGCCCCCCCAAATTCTGCCTATAGGCTCACAAAATAAAACCTCCTTCTTACCTATTATGGACAAAATGGGAAACACGGGAAAGAGGCTGCATTCTCCGCCTATATACGAGCAGGAACAGGTTAATCTAATCAAGATATGGAAATGCAGTTGTCTACCCCTGCCCTTGAAGAATTTCTCAAGACGCAGGGGTTTTTATTTTCCCAAATATTCTTTTAATGCCTCTTCCCAGGTTCTCTGCATATCAAACTTAGTATTTACTAAAGCCGAACAGGCCGGGCGCTTCGCCGGACGAGGAAATTTGTCGGCAGCAACAGGCTTGACTTCGACTTTCATGCCGGCAATTTTGAATAAAGCGACAGCCGCTTCGTACCAAGTCGCTCTGCCTACATTGGCAATATGATAGATGCCAGATCCTCGACCGCTTTCTAAAAGTTTTTTAGTAGCCGCGGCTAAATCTGGCGTATAGGTGAAACAGCTGATTTCTTCGTCAACTACCTCTAATGTTTTTTGTTTTTGGGCCAGTTCCAACATCATATCGAAAAAACTCGGCTTGGCTAATTTATTTTCTCCTTTCGGCCCGAATAATTTAGAAGTCCTAATCAAAAAATATTTTAAGCCCTGTCCGCTTTTTTTTATGATTTCTTCCTCACCCAGCAATTTTGTCTCTCCGTATTTGTTTATCGGCCCGGTTTCATCATCTTCTTTATATCCTTCTTTTTTTTCTCCAGAAAAAACATAATCAGAAGAATAATGAATTAAAATCGCGCCGGTTTCTAAACAAGCTTCTGCCAGATAGCCGACTACTTCTGAATTTATTTTTTTTGCCAAAGCGAATATTCCCTCATCTTCCTCGCACTTGTCAACGGCATTATAAGCAGCGGCGTTAATAACAATACCCGGTCGCAAATCGCGTATTTTTTTCAAAACCAAATCATTATCAGTAATATCAATATCTTCTCTATCCCAAGCGACAACATCGTATTCTGAGTCAGCAGAAAAAACTTTTGTTAATTGGGACCCCAGATTGCCGTGAGCCCCTAAAATCAATATTTCCATAATTTAAGTAATAAAATAATCTAGTTTCTGCCTTTACCTTAGCATAATTAGCAAAGAAAATAAAGGGGTAAATTGCTCTGTTATTGCAAGAATTTTCTCTCTGTCATGCTGGAGCAACCCCGTGGGAGCAATAATCCCGAGTGTTCGGGATGATTTTCTGGTTAATCCATAATCCACGCTCCTGCCATTTCCTTCGAGATTCTTCCTTGCCTCGCCGGCAGGCGAGTCGCTACATCTCGAAAAGTCAAGACTACGCTCCAGAATGACAAAAAAATAGATTTGCTTGCTAATTTGCTATTCGATGATATAATTTACTTATAGTTTTAACTTTATCAGACAATAATAAGAACAAATGGAAAAAAAAATTAAATCGCATGATTCAACCGCAATCGTTTATGATATAGACAGATTTTCAGAAAAATTCCTGGTTTTCGTTCATGGAGCCGGAGGCGATCTTACAGCCTGGAAAAAAGAACGGGCTTTTTTCCGCGAGAAAGGCATTTCAACTTTAGCCATGGATTTGAGAGGTCATGGAAAGTCAGGCCGGCCGAATACGGCTCAAAGCTACAATTTAGAAAATTTTTCCAAGGACATTGATATTATTCTGGAAAAAGAAAAAATATCCGATTTTTCCATGATAGGACATTGTTTCGGCGGTATGGTCATCGTAATGTTTGAAAAAAATTTCCCCGGGAAAGCAAAAGCTTATGTCTTAATTGATACCGCTCATAAAGCGCCCAGGATATTGGACGGAGCTGTAAAATACAATCCATTTTTTATTAATTTTTTGAACAAGATCTTAGAAAAAAATGATTTAAACGGAAAACGTTTCGGCCATGTAGATTTTGATAAATTCATCGGAGGAGGAGACTATGATCCGGTTCGGATATATTCCGACATAATTCATACCTCCTTAAAATCATGGCTATTCACCTATGAACATCTCGCGAGATATAATGGCATCCAAACATTGGAAAAAATAAAAAAACCAGTGTTAATTATAGAAGGCGAAAAAGATTCCATATTTAATGTCTCGGTTGCCAAGGAGATAAATAGATTGGTAAAAACATCTCGACTAGTTGTGGTCCCAAAAGAAAATCATATAATTAATCTGAATAACCCGGCAGTCATCAATAAAAATATCTGGAAATTTTTGAATGAAATAAAATTTTTCGAAAAATAAAGCTCTACCCAAACAAAAACTGCGAAAAATATTTCCGCAGTTTTTTGATATTTAAAATATAAATTATTTGCCTTCCCATTCCCCTTCTTGCCGGACTAATAATTCCTTCGCTCGCAACGGTTCGGCCATAAGTTCTTTAACGATTTTTTCCATGCGCATGCCCTGCGAACCTTTTACTAATATTAAATCGCCATGTTCAAGGCGTTGTTCAATAAAACGGCCGGCTTCAGCGATATCAGTATATTCAAAAATATCATCGCGGGATAAGCCGGCTTCTTCGGCGCCGCGAGAAATATCGCGGGCCCTTTCCCCGACCGCAATCAATTTGTCAATTCCGGACTTGGCTAAATAGCGGCCAACCTCTCTATGACCTTCCTCGCTATAACTGCCGAGTTCCAGCATATCGCCCAAAACCGCAAACCTTCTCGCTCCTTTAGCGATGGGAATTTTGCTGACAATATCCAAAGCCGACATCGCTGACTGCGGAGAAGAATTATAGGTGTCATCAATTATCAAAGTATGTTTAACGCCGTCAATCAAATTCATTCTTCCTTTGGGAGAATTAAACTTTCGCAAAGCATTAGCTATTTCCACTATATTCATTTCCATAGCGACGCCAACCGTAGCGGCGGCCAAAGCGGCATAGATAGCATTATAACCGATCACTTCCGGCAAAAGAACCGGAACAAAAGATCCTTCGTAGCGCATTTTAAAACTAATGCCCAATAGATTTTCTACTTCTTTTTTTCTTTCAAAGCTAAAAACCAATTCTTCCGCTTGAACACTTGCGCCTTTTTTAAATCCAAAAGTTAAAACTTTTGCCCGGCTTCTCTTAGAAATTTCCTTGGTTAGATTATCGTCAAAATTCAGAACAGCCAAACCGCCCGACTTTAAATTTTCTATCATTATCCCCTTTTCTTTTTGAATTTCTTTTATGTCGCCGAAATATTCTTCGTGCGAATGGCTGATGAGAGTTACAATTCCAATATCGCACTTAACAATATCCGTTAGATATTTCATATCGCCCGGCCGATCAACGCCCATTTCTAAAATTAAAATTTTGGGATATTTCTCGTCTTTAAAAATAAGCAGGCTGAAAGCTTTCATAAAGACAGCCAACCAGCCAAAAATAGAACGACCGGCAGAAGAAGCGCCGATAATTGTCAACGGCAGGCCGAACTCATTATTATAATTTTTTTCATTACGGCGAACTTTAAATTTTTCCGCCAAAACAGTATAGACCGCTTCTTTAGTGCTGGTCTTGCCGACGCTGCCGGTAATGCCGATTATTCTCGGCTGATATTTTTTCAAAATCAGCTTAGCTAAAATTTTAAGTTTTAATTTTATTATCTTTTTCATATATTGTCTAAATTTCAAATGCTAATTAATAAATTTTAGTCTCTTTCTTTCGGTACCTGATAATATTGTAGCAGAAAATCGGCTATTTCACCAAAAAGAGGAGCGGCGGAAGATTCTGCCCAAGCCACATCTCTCGGCCTGTCAATACGCACTAACATCGCAAATTTCGGATCATTTGCAGGAGCAAAACCGGCGAAAGAGCCGATATTGGCGCCTGTTTCATATCCCCGTCCATCTTTTCTTGGAATTTGGGCGGTTCCTGTTTTCCCGGCTACATAATAACCTTTTACGCCCGCTTTTTGGCCATGCCCATTTTCCACGACATTAACTAGCATCCCGCCCAAAATAGCAGCGGTTTTTTCAGAAATAACCTGCCTTATTGCCTGAGGCTGAGTAATATCTTTTGTACCGTCAGCATGAATTATTTCTTTGACTATGTATGGCTTCATCAAAACTCCATTATTAGCAAAAGAAGCATAAGCGCTAACCAATTGAAGCGGAGTAACGCTAATTCCCTGTCCAAAAGACGCCACCGCCACATCAACTTCTTTTATTTTATCGGCTGTTAAATTGCGGATATCTCCTAAACTTTCACCTGCTAATTCGATACCGGTCTTTTCCCCAAAGCCGAAATTTTTTATATATTCCGCCAAAGTTTTAGCTCCAATCTGCTTCATGGCAAAAATCACTCCGGTATTTAAAGAATTTTCCAAAACTTCTGTCATATTAACCTCTCCATGCCCGCCGAAAGTATCAAAGTCAGAATTTTTCAAAGGCTTTGGCCAGCCGTTCACCATTACCTGCCCCTCATCAACATAAGTAGTTTCTGGCGTTACTTTTTCCTGATCAAGGGCTGCCGACATTGTTATACTTTTAAAAACAGAGCCTGGTTCGTACTGATTAAAAACGGCCATGTTATTAAAAATATTTATATCATTTACTTTTTCATAATTATTTGGATCAAAATCGGGTGATGAACACATGGCGATAATAGCGCCAGTTTGGGGGTCCATAACAATAACACTTCCGCTATCCGCTCCATGTCTTTGGACGGCCTCATTTAGTTTCTGACAAACCGTATATTCAATCGTGCGATCAACAGTTAAAACCAAATCGCTGCCGTTTACTGGTTTTTTGTATTCCCGATCGTTAACTATAATCATATCTTTCTCCGCGCCTCTTTCCACTTTTATTGATCCGTATTGTCCGGAAAGCTCTTCATTAAAAAATCCCTCCAATCCATATTCTCCTTTTTCTTCAGAAGTGGCATAACTGGTAAAGCCGACAACCTGAGAGCCGATAGTGCCTTCGGGATAAAAGCGATAAGTCACCATAGTATAGGCGATGCCTGATATTTTTACTTCTTCCTCTTCTCCCTTGGAATTTTTTCTGAAAATTGAATCATTTTTCACTTCCAAATCTTTCGGGTTTATTTTTATGTTCTCGTCGCTTAAAAGAAGAGCGTAAAAATTTTTTAAATCACCCTCCTCAACTTTTTTTTGCAAAGGTTCATAGGGATCATTTCTCTTGGTTAAAGAAGTTAAATATTTTTTAACTATTTCTTCTTTTCTTATTTTTATTTCCGCCTCTCTTTTTATATTCAAAATATCCTGATAACTTTTATCATTTTTTAGCAACTCCTGCCTGGTCTTTACTTCTGCCTCTCTTTTTAGCCGTTCTTCGTCCGGCAGATTTAAACTTCCCACATAATCAAGCTCTTTTTTCAAATTATCCGCCGCTTCCTTTTCCATTAGTTCGTCCACTTCTTTTTCAATATTTTTTTGGTCAAAAATAACATAAAGTTTATCTGCTATTATTTCCGCATTTTGAATATCTTTTGGCACGGCATAAAGAAGGGCAAAATCTTTATTGGTAGCGAGCGGATACAGTCCCCCTTCTTCTCCGCTCTGTTTATAATCGCTCATAAAAATCCGGCCTCTGTCCGGCTTTAATTCGCTGTACCGCTGATGCTGGCCTTGCGCTAAAGCCGTATATAAATCATATTTCATAACCTGCAAATCATATAATTTGTATAAAATTGATCCCCCCAATAAAAAAACAATCGCGATAATTAAATTGATGCGATTATTATTATAATGATGAACGTTATTTTTATTTTTAGAACCGTGCCATAGCTTCATATGGTCGCAAAAGGATTAGATAAATTTTTCTATGGCCATTTTATTTCTTAGCGACAATTCCGCTTTCAGCGGTAATATAATCAACACTGCCGACCGCCACCATGCTCAAAGTCTTGACTCTTTCGCTCAAACTGCTATAGGACTCTAAACTAGTCGCCTTCTGCGCCATAACTTTATTTTCTTCATTTAAAGAATTTATTTTTTGCTTCGCTGTCTGCAATTTGAAACCCTTGACGGTCAAATCATTGATCCCGGTGAAATAATAAACCCCGGCCACTATTATAAAAAAGAATAAAATTTTGTTAAATGTCTTGAGAGTAAATATTTTTATTTTTTTATCTTTCCCGACAGTTTCCGGGCAAGAACCTCCTCTTGTATTTTTCATTTTTTTATTTTTTATTTTTATTAATTTTTAAATTTTTTCTGCCACTCTTAGTTTGGCGCTTCTGGACCGCGGATTATTTTTTTCCTCTGCTTCTCCCGGAATTACAATTTTTTTAGTTATAATTTTTAATTTTGCCCTATGATCACACTGGCAGATGGGCAAGGCCGGCGGACAAACGCAATCTTTCGCTTCTTCCCGGAAAAAATTCTTTACAATTCTATCTTCCAGACTATGAAAAGAAACAACTGCCAATCTTCCTCCTTTTTTCAACGACTCAAGAGCGACCGGCAATACTTCTTCTAAATTTTTCAATTCATCGTTAGTGGCGATTCTTAAGGCTTGAAAAGTGCGGGTAGCCGAATGAATCTTTCCTTTTACATATTTCATCGGTACCGCTTTCTCTATTATCTTAACTAAATCTTCAGTGGTATTTATTGGGGTATTTTTTCTCTCTCTCGCAATCGCGGCCGCAATTCTACCTGCGAATTTCTCTTCTCCATAATCTCTGATAATTCTTCTTAAATCATTTTCTTTCCAGCCATTAACTATTTCATAAGTGGTAAAATTCTCCTCCTTCGGCCCGAAGGCCATATTTAACGGTTTAGCCAGTTTGAAAGAAAACCCCCGATTCCCGTCTTCGAGTTGAGCTGATGATAGCCCCAAATCAAGTACAACGCCATCAAACTGATTTTCTTGTTCTTGCTCAAAATATTTCCTAACGATTTTTGATAAATTTTTGAAATTGTCATTTTCTAAAATTATATTTTTTAAACCCTTTTTAGCGATAAGTTCTTTGGCATTATCTATCGCCATTTTATCCAAATCAATCGCCAAGACTTTCCCTTTCGGGCCGACGCTATTTGCGAGTGCCATCGTGTAGCCGGCTCCGCCCAAAGTGCAATCAATAAAAAACTGGCCGCTTTTTGGATCCAAGTATTCCAACACCTCCTTTAACATTACTGGTACATGCCGATAAGCCATTATTTTAAAATTTAAATTACAAAACTAAAGCCCGTGATCTGGCAGAAACAATTCTTCTTAACTGTTCAGAATCTACCAACGGCGCCTTAACGACTTTTACCCGTAAAGCTATTTTTCCCGCTTCTGAATTTTGGCATTGTATTTTTTTAGTCATATATTTAATAGTCAAAAGTTAAAAGTCAATTGTCAATTGTCAATTGTCAACTACACTCCTAATTCTCCCAGGGTTTCGGCAATATCATTACTTTGTTTCTCTGCGCCTTCTTTATATGTATTCCAAGCGGTTTCGTCCCAGATTTCTAATCTGTCATAAAGTCCGGCGATTATTGATTTTCTATTAAGCCCGGCAAACTTTCTTAAGTATTCAGGTAAAGTAATTCGTCCCTGATTATCAAATTCCACATCCATAGCGCCAGCCAGCATCAAGCGGGAAAAAGCCCTGGCTTTCCCCTGACTAATCGGCAAATTAGCGAGCTTAACTGCCAAAACGTTCCATTGTTTTTTCGGATACAAAAAAAGACAGTTGTCTAATCCTCTCGTAACAACCGCCCCGCCTTTTAAAAGAGAGCGAAATTTGGCTGGAACAGCCATTCTCCCCTTCTCATCTAAACTATGTTGATATTCGCCGATAAACATTTTGAAGTCAAAAGTTAATTGTTAACTGTCAATTGTCATTAAGGCCCAAGAGAAGTTTGATAATCAAACCTTTTTTTGAAGGTAGAGTTTATCAAACCCCTTCTTTGTCTTAATTTTTTAAAAAAATGCTCCGATAGGCCCGGAGTAAGCCTTCCCCATGTCTGGCTAAGCCAGAAATTGCTTAAACTGGCGCTTAATATCTTGGCCAGTAATTTGCTTTTTGTTTTTATTTTTAAAAAACTTATAACCTTGAGATTTGGTGTTCACCTCTATTCCCCACTTTTCACCTTTATGATTTAATTATACTCCACTTTTAGCCTAAAGTCAACGCTAGGAAACACGAAAATTTTTTACTAAGATAAGTAAAAAAATAAACAAAAAACCCGCCTTGTTAATAAGTGGGTTTTTTATAATTTAAAATGAGAAAAATGAATAGCTAAGAAATAACGAACTTGTCAACAGTTAATGCACAGGCTTGCCAATATTTGGCTCTTTATTGTAAATTGGTTCAACAATATCGAATTCTAAAGGCTTTTTTTGTTTTTTGTTTTTCTTTGTCTCGCCCGCAACTGGCACACCCAGGGCGTAGCCAAGCGCGTTAGCCGTCACCACGCCGATGCGTAAAGCCGTAAAGCCGGTCTCTTCTCGGCTGATATTTGCTACTTCAATCCCGGAAATGTCTGAAAGCTTGATTTTTTTACTTTTTAACATCTTTTCGATGCCTGGAAGTAGTTTCTCCGCCTGCGAATGTTTAGCCTCAAATTCTTTGCGCGTCAAAACAGACTCCCCTTTTTTCAAAGCGATTTCTATTTTATTTTTGTTAGTGGTATTGATTGATAGAAGCATAACTATATTTAATAAATAACCTGCACCCGCCCGACTTCGCCCGTAGCTAGCCGTACTTTTATTCCATGAGGATGAAAAGAAGAATTAGTTAAAATATCTTCTACGATACCTTCGGTCAACTCCCCTGTCGGCTGATCTTGCTTTTGCACAATAGCAACGCGCAAGCCAAATTTAACATTGTCTCGATTTTTTCCGTCCATATTTATAAAGCAATTCGTAAATTAGTAATTGTTAATTGTTTACTTCTTCCGGTCTTCTCTCACGCCCAAAATTATAGCGATAACAGCGAGAAAAAAGAATATTATAATTATTCCCATCATCATATTTTTTATTTACTCCCCTGCCCGCGGGAAATAGCTATGAATAAAATTCCTAAAATTATTAAAGGTAATGTCACGACTAGCAAAACCGGCAAAGAGCCTGAAGCATGAAAAAAGAAAAAAGAAAAAATTCCAAAAAACAGAATAACCAACCCGCCGATCATTTCCCACTTCCAGGCAACGAAAACCAAAATAAACAAGACCAGCCATGGCAAAGCGTTTGGACTATTTTTTATTATCCCCATCATTCCGCTTTCGGCTCCGGACAATAAAGCGAAAATAAAGGCGGCCGCGGCAATAATTATTAAAATACCGCGCGCAACACAACGGAGAATATTGATAGTTTTGTCAGACATAGATTTATTTTAAATAATTATGATTTA
>JBAZOD010000012.1:0-18752 GCA_041648955.1 Patescibacteria group bacterium
CTGATTTTAATTCTGGATAATTTTCCATAACTACCAATAAACGACCCAAAGCGCTCTCTACACCAGTAGCAGCTTCCGCTTTTTCGCTGATAGTAGAAGCGCCGGAATAACGAGTTCTAGCTTCGGCTAACTGGCCAAAAACATCTTTTTCCTGAGACATCATGCCTTTGACTGATTCCACTAAATTTGGAATCAAATCAAAACGGCGTTGATACTGGCTTTCTACCTGCGCCCAAGCATTATCAACATTTTCTGAACCAGTAACCATTTTGTTATAGAGGCTCCAGCTATAACCGCCTATAATAACCAAAACAATTACCAAGATGATTAAAAATTTTTTCATTTTCTTTTGCTATTGCGAGAAGTGAAGCAACGAAACGATTTTATAAATCGCTTTTTGCCTCAGCTATCTCCCAACTAAATTAATTTTATATTATTTTAATATTTAATTTAATTTCTTTTCCTCTTGCTTTAGTTGCATACCACCCGGTCAATAATCCAACCAGGTTTAAAATTTCTTCTTCGGTTTTTATCTCATCCAATTTTATCTTATTAACATCCAACTTTTCTGGAATTTGCAATTTTAAAGTAGAAATTTCTCTGAAAATTTGTAAATTCGTAAATTCGTAAATTCTTGCTACAGCAAGCGGTCCCATCACATCTTCCAATTTGAAAACCACATCCCCCCTCTTTACTAATTTTTCTAAATTATTATTATCCTCTTCATTCCGTCCGATTATTATTAAAGTCTTGCCTGTCCAAAAAATTCTCCCGAATTTTAATAGCTCCATATCTTCCGGCGCACAGTCCGGCCATATTTTTAACATTTCTTTGGCGCGCTGAGCAAAAGTTGGATCAGTTAACAGACATCCTCCGGCCGGAGACGGATAGGTAAAATTATATTTTTTGGCCAATTGAAATTGTTTTTCTCGGCCTCGCCCGCTTATATTTAATAATTTGCTTCTGGCAACTAACCCTTCTTTTTCTATTTTCGTTTCTTCCAGGAGCAAGGCGGATAATGGCCGCAAAACTTCTACACCGGCAATTTTTTCAACTCTCCTTAAAGCGGTTTTATTCTGCGACATCGGCCTTTGGCCAAGAACTTCACCAGTAGCGATAAAATCAAAGCCCTCTTCTTTGGCGATTCTGCCCGCCAATTTTATCATCAAAGCATGGCAGTCAATGCAGGGATTTAACATTTTTCCATAACCAGAGGCAGGATTTTTTACCATCTCCAAATGTTCTTTCTTAAAATCTATTTTTTTTAATTCTATGCCTAATTGAGCGACCGCCTTCTCTGCTTTGTCGGCTCCGAAGAAGCAACTGATAAAACTAATGCCAACCACTTCAATTCCTTGTTCTATCAAAGTTTTAGCGGCAAGCATTGAGTCCAGCCCGCCGGAAAGTAATACTAATGCCCTCGTTTTTTTCTTCATAAACATTAAAAACCAATAATCTGGTAACCATATTTGTCGACTTCTTCTTTCGGCCAAAATTTTACTTCTTTTGTTTTTAGAATATATCTAACTTCTTTTTCCAGACTTCGGCCTGTATATTCTTTTATTTCCGGATTCCATTCTCGCAGAACCAAAATATCGCCCTCATTGATTTCCCAATCAGCCAGGCGCAATTCAAACTTCTTTTTATTGTCCAAAATTTCTTGAAAATATTTCGGCCAAATTTTTTTCTCGATTTTCATATTTTAATCTACTTCAGATTCAGCGATTTCCCTATCTAATCCTATCTCAATAGCTTTTCTGATTAACGGCTCTTCTTTTTTCATATCTATATGTTTTGCCAGCGGACAATATTTTTTATCAATATCAACTACCGGTTTCCCGTCTTTCATGGCGAAACAAATTGGATATAATTTGCAGGATAAGGGCCTTTCCTCATAGCTTAGCGTGCATTTTTTATCAAAAAAAACGCATTTTTTCTCAACATCTTTGAGAAAAAAAACTCCATTAACACACACCGTATTACCCTCAAATTTTTTCGCCTCTTCTTTCGTTAACTGAACATAACTTACTAAGCAGCATATTTCATTGCAATTTTTACAAATATTCTTCTTCCCAACCATATCTCTACAATTTCAAATTTTTAACATCTAAACTAACATCTTCTCCATTAACCTTAACCTTTTTACCATCTCCGCCCGCGTGAATTTCATTACTTAAAGTATCTTTCTTTATCTCCTCGCCAAATTTTTCAAAAACATCTCTTATTTCTTGATTGTCAGTATTGTAATAAATCGCGGCTTTATCCTGAATAGTCATCCCGGCTTCTTTGCGCAAATTATTTATTGCCCGCACCAATTCCCGCTTAATTCCTTCCATTTTTAATTCTGGGGTAATTTCAGTATCTAATGTTATTTCCTTATCTTCACTGATTTTCCAATTCTCACCTTTTGGTCTATCAAATGGCGGGGAGATTATATTACGAATATTACATTCTTCCGAAATCAGTTTTTTATATTCATCATCTAAATTGCCAGCGATAATAGCATTTCTCAACGGCTGTTTAACTTTTAAATTATATTTATCTCTACATGCTAAAATTATTTCAACATACCCCTTAGTTTTGGACATCTGTGCTAAAACTTTCTCATCAATCCATTCTTTTCTAACTTCGGGCCATTCTTTCAAATGGACTGATTCAACGTCTGCGCCTAATTCCTGATAAATATGCTCGGCGGTAAAAGGCAGGAACGGCGCCATAATTCTGGCCAGATGATAGAGGGTCCGGCGCAGAGTTTTTAAAGCCCGCATTTTGTCTAGCTCGTCATCACCCTTAAATCTATCGCGGGAACGGCGGACGTACCAGGTTGATAAATCATTTATAAAAATCGGGATTTCGCGGATTGATTGCAAATCATAATTATCCATTTTTTCTGTAATAATTTTTTTCGTTTCTTCCAAACGGGCAGTTATCCATTTATCCAAAACATTAACCAAATCTTTTTTCTCTAAATTTTCAATTTTCGCATCAACTGCGAACATTTTATAAAAAGACAAAACATTCAAGAGGATATTGAAAAATCTTGTTTGCTCAGACAAATCTTTCTCGGAGAAATTTATATTATCCGCTTTCATGACCGGCGAAGCGCAAAGATAATACCGCAAAGGATCGGCGCCGTATTTATTTAAAATTTCCATCGGGTCCGGATAATTCTGAAGCCTTTTTGACATTTTCTTGCCGTCTTCAGCCAAAACTATGCCATTGACGATGACATTATTGAAAGCGTTTTTCTCCTTCATGGCAGTGCCGACAACATGGAGATAATAAAACCAAGCCCGGGTCTGATCAACTCCTTCGGCGATAAATTCAGCCGGGAAATTATCTTCAAATTTTTTCTTGTTTTCAAAAGGATAATGCATCTGGGCATAAGGCATAGAACCGGAATCAAACCAAGTATCCAGAACATCAGGCACGCGCTTCATTTCGCCTTTGCATTTCGAGCAAGGGAAAGTTATTTCATCAACTATATGCTTGTGTAAATCATTTACCTTTTCCCCGCTCAGTTTTTCTAATTCTTCCACAGAACCGATTACTTTTCTCTCTCCGCAAGAACATTCCCAAATCGGAATAACCGAGGCCCAAAAACGCTGGCGGGAAATAGACCAGTCGCGCGCTCCTTCCAGCCAATTTCCAAAACGGCCGTCTTTGATATGCTCCGGCACCCAATTTATTTTCTTGGCCAGTTTCAGCATCTTCGGCTTTATCTTTGTGATATTCACAAACCAAGAAGAAGTAGCATAATTCAAAAGCGGAGTATCACAGCGCCAGCAATGCGGATAGCTGTGTTCGTATTTTTCTTTGCTGAATAGTAAATTATTGTGAGCTAAATATTTTATAATTTCCACATCAGTCTTCGCTACATCATCAATTGGTTTCACATGCAGCCCGGAAAAATCTTTTGCTTCGTCCCTGATAACGCCGTCCATGCCGACATGCTGAACAAACGGCAATTTATTTTCTTTAGCTAAATTCATATCGTCCTCGCCAAAAGCCGGAGCAATATGAACTATGCCGGTTCCTTCTTCAGTTGTTACAAAATCCCCAGCATAAACTTTCCAGCCGTTTTCCCGATTCTCTAATTTTTCGCTAGAAGAATAATAATCAAATAATGGCTTATATTTTTTGCCGACCAAATCTTTACCTTTAACTAACTCCTTACGTTCATACTCTTCGCCATTTTCACTTATATATTTTCCATTTTTTTCTGTATAATAATTTTTTCCAAATATATTAAAAAAAGTTACATTACCAGAAGATGTTATATCGCCTTCTGCAAAAATAATTTTTTCTCCCGCAGAAAGGTGAACATTAGGTCCAGCTGTTTTCTCAAAAATAGCATACTCAATATCTTTTCCAACAGCCAACGCTACATTCCCGATTAAAGTCCATGGTGTCGTCGTCCATGCCAAAAAATAAGTACCTGGTTCATCCCTTAATTCAAATTTGGCAATAACTGATAAATCTTTTACCATTTTATAGCCTTCTGCCACTTCAGACTGAGAAAGAGTGGTCTCACATCTGGGACAAATATGCATTGACCGATAATCTTTATAAATTAATCCCTTATCCCACAAATTTTTGAAAACCGCCCAGATGGATTCCATATAATCCAAATCCATGGTCCGATAAGCATTTTTCATATCCGCCCAGCGACCCAGGCGCCTGATAACTTTTTCCCATTCATCAACATAGCTCAAAACCTTTGAACGGCAGACTTCGTTGAATTTAGCAACGCCTAATTTTTCAATAATCTCTTTTTTGGACTTAAACTTCATTTCCTTTTCCACGATATTTTCAATTGGCAAGCCATGGCAATCCCAGCCCCATTTTCTTTCTACCCGAAAACCCTTCATTGTCCAATATCTTGGCACAACATCTTTCATTAAACTGGCAACAATATGACCATAATGAGGCGTGCCGGTTGCAAAAGGCGGGCCATCATAAAAAACATAATCTTTTTTATTTTTTTCCAAAGACTTTTCAAAAATTTTATTTTTCTCCCAAAAATTTAAAATCTCCTCTTCCATCGCCGGAAGAGAGCTTTTTTTGTTTACATCTTTATTTCCCTGGTCAGCCATAATTTAAAATTAAATCATTAGAAATTTTTTAAAAATTGAAAATTAGAAATTTAAAATTACTCCCAATCCATATATCTAAAATAGCCTAAAAAACACTCTTTGTCAAAATAAAAACCCGTGGCAATAAAATCTGCCACGAGTTTTATTTAAAATATGCTTATTATCTCCTAGCCCCCGAATAAGCAATCATTCTGACAGTATCCCAATCCAAAGCTGTAGCTGGATTTGCTCCAAAAATTGCTTTAAAAGTTTTAATGGCAGTTTTTTCGGAATTAAGGTTGCGATTAGCTGGACGCAAGCCATAAGTGATAATCATAACAGCATTATCATCAACGGCAACAATGCGGTCTGGTTTCCTCTTGTAAACTTTTTCAAATTGAGTAATGGCTCTGTTTTCAGCATCTGTATTTCGTGCTTCTGGCCAGCGGCCATTCCCCATCTTAATTATGTCCTGCCAATCAGTTTCCGATTCAGGTAAATGGCCGTAAGCAGTATAAAAAGAATTAACAACTCCGGCGCGTTCTCCCGAGCCCAAGGAATCAGTGGTTTGAGTACCTTTGTGGATAAAGAGAGAAATAGCAAATTTAAGCTGATCTTGCGTTTTGTCAGTAAAATATTCTTCTGCTACTTTTTGATATAAAATTGCCTCCTGAGCGGATAAATTAACTGGCTGGTTATTCTGCCAGAGAAGACGGGCGTTGTAAAGAGAAACTTCATTAACAATATGCCCCGGTTGTCCGCCTAAATGCTTGAGTCCAACATAGGCATAAGCGCTAACTTCTTTTTCCTCAGATGTTAAACTAGCCGATATTTGCAACGGCTTTGAATAATTACCAGCATGGTCATAGGCCAACAGATAATAATGATAAACCACATCTCTTTCCACGCTTGTATCAATATAATCAGGACGGCTACCTTCATATATAATTGTTCCTTGGCTTAAAATATTAAGAGTAGATGTGGCAATATTAAGAACATTAGTACTGCGCAAAACCTGAACACCGGCAAAGTCATCTGTGGGATTTTGCCAATCTAAATAAATTTTATCCGACTCGGTAATAGCTCGAAAATTTTTAGGTTCAGGCGAAGAAACA
Source organism: Patescibacteria group bacterium (assembly GCA_041648955.1). Classification (GTDB taxonomy): domain Bacteria; phylum Patescibacteriota; class Patescibacteriia; order Patescibacteriales; family JAQTRU01; genus JBAZOD01. The sequence goes on from JBAZOD010000012.1 coordinate 6,191, forward strand.
ACAACTGGAGCTGGTGTTGAAACAATGGCGCTTCCACCGCCTCCACCGCCTCCGACAGGAGAGAATACAACCGGTGTAGATACAACGACGGGCGTGGCTACGGAAAACTGTATTGCATAATCATTGGTATTCATATTCCCCGACCTATCTATACAACGAATATAATAACTGTAGCTTGTGCCGTTGCTAAGACCGGAGACAGAGGTGGTATGAGATGTGCTATTCGTACTAGTAAAAGAAAGAGGGAGATTAATATACTCCGTATTTGCTGTAGTGCCATAACGGCAAATGGCATTTTCACTTGTTGTGAGAGAAAGAGTGGTAGAAGTTCTGCCGGCCGGCAAAGTGTTTGATGGCTGACCGTTAGAACGAGCTGGAGCTGTGGTATCCGATCCGACCGAAAAATTAATTTGAAAATCGGTTTGGTTCATATTGCCGGCAGCATCTCTACAGCGAACATAATAATAATAAGTGGTTCCATTAATAAGGCCGGTAGCTGAAGTACTATGTGCAGTAGTGCCTGTCGTAGAAAAAGTATTGGCCATATTAAGGTAAGAAGTATTGGCGGCTGTGCTCCAGCGACAGGTAGCGTTTTCATTGGTAATCAAAGAAAGAGTGGTTGAGGCGGTGCCGACTGACAGAGTGTCAGAAGGGCTGCCGGCAGAACGGGTAGGAGGAGTAATATCAGCACTGACTGAAAAACTTATATCAAAATCAGTTATATTGGCATTGCCAACCGCATCGCTGCAGCGGACATAATAATGGTAAGTGGTGCCGTCAACCAAACCCGTGACCGAAGTGCTGTGAGCGGTAGAACCTGTAGTAGAGAAAGTATTCGTCATGCTAGCATAAGACGTTCCGACGGTTGTGCTCCAGCGGCAGGTAGCGTTTTCATTAGTGGTTAAAGAAAGAGTAGTCGAGGTGGTGCCAATCGCTAAGGAGCTAGAAGGGCTGCCGGCAGAACGGACCGGAGGAGTAGTATCGGAAGATGTGGAACTATCTATATATTCATAAGCGCCAATGTCATAACTTGCACCTTGCGGCCTTGAAGTTCCAAACATATCAAAATTATAAGGAGAATCCAAATCTACTCCACTATCAACAGCCGTGACACCTTGTTTTAAAGAAAAATCTCCGTTAACAAAATCTACAAATGGATCTCCGGTTGCTAGAATATCGTGGGCGCCTTGCGTATAAGGATTGGGAGGCCAAGTAACGAAAGTCGTATTACTATAATAATTATAATCATGAGTTAAATTAGCATGATTGATATATCGACAGTTATACCAAAGATTATTATAAGCGTAATTATTCGCGCCCTGATATAATTGGATACCGGATGTACCGGAGATGTTGTTGATGATATAGTTATTATAAAAATAAGTATAGCTGGTGCTGTCTTCCTCTTTAGCAGTATCACTAACGATGCCGTTACTCGCGACATAAAGAGCATCTGATTGGTAAAAAATGTTACCATATATGTAAAAATAACTCTGGACAGAATCTTTAATAGCTATAAAGTTAGTACCATATATATTTTTAAAATAATTATACTTAACGGTATTGTTTGCTTGTGAACCGCAGAAACTAAAAGTTATAGCTTCACCATGTATATACCAAGTTGGTTGAGCCGGATCATAATACCCACCTATTCTATCAGACAAATGTGAATACTCTACTGTCGAATTAGTGACATTGGATAAAATCATTGGATTCTTGGTAACAGTATGTATCCACGTATGTGATACTAAAATATTGGAGGAGCCTCCATCTGCACTTTCAGAGGAATAAAAGCCGGTTGTTCGCGCTTGCAAAGTATTCAAGGCTCCTGCGGTACAACCTTCTATTTCCGAATGATAAAAATCTATATAATCAGCCCCGTTATTTACCATAACCACTCTTGATTCATCATCGCAGCCCAATGCTTTTACCTTGAAACCAAACCCGGAGTCCCAACTTCCCGGCCCACCACCAATTTGTCCATCAAAAATCCAATAATCCGTCGAGAAACTCAAAATGGAGCCATAAGATGGAATTGATCCGCTAAATTCAGCAACTCCGTCACCATAGCCGCTGTTCCAGCCCGTATCGGTTCCATGATCGACTAAAGTCGCTTTTTTTATAGTAATGTACTCTGTTCCAGACACCGGATCATTAAAATCATAGCTTCCATAACTTCCATCGGCAATATAATAAGCGTGCCCTCTCTGCAATTCATTAGGCAAAGCAGCAAAAGCATTCAGCCAATCATTCCCGCTGTTATTGCCTGTCGCCCCTGATCTTATATAATGAATATTTCCTGTCGCGACTGGCGCTACTGGTGTTGTTATTTGAACCTGTGTTGATTGCCCAGATTCATTATTTGCCACGTCATAAGCGCTAACAGTATAAGTATAGGAGGTTTGGGCGCTAACAGTTGTATCGCTATAGCTCGTATTAGCAGTTGTTGAAAGTACCACTCCGTTACGGCGAAGACGATAACCGGTTACGCCAACATTATCAGTGCTAGCGCTCCAAGAGAGATTAACTTGAGAACTAGAAGGAGCTACCGCCGTCAAATTAGTCGGAACGGAAGGGGCCTGAATATCAGTTACGCCCGGAAGAGCTATTGAAAAATTAATGGAAAAATCATCTGTGTTAGAATTGCCAATCTGGTCTGAACAACGAATATAATAGGTGTAGCTAGCGCCATTAGTTAAACCAGAAATCGAGGTGCTATGCGAAGTTGCGCCAGTGCTGGAAAATGTATTTACCATATTAGCGTAAGCAGTATTGGGGGTCGTACTCCATCGGCAGGTAGCAATTTCGTTGGTTGACAAAGAGAGAGTCGTGGAAGTGGTATCGGCGGCTAAGGTGCCAGATGGGCTGCCGTTAGAACGAACCGGGGGGGTAGCGTCGGCGGGAAGGGCTATTGAAAAACTAATGGAAAAATCATCTGTGTTAGAATTGCCAATCTGGTCTGAACAACGAATATAATAGGTGTAGCTAGCGCCATTAGTTAAACCAGAAATCGAGGTGCTATGCGAAGTTGCGCCAGTGCTGGAAAATGTATTTACCATATTAGCGTAAGCAGTATTGGGGGTCGTACTCCATCGGCAGGTAGCAATTTCGTTGGTTGACAAAGAGAGAGTCGTGGAAGTGGTATCGGCGGCTAAGGTGCCAGATGGGCTGCCGTTAGAACGAACCGGGGGGGTAGTGTCGGCGGGTGGTAGTGATCCTTCAGCTGATTCATCAGCACCGATATCCCAAGGGGCAGATCTGCTTTCTCCGTCTATATCAACGAATAAAGCGAAATTGCCGTCAATTGACAAGTCTTCCCCTTGCTCCTTAGCATTAACGTCTGAAGTGGATAAATGGAAATCTCCGTTATTCTCGTCAGTAAAAATAACGCTAGCGTTATTCACAGGGTTTAACCCAGGAGCATCTGATTGGCTGGGTCCAGATAAATTATTAGTACTGTCAGCATGAAAATTATTGCCACTATAATTATCAACATTATTATAACTAATATTATTTTTTAGATAGGTGGTTCCCAAAGCCGTATTGAATCCTATATTGCTATTATAAACAGTATTATTGTAGCAATAAGATACCCAACTGGCATTAAACCAAATAGCGGAAACTGTATTCGTACCGTTAACCCAATTATAAAGAACATTATTCCAAAACTTAAAAGTTCTGGTTCCATCAGCGTTCCATTTTAAAACTACTCCATTTATATTATTCGCACCTTCGGAAAGATTGCCTTTAATTATAGAGTTAGAAATTTGAATATCCGCTCCATCCGCCGGCCTGATATCTATTCCATACTTATACGTATTCGTGACCGTTAACTGTACCTGTAAACCGTCTATTCTGACAAAATCTTCTGATATCGAAATCGCAGTGGAACCAGTTACTACCAAGCGGTATTTTGTCTCATCCCATTTTCCGGCTTGTCTGGCAATTGAATCAGTATAAATTTTAATATACCGAGTAGAGTCAGTCTCCCAGCCGTTTATAACGAGCGGGGCTGTATCAGGAGAAGACCATTCTCCGCTAATTTGCGCGATAGCAATTTTGTCAGCGCAAACCAAATCTCCTGTGGCGCAAGCGCCAAAATCAATACCGCCAAAAGCTGCCTCCCAACTAGCTAAGCTGGTATAGCACCTATCGTAACCTGTGCAATCCTGTCTTATGAGAGAGACTTCTTCTGTGGCAGCTAAAATTGGCTTCACAGATAAAATTAAACAAAATAAAAAAGCTACCTCCCAAAAAAATATAAATAATTTTTTCTTATATAAAAAATTATTTAAAAACCTATCCGCAAAAGGAAACATAGCTTTGTAAATTCAATTATTAAATATATAAACTTATTATCTAGTAGCTCCACTATAGGCTATTGCTCTTACTACATCCCAAGCTGTTGGTTTTTCGGGATAATAACCATAAATATTTTTAAATATTTTTATCGCCTGTTTTTCGGAATTCAAATTTCTTTGGCTTGGCCTCAAGCCATAAGCCATAACTGTTATAGCCGCGTTATCATGAGAATTGTTATTATCAGGATCACGCTTATAAACTATATTAAAATTAATTTTTGCTCTCTCTTCTGCTTGCGGATTTATTGTTCCCGGCCATCGGCCATTGCCTATTTTTACAACATCTATCCATTCTTCTTTGGTATTTGGTAATTTATTAAATGCTTGGCGGAAAGAATTAATAACTCCAGCTCGCTCTCCCATACCTAGATCTTGAGTGGAAGGCGTACCATAAGAAATGAAATTCAAAACCATCAGCTGCCAATAGGCAGAAAAAGCATCTTCTTTGCTTTCTGCTATTGCTCCTATTTCCCTAAGATAACTATTCATAACATCTATTTCCAAATCAATGTTTCTTTGCTTATTAACTAAAGAAGTCAAACTTTCCACGTCAGCAGTAAAAATAATAGAAGCTTCTACTTTATAATTTTCTATTTGTGGATCAACAACTTTGTCCGTCGGCATCTCATTCTTTAATTGACTTTCTGGCATATTAATTTCCGGTTTATTTTCAACTGTCGGTAAAATAATATTACGAACTAAATTGGCATTATTTATCAACTGTAATAAATGAAAGGGGATGCCGCCAGAACAGGCAACAGTAGTTTGAGAAAAAGAAGCAGTATTAGTTTCTATCCCCTCTCCGTTTCTATATTTTACTGTATAAGAATAAGTTTTCCCGCATAACATATTTATTTCCTGCCAAGTATTTGTTGTTATCCAACCGGAGTTAGTAGAATTTGTTGTATTAGAGAAATAATACCCGGATAAACCAGAAGAAGCGTTCGAAAACGAATCCACGGTAAGCGTTATCGTTTGAGTATTGCCTGAGCCAGAAAGAGAACCTGCTAAATTGGTCGGCGTGTCAGCCAAAGTATATTTTTGTGCCGTAGTCCCATAAGACGACGCATTATCAACAGCATCGGTAAACTGAATTGAATAAGTATATTGGGTATTCTGTGAAAGAGAAGAATCGGTTACTGAAGTAGTAGTAGTGGCAACTAAACCAAGTTCAGTAGAATCTCTTTTTACTTGCCATTGATTAAGGCTTGTTCCCGTTTCCGTGGCGTCTGATTTATTTACAATAATTGAGGAGGAAGTAACTGTCCCAAAAGTCGGCACCTCTACTCCTGAAGGAGCAGTATTATCAATTTTAAAAGCGATGCCGCCAGAATTAGCCGTAGCATAAGTAGAGGTAGCGTTGGAATTATCTGTAGTGGAAACACGCCAATAATAATCAGCATCAGAAAATGTTTGGCCAGCTGACCCTATTAAATAATAACCGGAGCCGGCAGCCTGGCCAAGAACAAAAGTAGCCGTACCTTGGATCGCCAAAGCGGAGACATAATCCGTTTCTATGTTGGCAAAATTAGAGCTGGTCGCTATTTGGATGCGATAACGCAAAGTGTCGGCTCCGTCCGTATCAGACAAAGTGAAAGTGAAATAGGGAGTAGTAGTAGCTATATTACTGCCATTTACCAAGCTCGCTGGAGATAGACTAGCGGGAATATTAGGAGTAGAATTCATTACTTCATCGACGCCGACATCCCAAGAAGAATCTCTAATGTCTCCATCTATATCAGTTGTAAATGATATGCCACCATCTGGATCAGATACTAAACTTACTCCCGCATTTTTAGCAGAAGTATCAGAAGAAATTAAATGAAAACCTTCAGTGCTGGTTGCCACAACTGCATTATTGATTGGAACCAACCCGGGGGCATCCGATTGGCTGGGGCCGGAAAGATTATTAGTGCTGTTAGTATTAAAAAAAGTACCGTTATAATTATCATTATTATTATAGCTAATATTATTTTTTAAATAGGTATCTCCTAAGGCCAACCGAAGACCTATTCCATTATTATAGACCGTATTGTTATAAGCATATGATATCCAACTTGAGTTAAACCACAAACCCCCGATAGTATTTTCACCATTAATCCAATTATAAATAATATTATTCCAAATCTTTAAAGTTCGAGTGCCGTCAGCATAATATTTCAACATTACGCCATTTATATTGTTAGCCGTATCAGATAAATTTCCTCTGATTATACAATTAGATATTTGTATTTCCGCTCCATCTCCCGGTTGAACCTCTACCCCATATCTATAAGTGTTAGTAGCAATCATTTGAATTTGCAAACCGTCAACTCGAACAAAATCCTCATAAATATTAAGAACATTGGCGTTAGTAGAAGATAAACGATATTTAGTGTCATCCCATACTCCCGCCTGCCTGCCCGTAGAATCTGTATAAATTCTAATATAGTGAGAGGAGTTAGTCGTCCAACCGGTAATATTTAAAGTTCCTGTCTCCGGGTTGGTCCAAGATCCAGAAATTTTTGCGGTAGCAATAGGAGTGTCTCCCAACCCTAAACCAGAACCGGAAATCGTAAACATGTTGCTGGTAGAAGAGGCTACCCGCCACTGATCTCCGCTCTGCAAAACTATTGAGGCGCCCCCGTTATAATAATCTCTTACTAAAGCCTGCGTAGAGGTTTTCGCTACAAGAGTAGAAGTAGCATTCTGATAAACTCCTCCTCGAAAAAGCTCAAGCACATTCCCCTTGGTGAGAGTGCCGGTTACTGCTCCTGAATAAACAACCGTAGTGCTAGCAGTTAAGTCACTTGCGACGGCAGTTTGCCAACTGGCCAAAGAAGCATAATCCCCACCCGATTGCTGAATAGCAGAAACAAACTCCGTGGCTGCATTTACCGGTTTAATAACAAAAAAAGTAGCCAAAAAAATAGCTACTAAAACACAGTTAGTTATTGATATTAATTTTAAAAATTTATTTTTTCCGTTATTTTCCAGAAAAAATAATAAAATTCTGAGCATATAGTAAAAGTCAGAGCTGAATAGATATTTTATTTTTCCTTATTTATATAATAACATTTTATAAAAAATAACACAATATAAAAACCCGTAGCAATAAATCTGCTACAGGTTTATTTTTGCTACCACCCATACCTGTCATAGCTATAATGAGAAAAACTCGGCACAGTCCGGTTTTCTTTCCTGACTCTGTCAGCTTCCTCATATCTTTCCCTTCTCGATTACTGAACGGAAATCCCCCTGGCTCTGGCTGCGCTTACTTCCGCTTCCTTCCGCTCCTCACGTTTCCGCTTCTTTCTGGCTTTGGCTCTGGCCAAATTCGCAGTGATTTTTGATTTCAGGAGAACAACTCTGCTTTTTAAACTGTTGTGAACGGACATATACCCCTCCCAAGTTTAGGTGAAAAGTTACTTTTGGCTAAAAATCGTCTTACTCCTCCAAACGGCATGATTATTGATTTTTTAACTGAACTATGCTAAAATTTATTTACAGCGGGAAATGGTTGGCCACCCTTTCCCTTCACCCAAATAGGTGCGACACAGTCCGGCCCTCGCAAAAATCAGGGGATCAAGTAGCGGCAAGCGAACGATCTTGCACATAACGCCCTGAGGTAATTTTTTGCGGATAACCGTCAGAATCGGATTAGATACCCGATGTGATCTCTGGCGGTTTTTATTTTTTCGTCTTTTGAACAATATTTTGAATAAACTTCTTTTTTTTATCAGTATAAAATTTCCTATTATCACTATATTCTTCAGCTAATTTTTCTTTCAAATCAGAATAATTTTCCGCCGTAATTTTATGCTCTCGAAGGTAGTCTCGAAATAAAATCATATCTTCCGCGTAGCCGCTGCCGATTTCCCCGATATGCAGATAGTGAGTTCGCTTTTCTTCTGGGCCTTTTGTAAAAAATAATCGTTCTTTTCTTCCATCATTCTTTTTTAATTCGTAGCCTATCTTATTTAATTTATTTTCATAATCTTTTGCTTTTGAAAGAGACAGAACAATTAGGACAATATCAATAATCGGTTTAGCCAATATTCCTGGAATTGCTGTGCTTCCAACATGTTGAATATCAAGAGCGTCTTTCCCGAAAATTTTTCTAATTTTCTTAGCCTCAACCTCAAAACTTTTCTGCCACTTTTCGTCGTATTTAACTAACTTAACTGTACCTCGTTTTAAACCAATTATATTTGTAATTTTCATGATATAACTATTTTTCTATACACGCCAAAATTTAATCCTTGAAATATTTTTCAAAAGTTTCATCCGGCGTTTGCCCGGTTGTATTAAAAAAATTATCGCTGCCCACCGCGCTTCTGATCGCTTCAAACTCGGCGCGAACCGCTGATATGCGTTCAATCCCGGCGGTCCAGCATTCACGTTCTTTGTCTCTTTTTATCGTCTCTTCTTTTGTCGGAAACAAAACTTTAATTTCTAAATTATCCCCAAATTCTTTTTTAAACTTTTTAAAAAATTCTAAGTAATGGCCAAATATAATATAATCAATAACAACATTATTCTCGCCTTGATTAAATATTTTTTTTGTTTCAGCAAAGATCTTATCGTGCGCTTGTTTTAATTTCTTAAAATTTTCTGGCACCCAGTGGCGACCCTCGGGAAAAAATTCACTATCCAAGTAATCTCCATCAACCTTATTAAAACCGCGCCTCTTCACTAATAAATCAGCGATTGTAGTTTTGCCGGCACCTCCCGGCCCGGTTAAAATCAGCACTTTTCTCATAAATTTATTTAACTTTTGAATAAATCTGATCTCCTATTTTAGAGCTTCTTTTATTTGTTCAATATGATGCCCAAAATGAGAATTTTCCCCTTCATCAAATACCCAATCCCAATTACGCTCTCTAATTTTGTCTTCACCGATTTTCTGAATATTTTTTTCTAATTTTTTCTCCCATTTTTCTAACTCTGACAAAAGCACTGTTGGAGAATAATTTTTGAACTCTTGATAAATTTTTTCATTAAACTTAGTGTAATCGTCTGTCAATGTAAACCAAGGCTCATTTCCAGTTTTAAATACCTTCACCAATTCTTGTGCACACTCCCTTTCCCATCCCACTAAATGAGAGAGCTCATCTTTAATTCGCCATTTTTTTGTCGCAAAAATATCCCAATCAGAATCTTTTAAATTTTTGAAAAAAGATACTATATCCATATTATTTCCCGCAGCACTTCTTATACTTTTTACCGCTCCCGCATGGACAAGGATCGTTGCGGCCGATTTTTTCGCCACTGGCATCTTTTTGCTTCGGTTTCACCATATCAATGGTGGCAGAATTACTCCTCTTTTCCGCTTTTTTAAAGCCGGAAAAAGATGAGGAACTTTCATCCATAACTTTAGACGGAGCGCTGAAGTTTTTGGCTCTGTCCGCCAAACTTGGCGCCTTAACCTGTTTGACATCGCCAATTTTAAATATAGAGTAAACAACTTCTTTTTGAATCAAATTATTCAATTCATTAAAAAGATGATAAGCTTCTTTTTTATATTCAACCAGCGGGTCGTGCTGGCCATAACCGCGAAGTCCTATGCCTCGGCGCATGTAGTCCATGGCATCCAAATGTTCTATCCAGAGAGTATCAATGGAACGAATTAAAATTGCTTTTTCAACTTCTTTAAAATCTACGCCTATTCCTTTGAATTGCCCTCTCATCTTCTCATAATTTTCTTGCGCTAATTTAAAAAGGTGTTCAATAATAACGGTTCTGGCTTTGGCTTTATTTAATTTTCCTTCTTCTTCGGCAAAGCCGGCCAGTTCTTTTTCTAATTTTCTTTCCACTGGGAAAATAGTAGAAACAACTTCATAAATTTCTTTCAAATTCCAATCTTTTATATATTCCGAAGCGGTATGAAAACTTATCACTTGCTCAATCTCACTTTCCACCATTCCTAAAATCATATCTGATAATAAATTTTCGCTCTGAGCGGATTTTTCTTGGCTATTAGAATTTTCTGTCAATTCCAAAATTTCCCTTCTTCGCTTATAGATAGTCTCGCGATGTTTATTTATAACATCATCATATTCAACCAAATGTTTTCTGATATCAAAATTATTTCCTTCCACTTTTTTCTGCGCTGATTCAATTGATTTGGAAATTATACTGTTTTCAATCGGCATGTCTTCCGGCACGCGCAATGTTTTCATTAAATTTTTCATTCTATCGCCGCCGAAAATTCTCATCAAATCATCCTCGGTGGAAACATAAAATCGGGAAGAACCAGGATCCCCCTGCCGGCCAGCCCGTCCGCGCAACTGATTATCAATTCGTCTTGATTCGTGCCTCTCGGTGCCGACAACGTGCAAACCGCCGGCTTCTACCACCTTTTTTTGCTCTTCTTTTTCTGGAGGATTTCCGCCCAAGATTATATCAACTCCGCGTCCGGCCATATTAGTGGCAATAGTAATTGCCCCCAGTCTGCCGGCCTGAGAAATTATTTGCGCTTCCTTTTCATGGTTCTTCGCATTCAAAACTTGAGGATGAAGCCCCTCTCTTTCCATCATTTCCGCTAAAAGCTCATTTTTTTCGATAGAAATAGTACCGATCAAAACCGGCTGGCCAAGTTTATTTTTTTCTTTAGCGTCCTCTATCACCGCCTTGAATTTTCCTTCTTCCGTCCGATAAATAAGATCGTTATAATCCTTTCTGGCCATCGGTTTCTGCGTCGGGATAACCACGGTTTCTAATTTATAAATTTTATAAAATTCTTCCGCTTCCGTCACGGCTGTACCGGTCATACCGGATAATTTTTTGTACATGCGGAAATAATTTTGGAAAGTAATTGTTGCTAAAGTCTGGGACTCTCTTTGTATTTCTAAGCCTTCTTTGGCTTCAATCGCCTGGTGCAAGCCTTCGCTATATCTTCGGCCATGCATCAAACGGCCGGTAAATTCATCAACAATTATAACCTGCCCCTCCTTTACGACATAATCGCGATCTTTTTTAAATAATACCCTCGCCTTTAAAGCCTGCTCAATATGATGAACGTCGCGCATGCCGCCGGCTACATAAATATTTTCTACTCCCAGCCATTTTTCCATTTTAGCAATAGCTCCTTCAGTCAAAGTAGAAGTCCGCATTTTTTCATCTATATTATAGTCTTCATTTTCCTCTAAGCGCGCCACCAATTGAGAAAATTTATAATATTTATCAGTTGATTCTTCGGCCGGCGCGGAAATAATAAGCGGAGTTCTCGCTTCATCAATTAAAATAGAATCAATTTCGTCAACAATTGTATAATTTAATCCTCTCTGCACCATTTGCGCCAGAGAGCCAACCATATTGTCGCGCAAATAATCAAAGCCAAATTCATTATTTGTGCCATAAGTAATATCGCAATCATAAGCTTCTTTTCTCGGCACTTTTCGAAAATGTTTCAGCCTGTCGTCGTATTGCGAATCATCCGAAAACTCCGGATCATAAACAAAAGCAGTGTCATGAATAATCACACCTGTAGAAAGACCCAATGCATGATAAACTGGCGCCATCCAGCCTGCGCCAACGCGGGATAAATAATCATTAACCGTGATTAAGTGTACGCCTCGTCCAGTTAACGCGTTTAAATAAAGAGGCAAAGTCGCTACCAAGGTTTTTCCTTCTCCGGTTTTCATTTCTGCTATCTGCCCGCGATGAAGGATTATGCCCCCCATCAATTGAACGTCATAATGTCTTTGCCCTAAAATTCTTTTTGAAGCCTCTCGCACTACAGCGAACGCTTCCGGCAAAATAGAATTCAGATCCTTTTCTATTGCTTCGATCTCAAGAGTTTTAAAATCTTTACCTACTCCCAATTTTTTTCTAAATTCTTCCGTCATGCCTTTTAATTCTTCATCACTCATCTTCTCAAATTTCGGCTCAAAAGAATTAATCTCTTCAATAATTGGATGTAAGGATTTTATTATTTTTTCATTCGGATCCCCGAAAATTTTTCCAAAAATTCCCATATATTAAAAAACACGCTCCAGCGTGATAATAAATTATAAGCAAAATTATTATATAACTTTTTTCTAAAAAAAGCAATAATAAGAAAAGACCCGCTTGCTGTCCTAGTTAGCGGGTCTTTCATGTGTCCTTACGAAATTTGACCGAACAAAATTTTTTCAAGCAACAAAGAATCTCCTCCGACGATTGTTATTATGTAATCTTTTTGGGCGAAACCCAAAAGACGGATTATGATTGCCTTGTCC
>JBAZOD010000013.1:0-18259 GCA_041648955.1 Patescibacteria group bacterium
TGCACCCAATTATCCCCCTGATTGGCACTCAAATATAGGCCGCCATCATTACTATTTTCACTTCCCTTAAAGCTTATTGAACAACCAGAAACAAGAATCGCCACCACCATCATTGCCATTAAAAAATTTATTTTGTTTTTAATCATATTTTTAAAAAATTAATTATAAATTAACGGCGATATTTTCTAAAACCAATCTCGGATTAACATTGGCTTTTATATATTTCTTTCCCTTCTCCAAATTTTTTATTATCCTTAAAAATTCATTAGCTCCACGGCCAAATTTTAATTTCTGCCGGGATAACTCTTCAAAAAATATATGATTTTGGATTAAATCTTCCTGGCCGAAATCCAAAAGCAACATATCTCTCGCTACTCCTTGCCATACTTCTAATATTTTTAAAGCTAACTGGCTATATTCTTGGCCATAAGCGTTCGGACCAATCAATTTTCCCATCCCCTCCAACCGCTCATTTATGTCCTGATCGCCAAACGACAAAAAAATATTTGCTTTTTCTAAATAGTCTTTATAAAAATCTTTATCTTCCACAAATTTTGTTGCCAAGGCCGGGCGGCCGAGACAAATCCTGGAAAAATTTTTAGCCATACCTCTGGAAACTTTTTTCTCTTCTATCAAATAATCATAAATAATATCTGTTTTCACCGGATAAAAATTCAGGACTTGGCAGCGAGAAATAATTGTTTTAGGAATTGATTCTAAATTGTCTGCGATCAGCACGATAACGACTTTTTCTCTCGGCTCTTCCAAAGTTTTTAACAGAGCGTTGGCTGATTCAATACTTAAATTATCAGCCTCTTTAATTATCCCGACTTTATAAGAACCGAAGAAAGAACTTAAACTAAGATCGTTTATAAAAATCCTAATTTGCTCAATGGAAATATTTTTTTTATCTTCTTCTCTTTTTATAAAATGAAAATCTCCATGCGCGATTCCAGAAGAATCTTCTTTTTCATAAGCAGAACCAGCTAAACTTTCTTTAAAAGCTCGGCAAGAAGCGCAATTTTCGCAAGGCGTTATAGCTTCTTCTTTGCCCTGTTTAACTCTTTCTTGGCAAAGAAGGGTTTTAGCAAAAAAATTAGCCAAAGTGGTTTTTCCCAAATCTTGGGGACCAAGAAAAATATAAGCGCTAGCCACTTTGTTATTAACAATGCTTCTGGAAAGAAAGTCCACTATGTGCCTATTTCCGACCAACGGCCAATTTAATTTTTTCATTGTTTTTTTCGCTATCATTATTAAATTATAACATCAAAAATCCAAAAGTCAAAATACATTATGAATAAAATTATAAATAAAAAAATAGGCCATACAATTGACTTTTTTAGCTAAAACTGCTTTAATATTTGCATGGACAATAAACTAAAAAGAATAATCCTTTTGGCGGGAGATATAATAATTCTTTATTTCTCGCTTTATTTAACCCTGCTTCTTCGTTACTGGGCAGAACCCACAAATGAACTCTGGCAGAAACATGTTGGCCCGTTTACAATAATTTTCGTGGCTTGGATTTTGATATTCTATATTTCCAATCTTTATGATCTTAATTTGGCAGCTAACAACGCCAGATTCTTTCGTCTGACCGGCCGCAGCCTTTTAATAGCGGTTCTGCTTTCTATTGCTTTCTTTTATCTGACTCCCCAAATAACAATCGCCCCAAAAAGAAATCTTTTAATTTACATAGTGATTTTTGCTTTGCTGTTTTTCTTTTGGCGACAATTTTTTAATTGGTCCCTAAGGGCTTATCTTCCTAAAAACAATATCGCCTTTATCGGCCTTAATAATCAGGTTATTGAACTAATAAAAGAATTAAAAGAAAAACCGCATCTTGGATTCAATGTGGTCTTAGTTGTAGATGAAAAAAACTCCGAAAGAAAAGAAATAGAAGATATACAAATTTTCAACGATATCACTCTTCTGCCATCACTCATTAATTCCCAAAAAATTTCCTCTATTATTATAGCTTCAGATCTTCATAGGTTAGAAGAGATAAGAACGGTTTTATTCAAATGCTTGCCTTTAAAAATAAACTATATCGACTTGGCAAATTTTTATGAAAGCATCAGCGGCCGCGTGCCGATTGATTCAATAAATCAAATGTGGTTTTTAGAAAATTTAAGCGAAGGGAAAAAAACCTGGTTCGGTATTGCTAAACGTTCCTACGATTTTATCTTAGCTTTGTTTATTTTTCTACTTACTATTATTTTTTGGCCGATTATCGGACTTATTATAAAATCAGAAAGCAGGGGGCCAGTATTTTTTAAGCAAATTCGGAGCGGAAAAAATGGCGCGCCTTTTACGATGATAAAATTCCGGACCATGACCGTAGCGGGAAATAATTTCTCCCCCACCAAGGAAAACGATTTGCGAGTCACAAAATTTGGATCTTTCTTAAGAAAAACCAGAATTGACGAAATCCCGCAAATTTTAAATATTTTGAAGGGAGAAATGAGCTTTGTCGGTCCTCGCCCGGAACGTCCAGAATTAATAAAAGAATTGGAAGAAAAAATACCTTTCTACAATGAAAGAATGCTAGTTAAGCCAGGCATTACTGGTTGGGATCAAGTCTCGGGCGAATATCACTCGCCGAGCCGTGAAGATACCATAAAAAAACTTCAGTACGATTTGTACTATATCAAAAACAGATCAATCTATTTAGACCTGTCTATTATTCTAAAAACGATTGCGACGGTTATTAGTCGGAAAGGAGTATAAGATAAAATTTAAAATAAAAAATTAAAAAACAGGTTAATATATTAACCTGTTTTTTGTTAAAATAACCTGCAAAAAACTGAATTTAATCGTCTAATAATTTTTATACTTATTTTTATTATAATCAAACAACTCTTTAAACCAATATTTCTGCGGAAATTTTGCCCTTCCTTTTGTGTAAGCGGAAATTTTTATATTCAAGAATCGAGCCAAAAGATAAGCTAAAGGATTTTTTGGATATTTTTTTTCCGTCATTTTTACCGATGGCTCATGATCTAATTTTATAGCCTCCACCACAACCTCCCCCTCTCTCTTTAATTCCGTGTTGTATAACTCCCCATTTGCTTCTTCAATTTTTGAATCTCCAGGCTTACATTCTCTTATTTCGCTAAAACCGGTTTTCTCCAAAGCTTTTTTCAGAGTATAAAAATTGTGAAGATAACGATGATCGAAATATAACATTCTCCCGATGAAAGTTTCCACATAATCTTCGTTAGAAATTTTTTCATTGGGAAAAATAATGTTTTTTAGTTCCGGCTTATACCTCTTATTAAGATAGTCATCAATTGCCTTATCAAAATTAGGAACAACCATTCTGACAATTCCGCCTCTTTTTAATATTCGCCGACTCTCCAACAAACAATTCAACAACTCATTATAAGTTAAATGCTCCAAAGTAGCTTTAGAATAAACTAAATCTGCATAATTATTTTGCAATGGAATATATTCACTAATATCAGCAATAATATCAGGCGGACCGGATTTATTTTTGCCTAAATCAATCTCTACATGAATAAAATCTTTTAATCTTTCATGGCCGCAACCCAGATAAATTAATTTTGGCTTTTTATTTTCTGGCATATTAAATTAATTTTAATTTTTTAAATAAATACAAAAACAAAAAAGGGATTAAAGCTATCTTTTTCCCTGCCCGAAATCGGTATTTATAAATTTTTAGCCAATTTGAAAATCGCTCCCGTCTTGTCATTAAATTTTTATACTTCAAAGTAAACCGATAAATTCCTTCTGCCATTTTATTTGGATTATCCCCCAACCCGTCTCTCTTTCTGTCGCTCCTGAAAATTGTTTGATTATCCGGTAAAACTTTTATTTTTATTTTTTTTATTATAGCTTCTACCACTAAACTTTTGTCTTCAGAGGTTAACAGCTTTTCATCAAAACCTCCCAGTTCCAAAAAAACACTTTTCTTGATCACAATATTTGATCCGGTCACACCGGGGTTGGAAACAAAGAGCTTATTTAAACTTAATTTTTGATAGGCATTCTTATGCTTAGAGATTATTCCATCTTCTATTTTATCTAAACGGCTGATTATACATTCGCTTCCCCCTTTTAAGGCTTCCTCAACTTTTTCTAAATATTCCCGACCCCACAAATCATCATCATCTAAAAAGGCTAAATAATCCCCCTGAGTTACTTTAACGCCAGAATTTCTAGCCGCAGCAGCACCGATATATTGCTTCTCGTTAATCACAATTATTTTTGGTGATAATTCTGATGGCAGTACGACTTTATTAGCTCCATTATTTACAATAATAATTTCCTCGGGTTCTTTTGTCTGCGCTAAAACTGAATTAATTGCTTCAATTAAAAACTTAGGGCGGTCGCAAGTTGGAATAATGCAAGAAATTTTCATAATTTATCGATATTTTTTCGCAAATATTAATCCCACCTTTTCTGTTATTTTTTCTACTTCGCAAACGAAATGGTTCCCTTTTAAAAGGAAAAGCAAATCATTTAAGGTGCGTTTATTATCTAAATCCGGATGATACTCCATTGACAAATTAAATATTTTTTCAAAAATATAATCAGGAGTATTTAATATAATATCATACTCGGCTCCTTCCACGTCCATTTTAAGTAAATCGCAATGCTTAATATCATTTTTTTTAAAAATATCTTCTAAGGAAATCGTCTCTATTGGATAACCTTTCGCGCCCAGATGATGTTCCCCCGTGTTTTCATTTTTCCCATCTGATATATAAAGAGTTTCTTGCGATCGAGAACTAACTGCCAAATTATTTAGATAAATATTTTTTACTTTTCTGTTTTCAATGTTTTTTTTCGCTAATTTATAATTATCCGGATGCGGTTCATAAGAATACACCTGGCAGCAAAATTCACTACTATACAAACTGAATAACCCTATATGGGCTCCAATATCAATCACTATACTTTCATTATTCAGCCTAGAAATACTCCTTTTATAGCATTCATCTAAAAATACCTCCTTATAAACAAAGGTGTCTGAAGTTCCTTGTCTTAAAAATAAACCATTCTCAACTATATATTCTTCTCCTGTTGCTTCATTGGTAGCACAGATAATTTGACCACCATTTATAACTTTTTCTATCAACCAAATATCACCAGCGCGGGCGACAAAAAAATTCTCACCTTTTCTCGGCTTAACCAAAAATTTTTCTCCCTTTAGAAATCTACCCCTATAAAGATTTATAACATCGAAGGGATTTTTAAAATAAAAAAATATTTTTATAATTTTATTAATTTTTTTCATTTATTCTCCTATTAATTTCGCCGATAAATAAATCTATAAGTCGCTCTCTTGAATTTGCCTCCCCCTGATACCAGGCCTTTCTATAGTCAGCTGTAAAACCAACGTCAAAAACAGCCGAAATATAATTTTCCAATTGTTTTTCATATTTATCATTTTTTAAATTTATTTTCAATAATTCCTTCATCTTTTGAGATAACGACGAAATATCGGTGTGCTTAAAGACATTTGGCAAAAGAGTAAAAATTTTGGCATCACTTAAAATAATAGCTGGTTTATAAAAAAATGCTGATTCAAACAAAACTGTTCCATAAGAACTAATTACTAAGCCAGATTTCTTTATAATCTCTTCAGATGATATTCTATAATCTACTAATTTCACATTAAGAGTTCTAGAAATTTTTTCATAATAAGAAGGGGATCTTAATCCAACCATCGCCGGATGCTCTTTGACAACTAAGGTATAATCTCCGGGAAGGGACATGGCTATCTGGCGCGCTAATTCCAGCTGGTTGTTATATAGTGGACTTCTTAAATCAGCACTACCCTCGGGCGTAAACTGCAAAGGATAGAAAACAAATTTATTAATTTTATCAAGGGGATAATATTTAAAATTTTTAGCAAAATTTTTGTATTTTTTTTGATAATAATGATCCCGTAAAATTATTTTTGGAGATTTATAATCAATTGTCGGACCGACGCTCTTTATATAATTTTCAGAAGAATTTCGTTTTAAATACCATCCTAATATGCGCCTATAGGGAGCTAACTCCGCTCTTATTTTCTTTATTAAGCTAATTTTTTCATTTTGGTTAACAGCATATTCGGGCCTTTTAAATCTTTCCCTAAATTCCTTTATAAATTCTTTAGACTTGGCCAAATTTTCAGATTTCTTTCCTTTATTTATTTCAGAAAATCTATCTAGTAAAGGCCCTTTTCTGTCTAAATAATCGCCGGTAAAAACATAATAACCGGGAACTCTGGAGTCAGTTATAGAAACAATTGGAATATTAAATTTGTCAGCGAAAAAATTCAATATTGTGTGTCCCTCATAAATAAAAGCCGCAGTAAAAATAGCGTCTGGCTTAAAATTATTAAAAAGATTTCTGATTACCTTGTAATAAGCTTTTAAATAAGCAGCTATAAACTCATCGGACACGTTTTGTTTATACCCATAATAAAATTTTTCTCCATAAGACCGAGAAAAAAGCCGATTACTATAAATCATTGGCCAGACAGAATCAATGTTCAACTCTTTGCATATTTCTTCCAAGGAAATTTCTTCATCTCCTAAATATTTATAAGGGTCGTCAAAAATATCATCAATATTAATTACGTACTCATATTCAGCTGACTTTTGCTCAGAAATAATCCGATGGGATGATTTTTTCAAAGTAAGGGCGGCTAATTTACAGCCCTCTTTTTTCAAACCTTCTGCTAAATAATAGCCAACATTTTTCGCCCAACCCCTTTGCTGAAAAATTATAATTTTTTTGCCTTTTAATTGTTCAGACATGCAATACAAAATTTATTATGTTAATCTTTGAAAGCCAGAATGCGCTACTGGTCCCTCTAATAAACTATCAATTTTATTCTTAATTGTTGCTTGACTAATGATATTAAAAACTTCATCAACTGATTTTAAATATTTTTTAATATGTTCCTTCTTGTGGCTATAACATACATACACGGTTGTAGTGGCTAAAAATCCTCTTTTTAACATTTCTTGAGTAAATAATGTTTTTATTTTTTGAGAATCCTTATGATTAAAAGTAAAATTAATCAACGGATTCGGACCATCAACGTTTATATCTAAATTATATTTTTTAGCTATTTTTTTCCAACCAATCCCAATATTTTTCCCAATAAAATCAATATGCTTCGGCACTTTTTTACTCTGCATTTTTTTAATAGTTGCTAAAGCGGCAGCTGGTCCTATTCTTTCAGTCCAATAAGTGCTGCTGATAAAACTATCTTGCGCGGCTTGCATTATTTTCTTTTTGCCAATAACGGCCGACATCGGATAACCGTTGCTCATCGCTTTGCCGAAAATAGCAATATCGGGATTAACTTTGTATAAAAGATGAACTCCGCCTATATTTCTCCTAAAACCAGAAGATATTTCATCAAATATAAGTACGGCCCCGATCCTATTAGATATTCCCCTAACTTTTTCCAAAAAATTATCTTCAGGTTCTTGATGTCTGGAGGGCTCCATAATAATAACACCTATGTCATGTTTTTTGATGATATTTTCTAATTCTCCGATCTTATTATAATGAAAAGGAAAGGCGGTATTAATTAATTCTTTTGGCACCCCACGAGGATTAAGCCCTGGCAATAAATGTCCAATTAAATTTTTTTTGTTGGATAAATTGCTTGACAAATACCAATCGTGCCAACCGTGATAACCACAAAAAGCTACCTTACTTTTACCTGTGTAGGCACGCGCTATTCGAATAGCGATAGAAGCAGCTTCTCCGCCAGTCCTAGCATAACGAACGTTATCGGCCCATGGATGCATTTTAATTAAAAACTCTGCTAATTCTATCTCTTCTGGAGAATTTAAAGTTGTCATATTCCCAGCATCGACAGTTTCCTTTACTTTTTTATTAACATTTTTATCAGCATATCCCAAAATGCAAGAGCCAACCCCCATGTAAGACATATCAATAAATTTATTTCCATCCAAATCCCAAATCTCTATCCCTTTGGCTTTTTTATAATAAGAGGGCCATTGATTCGGCAAGAACATTTCAGAACGTTTTGATAGTAATTGCGAACCACCAGGAATTATCTTTTTAGCTTTATTCCAGAATTTAACCCCACTATTTATTTTTTTCATATTTTTATTTTCTATATTTTATAACTTTCGCCGGAATGCCAACAGCTATGGCATAGGGCGGTATATCTTTTGTAACTACAGCGTTTGCTCCTATAATCGCCCCATCTCCAACAGTAACGCCAGCCAATATCTTCACGCCCGAGCTAATCCATACATCTTTACCTATTTTCACGGGTTTTATGATAGCTAATTGATCTTTCATGAGCATATCGCGCTTGGTGCCGTGATTATGGTCTAAAATCTGGCAAAATGGAGCTATCATCGTGTAATCTCCTATCTCTACACTTTCCTTGCAACAAATAATAGTATTTCTTTCAATGGCCACCTCTTTGCCGATTATTAAATTAGGACGGGGTTTGGTTAATAAAAATTCACAACCGCGGAACATGCAGCCATCACCTATTTCCATCTTGGCGTTATCAGTTAAATTAAAAAGCACGTCTTCTTTAATAATTATATTCTTTCCGGCTTTTATTCTTTTATCCTTTAAAATTTTCTCCATTCGTTTCTTGTCTTCATCTGTCTGAAAACGTATAGAAGCTATATCTGGGGCTAAACCCTTAGTTTCTGACTTCATAAAATTGTTTAATTATAAATTGTTAATTAGTTTCATTAAATAATTATCATAAAATCTACCATCTAGTTTAATAGATTTCTTTTTTATTCTATCTAATTTAAAACCATTTTTCTCATAAACCCTTCTAGCAGATTTATTTTCCGGTAAAACTCCTAAATTTAATTCTACTAAGCCTAATTTTTTGAAAGAAAAAGTTATTATAAGTTTAATTGCTTCTGATGCCACTCCTCTGCCCCAATAATTTTTATCACCGATCAAAATGCCAGTTATAGCGCTTCTTCTTTTTAGATCTATGGGTTCTAACTTTATATTCCCAATATGCTTATTATTTTTCTTATAAAATATACCGAGAAAAATACTTTCCTGGCTTTTATTTTTTTCGTCTATATAGCTTCTCAATTCTTTGATAGTCGCTTTGGCTCCGTTTCTATATTTATTTACTAAATATTTATTTACTTCTTCATCATTAAGCCAAGAACAATAATTTTTCGTGGCGTTACGTTTAGTTAAACTTCTCAAATAAATTTGTTTACCGTTTATAATTATTTTTTTTGATTTTATTTTTTTCAGCTTTATCAAAAATTTATCTTCATTGATTGATTTCGAGTACCCCTCATCATTTCCTATATCTCCATTTATTTTCATTAATTCAGGATTTTTCTCCAACACCTCAAGAACGTCTCTCGTGCGAAAAATACCTTTGATTTTACCCATTCGTTTATAAACCTCCCTAACAAATTCAAGGTCACGCTGCTCGTCAACCGTCCAACGCATAAAAGAAAGATTTTTTTTGCAATTTATAGTATAAACTTTAAATTTATTTGTATTTTTCCAAATATACGGAGTAACATGTTCTCTTTCGGACGGCATAACCGATTCCCGCCAAGCCCTTTCCAGAGCGTTAAAGGAAAAAATTTCCGTATCAACTCCATCGGGAAAAGTAATTTTGATACGGCCGGTAGAAACATAATCATATTTATTGTTTAAATAAATCTCGGCTACCTGATCAATAATTTCCGGATCAATAAATGGACAATCGGCAGTAATACGGCAAATATGCTCTGCTTTATATTTTTTAGAGGCCTGGTAATAACGGTCCAAAACATCGCCCAAACTTCCTCTAAAATAATTAATATTCTTTTCTTGACAAAGTTTAGCTATTTCGTCATCACTCTTGTTATCTGATGTAGCCACCACCACCTTTTTGACAAATTTTGATTTTTTAGTACGGCTTACAACATGTTCTAAAATTGTTTTATTCCCCAATTTCATTAAAACTTTTCCCGGAAGCCTAGTGGCGCTCATTCTAGCTTGTATAATTGCTGTTATCATTTAATTTCTGGGGCAAAGCCATAGCAAGATCTTATAGAAAGATGGCGATGCACATTAAAACCATTTTTATTTATTTTTTGAGGGGCATAATAACGACCGACATAAATCATATCACCGTTTTTATCTTTGTCGGAACACCAAATGAAATCATGCTTCCAAAGAATTTTTCCATTCGTATGAAAATAATAAGCAAAAAAAGTAAAAGCGGCTAAAATTGCTGTGGGGAAATTCTCTTGCTTTTTAAATAATTTTAAAATTTCATCTGGTCTCTGGCCTCGACTATTTCTATTAACACTTTTTTTGATTAAATACCATTTAAAATCTAAGGTCCTGCCATTAGCAAATTTCTCTTTTAAATACCAGTCTTGATTGTAAAAACATGGCTCTAACCTCTCCGGATTCCAGCCAAAAATTGAACGCATTTTGTTTATGGTTAATTTTTCCCCTTTGTCGTTCTTTGGGATTCCCAAAATTAAAATATAGTCTTTATGAATTTTCTTTAAAAAACCTGAGCTAAAATTAATGTTAGGGACTCTGTTTTTAATTTTAAATGGGTTAGCAATTCTAAGCTTCGAACTTATTTTTTTAAGCTCATCTGGCCCGATAAAATTTTTGCCCATTATTTTTTTTGCTTCAATTATAGTCATAAAATTATCTCTGCTTCTCTTTCCATTCTTGATAAGCAACAGCGTCAGTATATGTTGCTATATGCCCCAATTTACTATATTTATTAATTCTTTCAAACTCAGCGTCTAATAAATCCATACGTTTCCCCCACTTATTTGCGCTAAACCAACCCAAGTTATTTGCCGGGGCGTTAATAATTTGTATCTTAATCTTTTCTTCTTGCATAGCTTTCAAGAAAGTCAAAAATGCTCTAGCTTGATGATAATGAGAAGCGACTAAAATTATCCTTTTCCATTTTTTGTCTTTGCACATTTTTATTATATTGATCGCTTGCTCACGAGTGTGTGTTGACTCTTTCTCTAAAATAATATCCTTAGACGGCACTCCGGCTTGCTTTACTTTTTCTCCTATATCAGAAAAACTTCCATAATTTTTATTGTCCACACCGCCAGAGACAACTATTTTAGGCGCCCATTTATTCTTATATAACTCTACGGCTTTAGGAACGCGAAAATAACCGTCCCCCTCAAGCAATATTATCGCATTGGCTTTTTTTAATTTTTCGTTGGTAACCAAAATTATAAACTTTTCCTTGTTTGTCATATTTTTTATTTAACTAATATCTTCTTTTTTTATCGGTTCGCCGGCCTCTATGTTGCGTTTTGCTTTTCGACCAATAATTGTTGATTTTAGTTTAGGCAGAATTCCTAGGGCTGGTCGCAATTCAATAATATCTTCCTTTTTAATAGCTCCCCCTTCTTGAATAGGGTTTTTTGCATAAAGTGAACGGCGCTGAACTATAACCGTTTCAAACTCTTCTTCAACAACGTTTTTTTCTCCAGTTCCTAAAGCTGACTCTAATTGGCGGATATGTTTTACCATTTGGTAAAATTCCTCAGGATTCATGGAATGCGGGTGGTCTGGGCCCTTATCTTCTTTATTTAAGGTAAAATGTTTTTCTATAACTTTAGCTCCGAGAGCAACTGCTCCCAAAACAACAACATCCCCGGGAGTATGGTCAGAATATCCAGTAATAATATCAAAATCTTTTTGATAGGTTCCCAAAACATTTAGATTTGCACTCTCTATTTTTGAAGGATAATTGGTTATACATTGAAGAAGAATTAAATTATTATTGCCAGTTAATTCAATTGTTTTAACCGCTTCATCAACCTCGGTTAAAGTGCTGGCACCGGTGGCTAAAATAACCGGTTTCCCCTTCTTGGCAATATATTCTAGCATCTCATGCCAAGTTATATCTCCAGAACCGATTTTATAAAAATCAACGTCCAACTTTTCCATTAAATCCACGGCTTCGAAATCATAAGGCGACGAAGAAACCATTATGCCAATTTCTTTACAATAATCAAAAAATTCCTTATGCCATTCCCGCGGAAATTCAACTTCTTTAAATATTTCATCAACCGGTCTGCCCCAACTGCCATGTACTCCCTTAAGTTTCATAGAAGAAAAACCCTTTCCAGAAACTATTTTGTTGGCTAAAAAACTTTGAATTTTTACAACATCGCCGCCAGCGTCTTTAACGGCCTTAGCTAATTTTTTCGCCTTTTCTAAGTCACCGTCAAAATTGGCGCCAATATCTGCGATAATTAAAGCTGGATGATTTTCGCCAACTAATTTAGCGCCAATTTTTATTTCTTTAGGAAAATTGTTTTCTCTATCCATATTATTAATATTTAAATTATTCAAATTGTTCATCCACTATTTGCCTATCTCTATAATATAAGCAATTTTGGCATATGCTATTAAATTTTTTATTTTTTATCTCCTCCCGCAATTTCTTAATTTTTTCTCCTCTCCAAATATCTTCGAGTTTATCTTTATATACATTGCCCAATAATAATTTTTTACCATAAAATGTGCAACATGGGCTCACATCACCATTCGCCCATATATTTAAGCTATAAAAAGGTTGGGAACAAAAAGAATTTTTAATAACTTCTTTCTCATTATCATCTAATTTTTTAAGATTATCAACATGGCCAAGGTCCATATATCTTTGAAAATCAATATAATCAACTTTATCTTTCCATTTATTAATGAATTGCTCTGTCTCATGTTTATTTATATCCATTATTACATAAGAAAGTCTAACAACGGGCAAAAGACTTTTCGTTTTGTTCCTATAATCAATTAATTTATTAATATTAGCTTCAACATTTTTTAAAACCGGCACTCTCCTCACTTTATTATATGTTTCCTCTGTAGCTGCATCTATAGAAACTCTAAATCTAGAAATCTTATTATCAACTAAAGATTTAATAATTTTGTCATTTAACAGGGCCGCATTGGTAGCGAAAAAAACATCCATTATACCAGCTTCCGCAACCATTTCAATTACCTTATTCATATCTTTAAATAATAAAATCTCAGAACCCAAACCCAAAGTTATTGATGGCATTTCGTGCTTTTTAGATTCTTCTAAAACTTTATCAATAACTTCTAAACTTAATTCTGCTTTCGGCTTAAAATGATGCTCCTTATAACACATTACACAATTTAAATTACATCTATTAACAAACTCCATAGATATCATCAGGGGAAAATCAGGGATAAAATTAGTTTCCATATATCTTTGAGTTTTGTCAAAATCCTCCCTATATTTCTGAAATCTAGGGCCGAAGATTTTCCCTAATTTTTTATTTACATCTTCTTTCTCAAATTTATATATAAATTGATTTTTTTCCTTTTTTATATTTTTTTGTGTCATATATTTTGTAATTTTAAACAATCTTATTAATATTTTTAGAGTTATATAAATTTACTTATATCTTCAACTTTAAATATTTTATTTATATTATTGAACGGCAACCGGAAATGGTCTTTATTTTTTAAGACGAGGCTTACTACCTTTTTCCCACATAAAGCGCTTACATATAGAGCCATGCTATTAATACCCAAAACGCAAGAACTTTGTATTAAATCTTTAACAAGATTTTTGTTCCTAGAAATTTTAATAGATAATCTATTCGAACAACTGGAAATTATGGAATTATACTTATTTCTATCTTCAGATGGATGAAGTCTTAATATAATCTTATCTTTAAAACCCTTGCTTGCAAAAAAATTCAAAAAATCATTAAAAACTTTATACTCTTCGCCCTCTGCAAAAGGTTGCCCAATAATTAAAATATTATCCTCCTTTTTATAATTTTTTTTGGCAATTTTATACTCTTCTTTTACTTCTGTAAAATAAGGATTTGGAACTAACTTCACAGTTAAACCAGAAAATAATTTTTTCGCCATCTTAAAAGCATATTTATCTCCAACCCATATTTCATTTGGCAATTTTTCCCGCCAATTTTTTTGAGGATACCCAAACCTTTCTCGGTAGTTGACCCAATGTTCAAGAAATACAACTGATTTTATTTTTTTCTCCTTAGCATAGTTAATATATTCTAAATCAAGGGGATCATTCCTGCTCGTTCCGGTTAAAACCATTTCTATTTTTTTCTTATCTAGTAAACTTTTAATTTTTTTTACATCAGAATAAATAATCTTCTTTAAACCTTTCCTGGTAAAAACCGTTCGCGCTGGCTCATTAACCAAGCAAATAAAATTAAATTGACTAACATTCTTTTTTATATAAGCCGTTAATATTTCAGCGCTCCCACCGCTAGTACTAACGACCAAAACCTTTTTTTTCATATTCTTTTTTTAACAAACCATAGTTTATTATATCATTATATCTCCCATTTTTATAAAGCGCCTCCCTTAGCACACCCTCCCTTTTGAAACCAAGAGATCCCGCCAACCCCTGCATACCTTTATTTTCTTTGGAAGTTCCGCAAGAAATTCTATGCAAATTTAAATCGTTAAATCCGTGCTTTAAAATCAAATTTCCAGCTTCTTTTCCGATACCTTTCCCCCAAAATTTTTTATCTCCAATAATAACTGCCAATTCCGCAGCTTTATCAATATAATTAATATTTTGCAAAGAGATATTGCCAACATGCGAATCTGTTTTTTTATCAATAATAGCCAAAATTAAATTATTTCTTGTTTTTATAACTTTTTTATAATAATAAAGCATATCCTCATTATAGTTTGGAAAACGATGATGAGAATTAAACATGCAAACATCGGCATCGTTAAACCAATTTTTGTAATTTTCATTTAGATCTTTTTTAACAATCGGCCGGAGATAAATTTTTTTTCCTATTATAAAAGAATTTTTCATATTTTTATATTAATTCATTTCTAAATTTGTAAACCTTTTTAAAAGCTCTAACCACATCATCTAAATCTTTTTTGTCCATTGTCGGTCTCATAAGCTCAAGGGTAAAAAGCTCTTTCTCGTGCATTCTTTCAGCTACCGGACATATTCCTTTTTTATATGACACCTTTCCCTTATAATACTCAGAATTAAAGGGATAGCCCTTACTGCCAAAGGCTAAACGATTTTGAAAAGCCGGAAGTAAATATAACGGCTTAACATAACCGCAAGCTATTAATACCCCCTCCAATTCGCGAAGTTTGGTTGGCGGTAGCTCCGCCTTGACCGCCTTGACAAATTTATCTCTGTTGACACCAATCTTATCTTCATTAAAAAGAAAAACCAGTTGATAAAAAACGTGGGTTGCCCCCTGGCGAATCTTTGCCGGCTTTATCCCCGGAATTTTTGATAATTCTTTCGATAAGTAATTAGCGTTTTTAACTCTATCCGCAACTAATTTTCTTAATTTTTTTAATTGCACTCGACCAATCGCGGCCTGAATTTCTGTTAAACGAAAATTAAAACCAACCATATTAACCAAATTTTTGAAGCCCTTATTCTCTACAACCGCTTCGGCGTGATTTCTTATCAACATTAGTCGTTCCGCCAATTCATCATTATTGGTCACAATTACACCACCCTCGCCGGTGTGAATATGTTTATGATAATTTAAAGAATAAACCCCAATATCTCCGCAGGTGCCGGCGAATTTATTTTTATATTTTGCTCCGGGGGCTTGCGCACAGTCTTCAATAATTTTTAAATTATGTTTTTGGGCTATCTTTCTTAAGGCGTCAACGTTATAAGGTTGCCCAAAAATATCGACTATTATTATCGCTCTGGTGCGCGAAGTAATTTTCTTCTCAACTGATTTTGGATCAAGACAAAAATATTCTTTTTCAATGTCCGCGAAAACAGGAATACCCCCATATAACAACGGAGCCGTTGCTGAAGCGGCCATAGTGTATGGCGAAACTATTATTTCGTCTCCGGGATTAATGCCAATTGCACCCATGGCGCATTGTAAACCAGAAGTACAAGAATTTACGGCTATGGCGTGTTTAACTCCAAAATATTTTGCCCATTCTTTCTCAAATAATTTTACTTCCGGACCGCCATAAAAATCATTATGCCAAGCTCCTAGATAACGAGATAAAACTCCTGAGTCCAAAACCCGATTAACTGCTTTTTTTTCTTCCTTACCAATTGTCTTATACGGTGGAAACATCTTTTTTCTTATGGGTTTCCCGCCGTTTATTGCTAAATTAGACATTTTTTTTATCTAAATTTGATAAATAATTACAAATCTTTTGCGTTTGGTATGCGCTTGATAAATCAGATAATAATTTTTCTTCTTTTTTTAAAAATTTTATAGCGTTATTAACCAATTTCGGGAACGAGTTATAAAGCTCTGTTTGTTTGATTAACAATTTATCTAAACTTTTATACCCCTTATATCTTGAATCATCCGACACTGTCTGTCGAGAAATTTTATGTCCGAAATCAAAAAATTTAATTCTACCTTTTTCAAAAATTATATCAAGTTCAAACATGGAATATCTTCTTGAATCGCCAATCATTAGATTGAATTGTTTGCATTTTTTAAATTCCAAAAAACCAGCTATACTCCTATCTTTTTCATCATAATCAGCCATTGAATAATTCACTTTTCCTTTCTTAAAATCACCGAACAAAAAAGAACAAATGTCTATTAGATGAGAACCATAATTTAACAAGCCTTTAGAATAAATTCCTGAAGCGCAAAGTATCTTTCCTAATTTGCCACTCTCAATTTCTCTTTTAATATTATTTACGGTTTTGTCAAAACGTCTTAAGTAATTAACTGAAATCGGAATATTATTATTTTTATAAATTTTTAACAATTTTTCTGCATCCTGTATATTCTCGGTTAGTGGTTTTTCACAAACCACTAATCTCGGCTTATATTTAACGAGTTCTTTTAATACTTGAAAATGATTTTTAGTATCCACGCAAACACTTACTATATCAGGCTCAACATTTTCAAATACTTCTCCTAACTCAGAAAAATACTGGCAATTCCATTTCTTGGCCGCTCTTCTAGCTTTATTAATATCAATATCATAAAAGCCAATTAACTGCACCTCCTTATTTTTGGTATAAGCATGCGCGTGGGTTAAGACTGTTTTTTCTTTTGGTGAATCAAAGCCAGAAGCTATGTTCCCCGCGCCAACAATAATAGCTCTAAATTTATCCTTCTGTTGGGCTCTTCCTTCTGACATTTTTATTTATATTTAATAAATTAGAATTATCTCTTAAAAATTTTATTATATCTTTATAAGAAAAATCCTCATTTTCTAGCCAAATTTTTTCATAAATTTTAGAAAGCAATAAATAATCATCTTTTTCATCTAGGGTGAGGCGCAAGTCCGGCCAAGTACACTCTTTTTCCGCTGCCCAATTTAAAATATTAAAAATTTCCGGATGATTATAAATATAATAGGAAACATGGGTTCTCTCTATCTGATCTTTGACCTCCCTATCTGCTTTTACCAAAGCTTCTATTTTAAAAACCTGAACATCCAAACCGATAGGATAGGAAAGATTCACAATGTTTGAAGCATAGTCTACATCATTTTCAAAAAATTCCTCTATCCCCCTATCAATCAGACGCCAATCAACCAATGGGCAATCCCCCGTTACCTCCACAACAATATCTCCTTTTACTGATTGGGTAGCATTTAACACTCTCCCCAAAACATCTTCTTCGCTTCCGCGATAAAATTTCACTCCTAGCTCTTGCGCCAATTCAACTACAGGATTATCAAAATCATTTATGGTAGTTGCCACTATAATTTCGTCTAAATATTTGCTACGCCTCAATCTTTCAATTATTCTTTCTAGAGCTGGCTTCCCGGCAAGAGGCAATAAAACTTTGCCAGGCAACCTTGTTGATGTCATCCTTGCTTCTATTGTAGCGACAATTTTTTGTTTATTATCCTTATACATTTATATATCCTTAGATACTATCAAATCCATTAATTGTTCACCTAAAATCCAATCGTTATTTGTTTCGCTGGAGAATCTAAAATGAGGTTCTGTTTTTTTCCCCATATCATAATATTTCTCATATCTTTCTGGAGAAATAAACTCTGGCAAAATAACATAATAATTATTCAATTCGATTGAATGCAAAGATTCTTGTTCGGTTAATAAAACTTCATGGAGTTTCTCTCCCGGCCTAATCCCTATTATTTCCTTTTCAATTCCCGGGGCAATAATATCAAACAAATCAACCAATTTCATGCTTGGAATCTTCGGCACAAATATTTCTCCTCCCTCCATATTCTCCAGGGCAAACATTACCAAAGTAAAAGCCTGGTCAAGGGTTATCCAAAATCT